>CBRAFL010000030.1:0-26475 GCA_967755055.1 uncultured bacterium
GCTTGCGGCCGGTGTCGCCGGATTCTTTATCTGGCGAGGACGCAATCGCGTGATGATGCAGGAACGCGAGCGGTTGAACCAGGCGCGTGAACTCGCGTTGGAGCGCTCGTCCGCGGCTCAGGCGCGTGAAGCGAAAGAAGCGGCCGATGCCGCCAACCGCGCGAAGGGCGAATTTCTGGCGACGATGAGTCATGAGATCCGCACGCCATTAAACGGCGTGATCGGTTCCGCCGAACTCATGCTCGATACGCCGTTGAATTCGCAGCAGCGGGAATACATGACCACGGTCCGCGCTTCGGCGGAAGCGTTGCTGGCGATCATCAACGACATTCTTGATTTTTCGAAGATCGACGAAGGGAAAGTCGTGTTGGAGCATACGCTGTTCGATCTGCGACAACCGGTGATCGAAGTGCTCAAAATTGCTTCGGCCCGACTCGGTGATCGCGAGCTTGAACTCGTCCTCGATCTTGGCCCCGACGTGCCTTCCGCGGTGTACGGCGATTCGGCTCGGCTGCGACAGGTGTTGCTCAATCTGGTCTCCAACGCGCTGAAGTTTACGAGCAAGGGCCATGTCGTCGTCCGCGTCAGTCGCCTGGCGGCGAGTTCTGATAACAACCGGACCTGGTTGCGATTTTCCGTGGCGGACACTGGAATCGGAATTCCCGGCGAAGTACGGGTGCGGCTTTTCCAGAAATTCACCCAGGCGGACGCGTCCACTACGCGGAAATTCGGCGGCACGGGACTCGGTCTTGCCATTAGCCAGCGCCTGATCGCGCTCATGGGCGGCGACATTGGTCTGGAAAGCGAACTTGGTCAGGGATCGACGTTTTGGTTCACGGTCCCGCTCCAAGTTGATCAGCTTCCGGTGCCGCCGCCGCCCGGTCCGCAGTTGCGTATTCTCGTGGTCGATGACTTGCCGGGTGCGGGTGCGGCGATCAAAGGACTCCTGAGTTCAACGGGGATTTCGTGCGAAGAGGCTTACTCGGCGCCCGATGCGCTGGCGCAGCTACGTGCGGCGGCGGCGGCGCATGAGCCGTTCGATCTTGTTTTGGTCGATCATTCTTTGGCTGAGGAAGGGGCAGGCGACTTCGTTAAAAATGTGCGCGCAGTGCCCGAGTTGAAGACCGTGAAAATGATTTTGCTGCTGCCGGCCAATCATCGCCGCGAATCCTCCTCGCCGTTCCCATCGGAGTTCACGGGTCTGGTAGTGAAACCTATAGTACATCCGGACCAGGTGCTGGAAGCGCTTCGTGATGGACCGGCTGGCGCGCAGTTGGAAGTTGCGGTGAATGGTGATCAACCGAAAGCGTGTCGCCGCGGGCTGCGGGTGCTGGTTGCTGAAGACAACAGTGTGAATCGCGTCGTCGTGGGAGGAATGTTGAAGAAAATTGGCTGCGTCGTGGAATTCGCCGAGAACGGAGCCGAAGCGGTGGCAAAAACGCGGCTCAATGCCTACGATTTGATTTTCATGGACTGCCTCATGCCGGAAATGGACGGCTGGACGGCGACGCTGGAAATCCGCCGCCGTGATTCACGGACGCCCGTGGTCGCGATTACTGCGAATGCAACGTCAGATGATCGCAGCCGCTGCATGCAAGTCGGCATGAACGATTATTTGAGCAAGCCCCTGCGGATCGCGGAACTCACGCGGGTGCTGGAGCGCTGGGTGGGTTAACGCCGCGAAGCGGCGCATCGTTCTCGTAATCGTTCTCTTTCTCGTTCTCGAATTTCCCTCGAAAAATCGAAGGGGGAGCGAGAACGAGAACGATAAAGAGAACGAGAACGACCCTGAACGAAGCGGAGAAACTTTACGCCGAGAGCACTTCCGTCAGCTTGCCCGGCTCTTTGCCGCCGCCCATTGCGAAATCGGGTTTGCCGCCGCCTTTGCCGCCGAGTTTGGCGGAGAGTTCGCCCACGAGCTTGCCGGCTTGATGGCCGGCTTTGATCGCAGCGGGTGAACAAAACGCAACGAGGCTCGCGCGGTCGCCAAATGCGGCGCCGAGAGTGACCACACCTTCGCCAATTTTGTGGAGGACTTGCGAGCCGATCGAGCGAAGGAGCTCAGGATCGCTGGCGCTCACCACGGCGGAAACGAATTTAAGTTCGCCACGCTGTACGGCTTTCGCGGCGAGATCGTCGGCCAAACCGGCTGCGGCTTTTTGCTCGATCGCTTTCAGCTTTTTCTCGAGCTCTTTTTGATGCGCCAGAACGGACTCGAGTTTTTTCGCGACGTCGAGAGGGCCGGCGGAAAGTTGCGCGCCGACGGCGGCGAGCGCGGCTTCACGAGTCGCGATGAAGTCGAAGGCGGCCTGACCGGCGACCGCTTCGATCCGGCGCGTGCCCGCGGCGACGGCCATCTCGGCAACGATTTTAATGACGCCGATTTCGCCGGTGGTGGCGACGTGGGTGCCGCCGCAGAGTTCGCGACTGTAGCCGCCCATATCGACGACGCGGACGATGCGGCCGTATTTATCGCCGAAGAAGGCGAGGGTGCCCTCGGGCTTTTTATCAAACTCGGTTTCGTAGCTTTCGACTTTCGCGTTATCGATGACCTTCTCGTTGACGAGCTGTTCGACTTCACGGAGCTGCGCGTGAGTCACCGCTTCGAAATGTGAGAAGTCGAAACGCATGCGCTCCGGCGTTTTCGATGTGCCGGCTTGCCGGACGTGAGTGCCGAGCGTTTTACGCAGCGCCCAATGGATCAAATGAGCGGCGGAGTGATGGCGCGAGATCGCGCGCCGACGGACGACATCAACGGAGAGCTCGGCGGCGGAACCGGAGCTGAGAGCTGGCTGCGAGCCGAGAGCGGAAGCGTCGATCTTGTGGAGGTGGCGGCCGGCTTTGTCTTTTACTGTATCAGTAATGTGGATGAGCTGGCCGTTGATGAGCGCGTCGCCGGTGTCACCGGCTTGTCCGCCCATCTCGGCGTAGAATGGAGTTTGGTCGAAAACGAGGAAGGCGTCCTTCTCGGATTTGACGACGTCGATGAGCTTGGCGTGTGCGCGCGTCTGCGTGTAGCCGACGAACGTGGTTGGCTTGAGGTCGGCGGCGGTGTCGCCTTCGGTGGCGGCGATGACGATTTCTTTTTTCTGTGCGGCGCGTCCGCGCTCACGTTGTTTCTCCATCTCGACGTCGAAACCGGCCGTGTCGACGGTGAGACCACGCTCGGTGGCAAGGAGCTGCGTCATATCGAGCGGGAAGCCGTAGCTGTCGTAGAGTTCGAAAGCGAAGACTCCGGGAAATACACCGGGTCTGCTGATGAATTGAATGCTTTCGTTTTGGTTCCTGTCGGATGTAGCTTCACCAATTTCCGCCGACGGAATGCCATTTTTGCTAGGCGCAGTTTTCCAAATTCCTTCGAGCATCGAAAGCCGACTGCTCATAAGCGAAAGACCGCGATCGAGAGTGCGGCCGAATGATTCTTCTTCTCCGCGGATGACGCGTTGGATGGTGTCCTGTTGATATCGTAGTTCGGGGAAAACCGAGCCGAGAGAAGCGACGACCGGCGCGACGAGTTGCTCGAAAAAGCCGGTCGGCAGTCCGAGTTTTTTTCCGTACAGAATTCCGCGACGCAGAATTCGGCGGATGACGTAATTCCGGCCATCGTTACCGGGGAGAATGCTGTCGGCGATCGCGCAGCTTACGCAGCGCGCGTGGTCGGCGAGTACGCGGAAGGCGATGTCGATGTTCTCCTGCTCGCTGAGGCCTTCGCGCTTCGTCGGCACGGTGCCGTGATAAACTTTGCCGGAGAGCTCGGTGATTTTTGCGAAGAGCGGCGCGAAGACGTCGGCGTTGTAGTTCGACGGGTCGCGGGTGAAATCCTTAAACCCATTCGTCGTCGCGTGAATGCCGGCGACGCGTTCGAAACCCATGCCGGTGTCGACGTGTTTCGCGGCGAGCGGGGAGAAGGAGCCATCGGCGTTGGCGTTGAACTGGATGAAAACGTGGTTCCAAATCTCGATGCAACGCGGGCTACTCGAGTTCACGAGCGCGCGGCCTTCCGCTTCGTCGTCTCCGGGGAGAAGGTTGAAATGGATTTCTGAACACGGGCCGCATGGACCGGTGTCGCCCATCATCCAGAAATTATCCTTCTTGTTGCCGTGGACGATGTGGACGGCGGGATCGAGTCCCTCTTTGCGGAAAATTCCGGCCCAAATGTCGTAAGCTTCCTGGTCGAACTCGGACGGGTCACCTTTGGCCTTATTAGGTGAATACACGGTGGCGAACAGCCGTTTCGGCGGCATGCCCCAGACTTTCGTGAGGAGTTCCCAGCCCCAGGTGAGCGAGTCTTTTTTGAAATAGTCGCCGAAGGACCAGTTGCCCAACATTTCGAAGAGCGTGTGGTGATAGGTGTCGAAGCCGACGTCTTCGAGGTCGTTGTGCTTGCCGCCCGCGCGGATGCATTTCTGCGTATCCGCGGCGCGAGTATCTGCGCTCGGCCGCGCGCCGGCCCACTTCGAAACGTCCGCCGCGCGATCGCCGAGGAAGATCGGCACGAATTGATTCATGCCGGCATTCGTAAATAGCAGTCCGGGCGAATCAGGCAGCAAGGACGACGACGGGACGATCGTGTGGCCGTGCTGGGCGAAGAAATCGAGGAAGGACTGGCGGATCTCGGCGGAGGTCATGGAAAAAATGGGAACGACCAGCAAAAGGCCCGGAGCGGACGCGGCAAAGCTTTTTCCCGGCGGAGTGGATGAGGAAGGCTTTAGCTCGCGTTAGGAAGCGCCGATATATGCTGGAATTCCAAGTTCGCCCGCTGATCACTCCTCCTTCCAGTTGCTCATCAACCGATCTGGATCACTCCAGATGCTGTAAGTCCGATGCCGCGAACGGAAATTTGTGGGCGTCGTTCGAAAATCCCCCCGGTTTTTGGCTCGAGCTGACGGTGTGACCGAGGGAGAGATTGATTCAGACGCCTACGAGTAGCACAACCAGCAGACGATGCTTCCCGCCTATTATCAGGTCATCATCCTGCTGCACGTCGCGTTTGCGGGCGTCTTCTATTTCCTGAATCGCCAGAGACCATCGCGGTTTGCGCGGCTGTTCGCCTGGAGCTGGTTGATCGAGGGATTTCGCGCGGCGATCTTACTGCCGGTGGTCCATGATTTGGGCGGGTGGTCCAACGAATGGTATTCTGTCGCGGACGTCCTTTGTTTTTTTGCGACGTGGTATCTGCTGAGCGGATGCGTGGATCTGGCGGGAGTGCGACTGCCGCGGTGGCTGGCGCCGGTGTATTTTTTGGGTGGGATTCCCATTGTCGTGTTCAACCGTCACGGGCTGCAAGCCGTGCTTGAGACCGGGTGGGGAGTGACGGGGCCTTCCGGAAATTTTTATGGGATACTCGCGAACCTGATCGTCATGTTCATACCAGTGGCGATGGCGCGGGTGGCGGTATTGATCTGGCTTTTTCGAATTTGGAAAAAAACTCAGCTGCCGGGTGCGCTCGTCGCGTGTGTTTTTTGCGTTCCCTACGCGATCGTGGCGATCGCGGTGCCGATTCAGCATTACTATTCTTACAACCCAGACTGGATCGCACTACTGTGGTGTACGCGGGTCCTGGGTTTTTCGATTGGTCTGGTGATGTTGATGCTCAGCCTCCAACAGGCGGCGGTCGCGAAGAGCGAGGTGGGACTCGCGGCGGCGCAGGCGCTGGCGAAAATTGGGAGCTGGGAACTTGATCTCGTGAATCAATCCGGCACGTGGTCGGCAGAAATGTTTCGGTTGTATGGCCGTGCGCCGGCGGATGGCGTGATGAGTTATGAGGAATTTATTGCGATGATTCACCCGGAGGATCGGGAGATGTTTCGGCGCAGTGAGGCGCGGGCAATCGCGGAGCGCTGTAGTGTTGAACACGAGTTTCGAATCAAGCGGCTGGATGGCAGGGTCCGCTGGATACATGGACGTACCACGCCGTTCTACGGACCGACGGGTAAACCGATCCGCATCGCGGGCGTTGAGCAGGATGTCACCGACCGCAAACGCGCAGAGTCGCGGGAACGTCTGCAACACGCCATCACGCGGGTATTGGCCGAGGCGCAACCGCTGCAGCCCACGATGCGGAATATTTTGGAAATCACGGCGCGTGGACTAGAGGCGGACTACGCGGGATTTTGGACCTTCGACCAGACCACGCGCACGATGGGCTGCGTTGAGCTGTGGCAGGCACCGCGAGGGGAACTCTCCTCGTTTATCGAACTCACCCGCGCGGCGGCGTATGCGGAAGGTGTGGAATTGCCGGGACGGTTGTTGGCGGAGCGGCAGCCTATTTTTTTGAAAGAAGCGGACGTGCCAGATGACGAAAAACATCCGCGGCGAGAAGCCGCGTTGCGCGCTGGACTGAAGAGCGGGAGTGGGTTTCCGATTCTGCTGCGTGGGGAAATATTTGGCGTCGTAGAATTCTTCGCCGCGGAAGTGCAGCAGCCGGATGCGGAGATTATCGCTTTGTTTTCAGCGATCGGGACGCAGCTCGGACAATTCATCGAACGCCAGCGACTCGAGGAGCAATATCGTCAGTCGCAGAAAATGGAAGCGGTGGGAACGCTCGCTGGTGGGATCGCGCATGATTTCAATAACATCCTGACCGGAATCAACGGCTACTGCACCCTTGCGCAGCTCGAGACGGCAAACAACCAGACGGTGAAGGAGTATCTGGATGCGGTGCAAGAGGGGGCGAATCGCGCGGCGGATCTTGTGCGGCAGATCATGACGTTCAGCCGTCAGCAGGAACAAAAGCGCACGAAGATGCAGCTCGAGGCGGTCGTGGTCGAGGCGCTCAAGCTGTTGAAGGCGACAATTCCCAGCACGATTGAAATCAAGCCGTCGTTTGGCTCAGACATTTTTCCCGTGTTTGCCGACGCGACTTCGATTCACCAGATCATCGTAAATCTTGGGACGAATGCCTGGCACGCGATGAAAGATCGGACCGGGCGAATGGAAATCGCGCTCGAGAACTCCGAGGTCGATCTGCAGCTCGCGGCGCTGCATCCCACTTTGAACCCGGGTTCGTACGTCCGCCTTTCAATCAGCGATACCGGCCACGGAATGGATCAAGCGACATTGAGCAGGATGTTTGAGCCTTTTTTTACAACGAAGCCGCCGGGTGAAGGTACTGGTCTCGGTTTGGCGGTGGTCCATGGAATCGTGAGGAACCACGACGGGACGATTGTCGTGCGAAGCCGGTTGGGAGAAGGCACGACATTTGATTTATATTTCCCCGCGTATTTTGGGGACATCGCGCCTGATGCTGAGGCTGAAGCGAGCGGTGTGCCTCGTGGAAACGGCGAGCGGATTCTTTGCATCGATGACGAAAAGCGACTCGCGCAGATGGGAAAGAAAATCCTCGAATACCTCGGCTATCAGGTGGAAATTCACACCGAGGCGGCGTCGGCATTGAGAGCCATGCACGCGACACCTGAGGCCTACGATCTCGTGATCACTGATCTCACAATGCCGGGAATGACGGGCGTCGAGCTGGCGCGAGAACTTCTGCGGATTCGGGTGGATATTCCGATCGTGTTGATAAGTGGATACACGGCGACACTCGGTGCCGAGCGGCTGCGCGCCGCGGGAATTCAAGAAGTTCTGATGAAGCCGCATTCTTTCGATGCGCTTGGGACCGTGGTGCACCGCGTGCTATCAAGAAATAACCCTGATCGGCAGAGCGTGAAAACCAAGAGACTGCTGGATGGCGCGGCCAAATCCCCGATTCCTGAATCAGGGTGAAGTGTGTCTGGGATACTGCGTTCTGTTTTTGCTAATCGTTGGCGATCGATTATGGTCTGCGCGTTCGCTCCTCGCTTTCGAAGTTAGCTGGGTGAGATCAAAATTCGCGAACCATGAAAATTATTCCCACCAACTCTGGTCATTTAGCCGCGCTCGCAGTCACGGCCGCGCGCGAGACAACTCGCCGGGGAACGGGTTGGGATCGCGTAGTTGTACGTTGGATAGCGCGAGGCATATTGGGACGATCTGAGTGTGCCGCGATGCGGCCGCAGGAGGATTGTCACTTCTAGTCTATTGAAATTGCTGATACACTATACTCCAGTGGCAAAACGATATGGCGTTCGAAAAAACCAGGAAGCGCTGCAATCCCAACTGGGGGTGACAGTCAGGCGCTTGCGCCGGAAACTGGGGATCACTCAGGAAGAGCTGGCATGGCGCGCGAACATGCATCGCACCTACCTCGCCGACATCGAACGCGGCGGAAGAAATATCACGTTGAAGAGCATCGGCAGCCTGGCCGATGCGCTCCAGCTGCCGATTGACGGTCTTCTCCGTGGAGAAGATCCGGAGCTCGCGAACCGCCCGGGAGAGCATGCGCCTTCACTGGTCGGCGAAGTTCTTCTGGTCGAAGACAGCGCGTTGGACGCGGCGTTGACGCTACGGGTGTTTCAGCGCGCCCGGTTTACGAATCCGGTAAAGGTCGTCGCGGACGGCGAAGAGGCGATTCACGCTCTGTTTGGCGTCGAGGGGGGCAGCACCCGACCGCCTGCGCCACTGCCCGAATTGATTTTGCTCGATTTGAATTTGCCGAAAATGTCCGGCATCGACGTGCTGCGCCGGATCAAGGCGGACGCAACGACAAAGGACATTCCGGTCGTCATACTCACCGCATCTCGGCACGATCGCGACATCATCGAATGCGGGCGTCTCGGTGCGGAAAATTACATCATCAAGCCGGTCAGTTTCGAGAGTCTCTGCCGGGTGACACCCAAATTGAGTCTGCGCTGGGCGCTACTGAAACCGGCGAATGGAGCCGAGCCGATGGACCAGCAGGATGAGCCATTGCCGATGACCGAGTCTCAGTAAAATGGCTGCGGCATTTTCCGATTACGCTTCTAAAACCCCCTTCCTGATCAAAACCTAGCAAGAGTGGTCCGGGTCTTTTTCCGCTGCGTGGCCAACTCAAGCTGCGTATCCAAAAACAGAATCTTCCAGCTCAAGAGCCCGCTCGTTGGCGTTCGCCGGATGGCCGAATGCCGTGAGCGAGAATCGATTGTCAGCCCGCTTCCTCCCCGGGCGGCGAACTGTTGCAGCGGCAATTTAGAATTTGCCGCGCCTCGCCCGATCGCCCCCGAGGAATCCCGATGGATTATTTTCAAAAGCTCTTTTCGCCCGACGGGTTCATGCCTCACGGCCACTGCTATCTCTGGCAACCGGGTGTTCTGTGGCTTCATATTTTATCCGATGCGCTGATCGCGGCCGCGTATTTCTCGATTCCGTTCACGCTGATTTATTTCGTTAACAAGCGGCGTGATCTGGAATTCCACTGGATGTTCATCTGTTTCGCGATGTTCATCGTGGCGTGCGGCGCGACGCATTTGATGGAGATCTGGGTCGTCTGGCACCCGGTGTATTGGCTGAACGGGTCGGTGAAAGCTCTGACCGCGCTCGCGTCTGTTCCGACGGCGGTGCTGCTGGTGAAGCTGCTGCCTGATGCACTCCGGCTGCCGAGTCCGCTGGCCTTGCGCCAGGCCAATGCCGCGCTGGAAAAGGAAGTCGCCGAACGCATGCGCGCGGAGGCGGAAGTGCGACGCGTCAACGAGGAGTTGGAAACGCGAGTGCGAGATCGCACCGCGCTCTTGGAGGTGGCGAACAGGGCGCTTGAGAAGGAAATCGCCGAGCGGAGGCACGCGGAAACCGCCGGCCACGAGAGCCAGCGGTTGCTCGATGCGATCAGCGACAACTCTCCCGCGGTCATCTACGCGAAGGATCTCGAAGGTCGTTATCTCCTGGCCAACCGGCGCTACGAGGAAATTTTCCATCTGAGCCGCGAGGCGATTATCGGCAAAACCGACGAGGATATTTTTCCCAAGGGAAACGCCGCGGCGTTCCGCGCAATGGATCAGCGCGTGATCGCGGCCGGTCGCGCGCTGACGGAAGAGGAGGGGGCGATACATCACGACGGTCCGCACACGTACATTTCCGTAAAATGTCCGCTGCGAGATCACGCTGGAAATATTTACGGAGTGTTCGGCATCTCCACCGACATGACAGAGCGAAAAATGGCGGAGGAACTGTTGCGTGCATCGACGAAGGAAATCATCGATCTCAAGGCGGCGCTCGACGAACACGCGATCGTGGCGATCACGGATCCGCAGGGAAAGATCACTTACGTGAACGATAAGTTCTGCGCGATTTCGAAATATCCGCGCGAAGAGCTGATCGGTCAGGATCACCGGATCATCAACTCGGCTTTCCATTCGAAAGAGTTTATCCGCGATCTGTGGATGACGATTGCCCAGGGTCGGGTGTGGCACGGAGAAATTAAAAACAAGGCGAAGGACGGTTCGTTTTATTGGGTGGATACAACGATTGTGCCGTTCCTCAATGAGGAGGGGAAACCCCGTCAGTACGTCGCCATTCGCACGGATATTTCCGAACGCAAAGCGGCGGAAAAAACCATCCGCCTGCTCAACGCAGATCTCGAACGACGCGTGAAGGAACGCACGATGCAGCTCGAAGCCGCCAATCGGGAGCTGGAGGCTTTCTCTTATTCGGTATCGCACGATTTGCGTGCGCCGCTGCGGGCAATCGATGGATTTTCGCAGGCGGTGGTGGAAGACTTCGGACCAAAATTACCCAACGAAGGACAACGTTATTTGCAGACCATCCGTAGTTCCGCGCAACGCATGGGCGCGCTGGTGGACGACTTGCTGACGTTTGCACGACTCAATCGACAGGAGCTGAACAAGCGGGTGATCGATACGCGTCATCTGGTGCAGAGCACGCTGGAGGAGCTGGGATATCCGTGGCGCGATCGACAAATCGACGTTCGTGTCGGCGATTTGCCCGAGAGCGCGGGAGACGCCGTGCTGTTGAAGCAAGTCTGGATGAACCTCCTGACGAATGCGGTGAAATATACGCGCAAACGAGCAAGAGCAGAAATCGAAGTTGGCTGTAACACCGCGGATGGCGCGGCGGTTTTCTTCGTGCGCGATAACGGCACGGGTTTCGACATGCTCTATGTCGATAAACTGTTCGGAGTTTTCCAACGACTGCATCGCGCAGAGGAGTACGAAGGCACGGGTGTTGGCCTCGCGATCGTGCAGCGAATCATCGAACGACATGGCGGCCGGGTATGGGCGGATGCGGTGGTTGATCACGGCGCGACCTTTTATTTCACGTTGGAAAACGCGAAGGACAGCCGGTGACGATGAAGATTTTTCCACGAGTCATCCTACTGGCGTGCCTGATCGTCGAGACGGCTTTCGCGGTTGATTCCACTCCGGATCAGCTCGCAGATCTGAGCCTGGAGCAATTGCTCGGTGCGACTGTGACGGTGAATTCGGTGTCGCGTCGTCCGGGCTCCGTGCAGCAATCGGCGACAGCAGTCACGGTTATTTCGCAGGAAGAAATCCGCCGCTCGGGCGCAACGAGCATTCCAGAAATTCTGCGGATGGTTCCGGGCATGGATATCGCGAAGGTGGATTCGCATCAGTGGGCGATTAGCACGCGCGGCTTCAACGATCTCTTCGCGAACAAGCTGCTCGTGATGATGGATGGCCGCTCGGTTTATACATCGCTTTTCTCCGGCACGTTTTGGGACGTGCAGGACGTCGTGCTCGAAGATATCGAGCGCATCGAAGTGATCCGCGGCCCGGGCGCTTCGCTCTGGGGAGCGAACGCGGTCAATGGTGTCATTAATATTCTCACGAAGAAAGCGGCGAACACGCAGGGGTTGCTCATCTCTGAAGGCGCCGGTGACGAAGAGCTCACGTCGGGCGCGATTCGCTACGGCGGCAAAGTGGGCGATTATTTTCATTACCGCGTTTTTGCGAAATACAGCTCGTACGATGACTCCGCAATTTTCGGCCGGGGTTTTCCGGAAACGCTGATTCGTATCAGTGCCGGGGGCGGAACGGGATCGGTTGGCTCCGCGGCGTCTCCGCCAACAATGACACATGACGCGTGGTCGCTGTCGCACGCTGGGTTTCGCGCAGATTGGGAGCCGCCGGGCGCGGATCGGGTCACCTTGCAAGGCGACATCTACCGCGGGCGCGAACAACAGTTTTATCAGCGACTGACGCCGGTTTCGTTCGGTTCGTTTTACGAGCAGGACACCGACACGGTTTCCGGCGGTAACGTCCTCGCGAAATGGACGCACACGTTCACCAACCGCTCGGAATTTATTCTACAGACCTACTATGATCGCAGCGTTCGCGAGCTGGCTGTGCTCGGCGAATCGCGCAATACGTTCGATGTCGATTTCCAACATCAGTTCGCGTGGGGCAATCGGAACACATTCGTTTGGGGCGCCGGATACCGGCAGATTTCGGATAACAGTAAGAACACGATTGAAGTGGCGCTCGCACCCACGAGCCGGACCACAAATCTCACGAGCGCTTTCGCGCAGGATGAAATTGCACTCGTTGAAAAGAAACTCGCGCTGACGCTTGGGTCGAAGTTCGAGCACAACGACTACACCGGTGACGAGATTCAACCCACCGCCCGCCTGCTCTTCACGTTGAATCCGCGCCACACGATGTGGGCCGCGGTCTCGCGGGCGGTGCGGACGCCTTCGCGCACGGATGATGATTTTCGACTCACGTATCCGGGGGTACCGACCAACGTGATCTTTCCTGGCGGACCGGCGATTACGGTTTCGATTCAGGGCAACCGGCAGTTCGAGTCCGAAAAGCTGACCGCGTACGAGATGGGATATCGAGGGCAACTCACGGACCGTCTGTCGGTGGATCTCGCTCTCTATTATAACGAGTACCGATCGCTGCGGGGCGTCGCGCTCACGAACACCAAACTCGATTTCACGAAATCGCCGGTTGAGATCGGCGTGACGTTTGACAACGAGCCATCGGCGGAAACGCACGGCGGAGAACTTGGTGCCACGATGCGCATCACGGATCGGTGGCGGCTGCGCGCTGACTACTCGCTGCTGAAGATGAAGGTTCATTCGACCTCGACGGCGAAGCTTGGCTCGTTCGGCGCCGATGCGCTCGAGGGAAGCAGCCCGCAACAACAAGCGAGCGTCCGGTCGTGGCTCGACTTGCCGCATGGTTTCGAATGCGACGTGACCGCGCGCTGGGTGGACGAGCTCCCCGCGCTTAACGTCCCTTCTTATTTCGGTCTCGATCTCCGACTCGGGTGGCGCGTATCCAAAGATCTAGAGCTGTCACTCGTCGGGCAGAATGTGCTCGATCGGAGTCACCCCGAATTCAAGCCGAGCTTTTTTCAAACCCAGGCGACCGAGGTGCAGCGAAGCATCTACGGCAAAGTCATCATCCGGTTCTAACATGACCGCCGCCTCAACCCATCGCAGACGAAACGGAACGCGCCGAATTGTGGCCGCGGTGCTGCTGCTTGCGGCGGGTTGTGGTTTGTTCACGACGCGAGCACGCGCAGAATCGGTTCACCTCGAGGAATACGCGGTCAAGGCTGCGCTGGTTTTCAATATTGCGAAATACGCCGACTGGCCGGCGGAGGCGTTCGTGAAAACAGACGATCCCATCGTCATCGGCGTGCTGGGGGATGATCCGTTCGGTGAGGTGCTTGATCGGGTGGTGCGCGGACGCATGATCAACGGCCATTCGCTGGTGATTCGGCGCGCTGGTGGCATCGCGGAACTGAAGGGCGCCCATCTCGTTTTTGTCAGCCCCGGTGAAACCCACGCAGCTCAGGATTGCGCGGTGCTCGAATCGTTTCACGTTTTGACGATCGGCGACACGGGACAAACGGCGTTGTTCACCGCGTTCAATTTCGCGGTCGAGGGCGAAAAAATTGTGTTCACGGTGGACCTCGTTCGCGCCTCGCGGGCCGGCGTGAGCATCAGCTCGCGACTGTTGAACCTCGCGAAAACCGTGAAGCGAATTCGGGAAATGGAAAGTCCATGAAATTTCTCTCCCAGTTTCCTATTCGCACAAAAATCATCGCGGTGACGATGCTGACGGCGGCGACGGCGTTGTTCCTCGCCGGCGGAACGCTCTATTTGTATGAGGTGAATCACTACACGGCGACGCTCGATCGTGATTTGCAGACGATCGCCAAAATCATCGGCGCGAACAGCGTCGCCGCGATTTCGTTCGACGATAAAGTTGCCGCGACCGAAACCCTGGCAGCGCTCCGGGCCGAGCCGCAAATTTTGGCTGCGTGCTTGTATCGCGGAGATGGCGTGCCCTTCGCCAGATTCAGTCGGGAGGGATACAAGGGAACGTTTCCTCCGACACCGGGACTTGATGGGTCCGTTCACGACGGCGATCGGCTGACTTATTTCGGTGGGATCGAAGACGAGCGTGAACACCATCGAGTAGGGACGCTTTATTTTGAGGCGGATTTCAGCGGATTGCGGCAGCGGTTGAATTCGTACGCCGAGCTGCTCGGGCTGGTGTTGGCGACTTCGTGCATCGTGGCGTTCGGCCTTTCCGCGCTGCTGCAGCGTTACATTTCGGAGCCGGTGGTGAAGCTGGCCAGCACGATGAAGAAGGTATCCGAGAGTCGGGATTATTCTTTGCGCGTGCCGTTGGAGAGCGGGCATGAATTTGGACAGCTCATCGAGGGATTTAATCAAATGCTTCAAGAGATCGAGACGGCGCATCAGGAGCTCGAGGCGTTTTCGTTTTCGGTGTCGCACGATCTTCGCGCTCCGTTGCGGGCGGTGGATGGATTTTCGCAGGCGATGGAGGAGGATTTCGGAGCTCAATTACCCGAGGCCGGTCGTCGCCAGCTGAAAATGATTCGAGGAAATGCGGAGCGGATGGGCGAGTTGATTGATGATCTTCTGGCGTTCGCGCGGCTGGGCCGACAGCCGGTGCGCAAGCAATCGGTGGAGACGGAGCAACTCGTACGCGCGACGCTCGCGGATTTGCAGACCACGCACGCGGGGAGGAAAGTTGAGATCAACATTGGCAAACTGCCGTCGTGCGAAGGTGACTCGTCGCTACTCAAGCAAGTCTGGGTCAATTTGCTCTCCAACGCGCTGAAGTACACGCGTGAACGAGAAAAGGCCGAGGTGGAAATCGGCAGCGTGAAGACGAATGGCGCCGACATTTTTTTTGTGCGAGATAACGGCACGGGTTTTGACATGCGCTACGCCGACAAACTTTTTGGTGTGTTCCAGCGGTTGCACCGGGCGGAGGAATACGAAGGCACCGGCGTGGGGCTGGCGATCGTGCAGCGAATCGTCAATCGTCACGGCGGGCGCGTGTGGGCCGATGCGGCGGTCGATCGCGGCGCAACATTTTTTTTCACCCTGGAAAAAGAAGCCAAATCATGAACGAACCCAACGCCATCGAGTTATTACTGGTCGAAGATAATCCGGAAGATCTGGAGCTGTCGCTGCGCGCTCTGCGCAAGGCGAATCTGGTCAACCGAATTCACGTCGCGCGGGACGGCGCGGAAGCATTGGAATATATTTTCTGCGAAGGCCCGCACAAGGCGCGCGAGATCGTCGATGTGCCCAAGGTGATTCTGCTCGATCTTAAACTGCCGAAGATCGACGGCCTGGAAGTGCTGAAACGCATCAAGGGCGATGCGCGCACGAAGATGATTCCAATCGTGGTGCTCACGTCGTCCAAGGAACAGCGAGACGTGGTTGAGAGTTATCAACTTGGTGTAAATAGTTATATTGTGAAGCCAGTGAACTTTGAGCGTTTTGCTGAGGCTGTGCGCAACTTCGGCCTCTATTGGCTGCTGCTAAATCAACCGCCGAAAGTGAGTGATTGATGGATGTTCACAAAAAGCCACTCAGGGTCCTCATGGTCGAAGACAGCGCAGTGGACGCTGAGCTGCTGCGGCGCGGATTGAGTGTGGCCGGTTTTGAAGCGGACGCGCAGCGGGTTGAAAACGAGAGCGCCTATATCCGATCTTTGGATGAGCGCCTCGATCTCATTCTGTCGGATTATAAACTTCCGCAATTCAGCGGACTCCGCGCGCTGGAATTGTTGAAGGAGAGCGGACTGGAGATACCATTCATTTTGGTTTCAGGAACGATCGGTGAGGAACTCGCGGTGACCGCGATGCAGTTGGGCGCGGCGGATTATTTGCTCAAGGATCGTTTAACGCGGCTTGGTCCGGCGGTGCTGGGCGCGATGGAACAAAGTCGATTGCGCAAGGAGCACCGGCGCACGCTCGAAGCGTTGCGCGAGAGTGAAGAACGACTGCAACGTGCGTCACGCGTGGGCGGCGTCGGAATTTTCGAATTAAATCATCTCCTCGGGAAATCCTATATTTCGCCGGTGCTGGCTGAGATCGCGGAGATTTGGTCGGGACGGGAATCGGACGTATTGTCGATGGAGCGAGTCGTTCCCGAGGATCGAGTCGATTTCCAACTGAGTGTCGCGCGCACGAACGATCCAGCGGGTGATGGCCGGTTGGACCACCAGTACCGGATCAAACTGGACGACGGAGGAATACGATGGCTCCGCGTGGTTGCACAAACCTGGTTCACCGGCGAGGGTGCGACGCGGCGCGCCACGCGAACGCTTGGGACGGTGCAGGACATCACGGTTCATAAAAAGGGTGAGGCGGCGCTCGAGGAGCGACATCGGCTCGAGGCGCAACTGCTGGAAACCGCGGCGGCCGCGCCGGGATTAATGTTTACATTTCGGGTGCAGGGGGACGGGGCGATGAATTTTCCCTACATCAGCGAGAAAATCCGGGAGATGTTGTGCCTTGATCCGCTGGAGCTCAGTCGGGATGCGTCGTCGTTTTTTGAGCTCGTGCACCCGGAGGATTTGGATGAGTTGAAAGCCGTTATACAGCGGGAGGTCGAGACCGCGGTGCCGCAATGGAACGACTTTCGGATTCGCACGCCGGGCGGTGAGATGATCTGGCTTGCGGGCAACGCAACCGCGCGACGTGAGGCTGACGGGGGAATGTTGCTGCACGGATTGTTGCTAGATATCACTCAACGCAAATGGGGAGAGGTGGCTTTGCAGCAAAGTGAGGAGCGGTTTCGTCAACTGGCCGAAAATGTCCACGAAGTGTTTTGGATGAGTGATCCGGCGAACTCACAGATGCTCTATGTCAGCCCGGCGTATGAGGAAATTTGGGACAGGACGTGTGTCAGCCTTTATGCCAATCCGGAGAGCCGGCTCGATGCGGTTCACCCGGACGATCGCGAGCGAGTGCGGGACGCGGCGCATCGAAAGCTCGGGGTCGCCGGCTATGACGAGATTTACCGGATCGTTCGTCCGGATGGTGCGACGCGCTGGATTCACGATCGCGCGTTTCCCGTGCATGATGAGCACGGGGAGGTTTATCGCATCGTCGGTACGGCGGAAGACATTACCGAGCGTAAGCAACTCGAGAATCAGTTCCTCCGCGCGCAACGGCTCGAAGCCATCGGAACGCTATCGAGTGGGATCGCCCATGATCTGAATAATATTCTGGCGCCCACGATGATGGTGGTGTCGCTGCTGCGTGAAAAATTGTCTGATCCGGCTGATCTAGATTTGCTCACGATGGTGGAGCAGGGGGCGGAACGCGGCGCCAATATTATCAAGCAGCTGCTCACGTTTAGCCGGGGAATCGGCGGCGATCGCGGCTTGGTTCAACCGCGACACTTGCTCAGGGAGATGTTTGCGCTGATGCGTGAAACGTTTCCGCGGGAAATCAAAATCATCGATAATACGCCGTCGGATCTCCCGCCGATCGTCGCTGATGCCACCCAATTGACGCAGGTGATCATGAATCTGTGTGTCAACGCACGCGACGCGATGCCAGCGGGCGGCAAGCTGACGCTTTCGGCGTATCACACGATCTTGCGCGCAGAAGACACTTCGATTCACGTCGCGGCGAAACCGGGACCGTATGTGGTCCTCTCGGTGGCCGATACGGGCGAAGGAATTCCCGCCGGGCTCATCGATCGCATTTTTGAACCGTTCTTCACGACAAAAGATGTTGGCAAAGGAACGGGGCTGGGCCTCTCAACCGTGATGGGAATCGCGAAGAGTCACGGTGGATTCATCACCGTGTACAGCGAGCCGGGACGAGGAAGTTTATTCAAGGTGTACCTGCCGGCAGGAGACGCGGGAGCCGTGACTGTGCCGCCAGCGCCGTCCTCACCGCTGCCGTCCGGTCAGAATCAGCTGGTGCTCGTGGTGGATGATGAGCCGGCGATTCGTCAGGCCATCGCGCAAACGCTGGAACGAAATCAGTATCGAGTGGTGAGCGCGTCTGACGGCAAGGACGGGCTCACGGCATTTCTCGAGCATCGCTCACGTATCCGACTTGTGCTGACGGATGTGATGATGCCAGTGATGGGAGGAGTGGCTCTGGTGCGAACGATTCGCTCGCTGGAACCAAAGCAGCGAATTATTGCGATGAGTGGATTGAACGATGAAGACCGAAGCGACGAGCTGGCTGAACTGGGCGTCGACGTAGTGCTATTGAAGCCGTGCGGTCCCGTCGAATTGCTGGAAGCGCTGCACCGAAAGCTGGAAGTGTGCGAGTGAAACGCATGTGAGGCGTCATTGTGGATCCGATCGTTTGAACGCGGCGATCCAGCGGTCCGGCAATTCTCGGCCGCTACCGGGCCCGTCTTCACGATGAAATCGTAGCGGACAATAGAACAACCCGAGTAATTCTCGCAATTTACTCGCGTCTGGAGGTGGCGCCGCGACAATGCTGTTGATTGGCGTTGCCGGGGAATTCTAGCGCCCTTTCTGATCGATGAACACTGATGCACTCCGTGAGCTCTGGGATGAAACCCCGGATGCGATCATTGCCGTCGGGATCGACGGAACCGTCCACCATTGGAATCGTGCTGCGGTGTTGATGTTCGGCTACGAAGCCGAGGCCACAATCGGACGCCAGCTCGTCGAACTCATCGTGCCCGGGGAGGGTGCTGCCGAAGAGAGACAGATGCGAGACCAGGCCGAACGCACCGGGCTCGTCATCTATGAAACGGTCCGCCGCCGGCAGGACGGCGCGCTCGTGCATGTGAGCGTTTCGACGAAAGCTGTGCGCGGGGCATCGGGCCACCTCGCTTACTTCCTCACGACGAAAAAGGATGTCACGCATCTCAAAGTACTACGCGACGCGAAGCTCGTGGAGGCTCGCTTTGGCCGGCTGCTCGAATCCACCCCGGACGCGATCGTGATGGTCAACGTCACCGGCCGAATCGTTTTTGTGAATTCACAAGCCGAGCGTGTCTTCGGTTATTTGCGGAAGAACGGCGAAGAATTTCCTGTCGAGATCAGCCTGAGCCCGCTGGAAACGGAAGAAGGACTTTTCGTTTCGAGCGCGATTCGCGACGTATCGGAGCGCAGGCGTTTCGAAGAGTCGCTTCACGCCGCCAACCGACTCAAGAGCGAATTCCTCGCCAGCATGTCGCACGAATTGCGTACGCCGCTGAACGGCATCATTGGATTCTCGGAATTCCTCTTTGATGAAAAACCAGGCAAGCTGTCATGAAAGTCCTCGTTGTCGACGATATCGCGTCCAATCGGAAGCGCCTGCGCGTGTCGCTTGAGGCTGAGGGTGTAACTATCGGCGAAGCCGCCGATGGCGTCGCGGCGCTGGTGGCGCTGGAGAACGAGAAATTCGACGCCGTTATTTGCGATATGGTGATATTGCGAATGGACGACTATCGGGTATGTCGCGAAATCCGCCACGATCCACGTTTGAGAAATCTTCCGGTGATTGCTTACACGAGCACATACGTATCTTCGGGTGACGAGCAACTTGCGTTGCGCAGTGGTGCGGATCGCTTTCTGAGCAAGTTTTCGCCGGCGGAGGTTGTCCTCCGCACGTTAGCCGAGCTTCATCCGCTGGGTACCGCACGCCGTTCCAATTCGTCACCGTTCGACGATCCGCTCGTCATGCACGAATTCAACTCGGTGCTGGTTCGGAAACTGGAGGACAAGAGCCGGGAACTCGAAGAGCGAAACGAACAGCTCCGCGCCCTGACCGCCCGGAACGAAACCATCCGCGAGCAAGAGCGCATGACCATCGCGCGCGAGATTCACGATGTTCTTGCGCAGGAATTGACACGACTGAAGATCGATCTCACTTGGGTCGCCAAGCGGGTCGCCAAGCCCATTGATGACCAGACGCGCTGCGCGATGGCGGCGCGGATTGGCGATGCAGTCGTGCAAACGGACACGGCCATCACGACGGTGCAGCGCATCGCGACCGAGTTGCGCCCCATCATTCTCGACAGCCTCGGCCTGTCGGCGGCGGTGGAGTGGCAGGTGGAGGATTTCGCGCGCCGCACCGGGCTGACCTACCGCACTCGAGAGCCGAAAGCGGAGTCAACGCTGGGCCGCGAGTGTGCCACGGCGGTTTTCCGAATCCTGCAGGAAAGCCTGACCAACATCGCTCGCTATGCGCGCGCGACGACAATCGACGTGCAGTACGTCGAGAATTCCGATGACGCCACGCTCACCATTGCAGACAATGGCTGCGGCATCACGGCTGCGCAGATCGGGAATGCACGTTCGATCGGGCTTCTCGGGATGCGCGAGCGCGCCCAGGCATTCGGCGGCACCGTGAAATTCACTGGCGTCGCCGGCGCCGGCACAACGGTCCGGGTACGGATTCCGCTCAAGCGGAAAGCTTCGATTAGCTTGCCGTGATTCGAATCCTCATCACCGACGATCACGCGGTCGTTCGCCAGGGGTTGAAGCAAATCCTTGCCGATGAAATCGCCGGCGCGAAATTCGGCGACGCGGGCGACTCCGCCCAGACACTGGCATTGTTGCACACGCAGGCGTGGGACGTCCTTGTTCTCGATATCAACATGCCAGGCCGAAATGGCTTCGAGGTGCTCAGCGAAGTGCGTCGCAGTTTTCCATCTCTCCCGGTGCTCGTGCTGAGCTCGACGCCGGAAGATCAGCTTGGGCTTCGCGCGATCAAGAGTGGCGCGTCCGGATATCTCAACAAGAAGACAGCGCCGGAGCAACTCGTTGAGGCCGTGAAAAAAATCCTCGCTGGTGAACAATTTCTTAGTTCCGCGCTCGCACAGAAACTCGTTTCAGAATTGCGCCGCGGCACCCACCGGCCACGGCACGAGAAGCTTTCGGATCGCGAGTGGCAGGTGACCAAACTCACGGTCGAAGGAAAATCGGTGAAGGAGATCGCGGCCGAGCTTTCGTTGAGCGCAAAGACGATTAGCACGTTCCATGGTCGGGCCTTTAAAAAGCTCGGGGTGAAGAACGACGTCGAGCTGGCGCGTTACATGCGGGAGCACGGTTTGCAGTAAGCCGGTCGGAAGCCGACGACGGGGAATGTTACTGCGTGTAGTCCCTGGCCTACACGCGAGAGCGCTGGGGAGTACATTTTTATCAGCACCCCGCCCTGTAGCGCGATTACTCCATTTCTCCGATGATGGTGGGCGATGAAAGCTACCCCACGTCGCAGCAACGAGCCTCGGCTCCGCGTTCTTCTCGCCGGTCGTCCCGGGCCTGCCAGCGGCGCGCTCGCAGCCTGGGTGAGCGATCAAAACGGGGCAAAGGTGGCCGGCCTTACCGCCACCACGGCTGAAGCACTCGCTCTCGCAGTAATCTTCCAGCCACATGTCGTGCTGCTTGATTTCCACGGCCTGTCCTTTTCGACGACCCATTCCGTTTCGCTCCTCAAAAAACTCTCGCCCCCGCCACTCGTGATCGTGCTGACCCACGATGGCAGCGAGGCGATGCGCAGCCGATGTCGCGAAGCGCTCGTCGATGCGGTCTTCGATAAGACCAACGAGCTCGAGGCGGTCGCCGCTCTACTCCAGGACGCACATAACTCACTCTCGTGATATTGAGCACGAACACCGTAAACCATGATTTACGGCGGTCCAGCGCCGAAGCCCGCAGCCCTTCCGCCCGCCTCGTCAGCTACTTACTATATGTTCGCTTCAGTCCCTATATAATCAACCGCCGCAAACGAATCAGGTGGGTTTATGACTATTCCAATTAACGTTCTATTGGTCGAAGATTCGCAACCCGACGAGGATTTGCTCATGCGTGAGTTGCGTCGCGCTGGCTTCATTCCGAATTGCACGCGGGTCGAGACGGAATCGGATTTTCTGGCCGCACTGAAAGGACTGCCGGACATTATTCTCTCGGATTATTCGATGCCCCAGTTCAGCGGACTGCAGGCGGCGAAACTTTTACAGGAAAGTGGCCTGGGCATTCCTTTCATTCTCATTTCTGGAACGGTGGGCGAAGATGTGGCCGTCGAAGCCATGCGGCACGGGGCGACGGATTATCTCCTCAAAGACAGGCTGGCACGCCTGGGGGTTGCGGTGGAGCGCGCACTGGGAAAAAAGAGGATGCTGGATGAGCGGAAGCGGGCGGAGGAGGCGCGCCGCGCGAGTGAAGCACGGTACGGCACGCTCTTCGAGTGTGCGCCGGATGGCATTCTCATCGCCGACACCAACAGCATCTACCTCGACGCCAATGGCAGCATCTGCCGGATGCTGGGTTACACCCGCGAAGAACTAATGGGACTGCATGCCTCGAAGATCGTGGCCGAGGCAGAGATCCAGCACATCGGGCAGGGGTTGGGAACGATCAAAACCAAGTCCGTCTACCAGCGGGAATGGAAGTTCCGGCGCAAGAACGGTTCGGTCTTCGATGCGGACGTGATCGCGACGAAGATGCCTGACGGCAACCTGCTGGCGATGATTCGCGACATCACCGAGAGCAAGCGCGCCGAAGATCAGTCCACGGATGTGCTGCGTGAACTCAAAGACGTGAAGGCGGCGATTGATGAGCACGCGATTGTAGCGATCACCGATCCCAAAGGGAAAATCACGTACGTGAACGACAAATTCTGCGCGATTTCAAAATACGCGCGCGCCGAACTTCTCGGTCAGGATCACCGGATCATCAACTCGGGATTTCATCCCAAGGAGTTCATTGGAGGGATCTGGCGGACGATTGGTGCCGGCCGGGTATGGAAAGGCGAAATCAAGAACAAGGCCAAGGACGGCACCTTTTACTGGGTGGACACCACGATCGTGCCTTACCTGGACGCGGACGGTAAACCGATTCAATATATCGCCATCCGGGCAGACATCACGGAGCGCAAGCGCTTCGAGCAGGCGCTCCAACAAACAAACGGCGAACTGGAGAACGCCAAGTCCTCGGCCGAGAAAGCCAACCTGGCAAAATCGGATTTTCTCTCGAGGATGAGCCATGAACTGCGGAGCCCGCTCAATGCCATTCTTGGGTTCGCCCAATTGATGGAGTCTGCCTCTCCGGGACCGACTGTCGCCCAGACAAAAAGCATCGCCCAGATTCTTCAAGCGGGCTGGTATCTGCTAAAGCTGATCAACGAAGTCCTCGATCTCGCCGTCGTCGAGTCGGGGAAGATGTCGCTGTCGAAGGAAGCGGTGTCGTTGTCCGAGGTCATGTCCGAATGTCGCAGCATGATGGAGCCGGAGGCGCAACAGCGCGGCATCCTTATGATTTTTCCGAAGTTCGTACACCCGGTTTATGTGAACGCCGACCGGACCCGCTTGAAACAGGTCATCATCAACCTGGTGTCCAACGCGATCAAATACAACAAGGAGCAGGGGACCGTGCTGGTGGAGTGCAATTTGAGCGTGCCGGAACGCATTCGGTTTAGCGTAAGAGATACCGGCGCGGGATTGTCTCCCGAAAAACTGACACAACTCTTCAGTCCGTTCAATCGACTTGGCCAGGAAGTCGGCAGCGTGGCCGGCACGGGGATCGGACTCGTTGTTTCAAAGCGATTGATCGAATTAATGGGGGGCGTCATCGGTGTGGAAAGCACGGTCGGGGTCGGGAGCGTGTTCTGGTGCGAAATTACCTCGGCTGAAGTGCCCAACATTACGAGGGAAAGCGGTGAAGCCTTCGTCCCGGCGGAAGCGCGGCCCGACGCCCCGGTGCGCACGCTGCTCTATGTCGAGGACAACCCTGCGAACATGCAACTGGTCGAGGAACTCATCGCGCGATTCCCCGACATGAAGCTGATCACTGCGATGAATGGAACTCGTGGTGTCGAGCTGGCCCGCGCCACTCAGCCAGACGTGATCCTGATGGATATCAACCTGCCCGGAATCAGCGGGATCAAAGCATTGAAGATCTTGTGCGGAGATCCCGCCACGGCGCGCATCCCCGTCATTGCACTGAGCGCCAATGCCATGCCACGAGACATCGAGAAGGGGCTGGAGGTGGGATTTTTCCGCTATCTCACCAAGCCCGTTAAAATCAAAGAGCTGATGGACACGCTGAATGAGGCCCTGGAATTCGCCGCCGCCGAACAGATCACGTAACCAACGAAGGAATACAGGTGATTCCATTCATGAAAAACCGCCGATGCACAGAAAGGTCACTATGAAAAAAACAAAAACATTATCCGCTCCGAAAATCTTACAAAAATCCCGCACAGGCATTCGTGGGCTCGACGAAATCACCGGCGGCGGGTTGCCCGCGGGACGGCCCACTCTGGTCTGCGGCGGCGCGGGCTGCGGCAAGACGTTGCTTGCGATGGAATTTCTCGTTCGAGGCGCCACCGAGTACAAGGAGCCCGGCGTCTTCATGGCGTTTGAAGAAACGAGTGAAGAGCTGACTGAAAACGTGGCGTCACTTGGCTTCGATTTGAACGCGCTCGTTGCCGAAAAGAAACTGGTGCTCGACTACGTTTACGTGGATCGAAGCGAATTCGAAGAGACGGGCGAATACGATCTCGAAGGGCTCTTCATCCGCCTCGGTCACGCGATTGATAAGATCAAGGCGAAACGCGTCGTGCTCGACACGATCGAAGGGCTTTTCGCCGGCCTCCCTAATCAAGCCATCGTGCGCGCGGAACTCCGCCGGCTCTTTCGCTGGCTCAAGGAAAAGGGCGTCACGGTCGTCATGACCGGCGAGCGCGGCGAAGGCACGCTGACGCGCTATGGCCTGGAGGAATACGTCTCGGATTGCGTCATCTCGCTCGATCATCGCGTGGTCGATCAAGTGACGACCCGCCGCATCCGCATCGTCAAATATCGCGGCACGATTCACGGCACGAACGAGTATCCGTTCCTGATCGAGAAGGATGGCATCTCGCTGTGGCCGATCACCACCGTGCAGGTCGAACATGTCGCATCGCACGAGCGCATCCCGACCGGCATCGAACGGCTCGACACCATGCTCGGCGGCAAAGGATATTATCGCGGGAGCAGCGTTCTCCTCTCGGGTACCGCGGGCACGGGCAAGACGGGCGTGGCGGCGACTTTTGCCGACGCCGCCTGCCGGCGCGGCGAGCGCTGCCTCTACTTTTCCTTCGAGGAATCCTCCAGCCAGATCATGCGCAACATGGGCACGATCGGGCTCGATTTGCAGCAGTGGGTAAAAAAGGGGCGGCTCCAGATCCACAACGTGCGGCCATTTTATCACGGCCTCGAAACCCATCTCTCGCGCAAGATTCAGGTCGTATCCGAATTTGCACCTCAGGTGGTGATCATCGATCCGATCTCCGGTTTGGACACGACTGGCACCTCGTCGGAAATCAAATCGGCACTGATGCGGTTGCTGGACTGGCTGAGACTGAAGGGGATTACCGTGATGCTCACTACTCTAACGACGGGCGCCAGCGCGCTCGAGAGCACGGATGCGGCGATTTCCTCGCTCGTGGATACCTGGCTGGTGCTGCGCGATCTGGAAACCAACGGCGAGCGCAACCGCGGCCTGCACATCTTGAAATCGCGCGGCATGGCGAGTTCGAATCAGGTGCGCGAATTCCTGGTGACGAGTGCCGGTATCCAGCTCACCGATGTCTATATCGGCCCGAGCGGAATGCTCACCGGATCGGCGCGGGTGTCGCAGGAAGCGCGTGAGCGGGCGGATCGCGTGAGCCTGGACGAAGAAGCCGAGCGGCAACAATTGGCGCTCGAATGCAAACGTGACGCGCTCGAAGGGCAGATAGCCGCATTGCGCGCCGTGTTTTTGGCGGAGGAAACGATCATCGCCCGCAGCGTCGGGCAGGACAAACTGCGCGGGGCTGTGCTCGCCAGTGACAAGGTGGCGATGGGCCGCAGCCGCCAACTAGACACCGTCAAAAGCAACGGAGGCCGGGTTCGCCTCAACGGCACGGGAGGGCAATCGTGAAAACTCCAGCCATCTCCCGCAAAGCGAAACCAGCCGCACCGACGCCTTGGGCTTATGAGCTACGACTCTACGTCGCTGGCTCGACTTCCAAGTCGGTCGCCGCCTTTCGCAATATCGAGCAGCTCTGCGAAACGCACCTCGCTGGCCGCTACCGCATCGAGGTCATCGATCTGATGAAAAATCCCGAGCTCGCGCAGAGCGATCAGATCCTGGCGGTGCCAACGCTCGTGCGGAAACAGCCGTTGCCCGTCCGCAAGATGATCGGCACCCTGGCGAACACCGATCGAGTCCTCGCCGGTCTCGACCTTCGTCCGCACGATGCGGACCCGTTCGCGCCCGCGGCAGGGAGACAAGCATGACTGCTGACGCCATCGCTCCGCTCATCGAGTCCCAGAATGGCGAATATGTCTTGCGACTCTACGTCGCCGGCAGCACGCCGCAATCAAGCCGCGCGATCACGAATATCAAGGCG
>CBRAFL010000031.1:0-26380 GCA_967755055.1 uncultured bacterium
ATGTCTGCCGCCCGAACCTCCCGACTCCCAACCACAGACAACACCCATCAACCACCCTACACCTCTGACCTTCGATCCCGGCACGGCGAGACGCCTCGCCCTGCTACCCACGTAGCGGCAGGCCTCCGTGCCTGCTGTTGCTGGTGATCGAAATCGTATCGAACCGGACGACACGGAGGTCGTCCCCCCGCCCGAGCACGGACAGGCACGGAGGCCTGCCGCTACCTACAAGCCACACCCTTCACTTCGCTCGCTGAGCGGTCCACGGAATGGATACGGGATTATTCTCCTTCCCCGTCGTCTGGATCGTGCCTTGGATCGTATCGCCTTCCACTTTTCCGGCGTAGTTGATCCTGATCTTCTGTCGCCGAAATTTGCGCTCGACGGTGAAGGTCACCTGATCATCCACGAACCGGGCGTTCCGGATATCCGTTTTGCCAGCACGGTTGTCGATCGTGCCAGAGAGCTGATTCTTATCCCATTTGAGCGTCAGTGTAGAATCGACGCTCCGTCCGTTGGGAGCCTCGGCTTTGAATTTCCACGTGCCGTTCGGGTCGCCGGCGAACGCGGTAAGAGTCGTGATGAACGTGGCGAGAAGCGCCGTGGAAAGGATGCGGAATGATTTCATTAGAGCGAAGATACGTTGGATCGATGAATGAGTGAGTGGTTTGCCTTACCGCCATCCAAACGCATCGCTCGCCAGTTGGTTTCTCTTTTTTTCGTTTTTCTTGGAAACCAAGATCGCGGTACCGCGTTGAGGGAGACGACACCCATCCTTAACCATGAAAAACAAAATTCTTAATCGCCTTCTCGCTACCACAACGCTCGCACTTATCACGGTCGTTTCTCTCGCTCCCGTCGAAGCCCACGCTCGCGGCCGTTCGACGACAGTCAACGGCTCACGCGGCGGCACGTACAATCGGCAAGTGAATAAGTCTAAGGGAAACGTGTCCGCATCCGCCACGGCGACCACACCCAACGGCAAAACCGCCACGAGCAGTCTCACCAGCCAGAAAACCGAAACCGGCCGCACGACCAGCGCTCAAGCGACAGGCTTCAACGGGAAAACCGCCACGTACGACTCGACTCGGACGAAGACTGAAAACGGCTACACACGAGAGGCGTCAGCCGAAGGTCCGAACGGCGGGACCGTCGAGAAACAGGTGAACGTCGCCAAGGAAAACGGCACCGTCACGCGCACGGTTAACACCGTCAAGACACCGCCCACGCCCTGATTCTTCGAGTCGAGCGGCGACTCTCTGCACTCTCGCCATCGTTCCGCGAGAGTGCCTTTCTGGCCGCCGATCTGTTATCGCGTTTGAAACCCGTTTCCGAAAATGCCTCGGATAGTTTTCAAAAATCGGAAGCGCCTCCGGTTGATGCGACTGCCATCGCTGATCCCGATGTCGACGTCGCCCGCCGCGCCCAGCAAGGCGATCGGACCGCGATGGAGCACTTGGTCGAGCGTCATCACGCCGCCATCGCGCGGCTTCTCTGGCGCTTTGTGCGCACCCAGACCGACCTCGACGACCTCGTGCAGGAAACATTTCTCCGCATGGTGCGCGGTTTACCCAATTGGAAAGCCCGCCAGCCCTTCGCGCACTGGTTGCTCCGCATCGCGACCAACACCGGCCGGGATTATTTTCGCCGGCAAGCCGTACGTCGTCGGTGGCAAGTCGAACCCTCTTCGTCAAACGATGACGAGCCTGCGCTCGAGGCGGTCGATCCGACTGGCGATCCTGCGGCGCGCGCGGCCGCCAACGAAGTAAAAACGATCATGGCTCAGCTTTCGCCCGATGAGCGCACACTGCTCACGCTTCACCATCTTGAAGGCTGGGGTCTCGCCCAAATTGCCGCGCAGTTCGGCTGGACGCTCACCGCCACGAAACTCCGCGCCTGGCGCGCCCGCCGCCAGTTGCGCGCTCTTCTTCAATCCAGCGACTCCGATTCCCTATGAACGACCCACATTCCAACTCTGATCAACGTTGGGAGAAACTTCTCCGCGATGCGCAGAACGACGCCGCTCCCTCCGTCAACGTGCCGGCATTGCTTCGCGCGGTGCGCCAGGAGCCGCTGCCTGTTTCCACCGGATGGTCCGTGGAATTTTGCGCTCTCTTCACGATCGGGCGGGTCGTGCCCACGTGCTTGGCGGGCGCGGTCGCCTGCACGTTGCTCACCGTTTGGCAGCTCACGGATCTGTGGCAGACGCTCCCGTGGGCGCAAATGCTCGTAACGAGTTCGGGAGGCACGCCATGAATGGCTCACACTCACGCTGGCGCGGCTGGCTCGCTGCGGTCGCGATTTTCCTACTCGGTGTCGGAGTCGGCGGAGCAGGTGTGGCTTGGTCCGGTGTTCGCGTTCTCCGGCAGGAACTGCAATCACCGGCGACGACGTTGCGGGGAGCGGCGGATCGCGCCGCTGAGCGGATCGGCGCGGACCTCACGACTGAGTTGAAACTTACGCCGGAGGAATCGGCGCGCGTGCAGGCGGTCCTCAATCAATCGGCAGCTAATTTACGAATGGTTCGCGTCCGCGCGTTCGCGCAAGCGGCAGCGGAGCTGCGTTCCTCGACGGAGAAAATTGCGGCTGCGCTACCGCCCGAAAAACACGCGGAATTTTATCGTGTGATGGCGCGCCGTTTCGAACGACTCGGCTTTTCGCCCCCGCCGCTGCTGAAACGGTCCCAATAGAAAACGTTAAAACCTGACGCGTCCGTAATCGCACGCAGGTGTGTCAGGTCGCGGACGTGGTTGACAGCTGTAGGTGGCGCGCTCGCCGCGCAACTTGTCCGCCGATGGCGGATGTAGCACGGCGAGCACTCGCCACCGAGCGATTCCGAAGCAATGAAACCAAAAACCGTCTCGTGCGTTGGGTGGCGGTAGATGAATTTGCACTCCGTATTTCCTCGTTTGCTGCGGTCGATGAAACTTTCCGGCGATCTCTGTCGGGCATTCGCACTCGGCTGCGCAATGGTGACGTGTGCGCAGGCGGCCTATGAAGGCCCGGTGCCTCCGTCGACGGATGCCTTTGGCGGGCCAGGACCGTATACCGTGGTGGAGGAAACGCTTCCCAGTCCCCTCTGGCCCGGACAAGTCGTCACCGTATTTCGGCCGTCTGGCGCGGTCGGTCGCCGTCCGGCGTGGTTCTTTGCACATGGCTTCGGTGGAACCAATCCGACGTATTACAGGGAACTGCTGAACCACCTCGCAAGCCACGGCGCGATCGTCGTGTTCTCGCCTTATCCTGTGTCTTCTGGCGGACACCCGGACGAAGCCTACGCGATCCTCTTCGAGGGATTCGTCGCAGCGGCGAATCGTTTTTCCGATCAGATCGACACGAGCCGCGTGGGTTTTGCTGGGCACTCTTATGGTGGTGGCGCCGTCCCCGCGCTGGCGTTGCGTGCGGTGCGAGACCGAGGTTGGGGTGGCAACGGCCTGGCGCTGATGCTGCTTGCCCCTTGGTACAGTTTTTTTGTTTCCGATGCCGATCTCGGATCGTTCCCGTCCAGGACTCAGGCGGTGGTCGAGGTCTACGAAGACGATCTCATCAATGATCACCGCATGGCGATCGATGTCTTCACCCACCTGAATCTTCCCGCCAACGACAAGGACTATCTCATGGTCCGCTCTGATCGTATCAGCGGCTACAACTACAACGCGGAACACACCGTGCCGACTGGAGCGGGGAATCCTCGCCCTGGGAACGCTTTCGATGCGCTCGATAGCTGGGCTGTGCTGCGCATTGCACAAGCGCTGACGGCGTCCGCCTTCCAGGATGATCAGGCGGCGCATGCGGTGGCACTCGGGAATGGTTCTGCCATGCAGACTCAGATGGGCGCGACTCCTGATGGGCGCGCGATCCGGCCGATGACGCAGAGCGACGCACCATCGCCGCTATTTCCCGAAAGTCGCTGCACGTTTGGATTCCATCGATCGGAAAATCCCCGGCGCAACACTCCGCTTCCGGAGTCACCTGTGCAGCCGCGGTTGGTGAATCTGTCAGCTCGGGCGAAATCCGCGGGCGGTGCCGATGTCCTGATCGTCGGAGCAGTCGTTGCAGGTGACCGCCCAAAAAGTTTACTGATCCGAGCGGTCGGACCGGGCCTCCGGAGCTACGGTGTTGCAAACCCGATGCCAGATCCGCGGTTGATTTCGTTTCGAGGCGCAGCGCCGGATATCGACATTGATGACTGGAGCGAGACGCCAAGCGTCGACGCGTTGAATGCGGCCACGTCGGAGGTTGGAGCCTTCAATCTCACGCCCGACAGCAACGACGCGGCAGTCCTGATGTCCTTTTCGCCCGGCGCCATCACTGCACACGCTGTAGCAAACGACACTGTCGCGGGAGTGACATTGTTGGAGCTTTACGACGCGGACCTGTCCGCTTCGGCCACGCTGCGCAATCTTTCCGCTCGTGCGCGCGTCGGTTCCGGTGAAGATCTGTTGATCGCCGGCTTCGTGACCAGCGGGAATGGTGATCTACACCTGCTGATCCGCGGCATCGGGCCAGCGTTGATCGGTCTTGGCGTGGCGGACGCGCTGCCGGATCCCGTGTTGGAAATCTATCGGGGCAGTGAGCGGATCGCTATAAATGACAACTGGTCGGCCGACGCGGTGAAAGCCGCAGAGATCGCAGCCGCGGCCACAAAGGTTGGCGCTTTTCCGTTAGCGGCCGGAAGCTCCGACGCCAGCATCCTCCTTGCTCTGCCTCCGGGCGCTTACACGGCGCACGTGCGTCCGAATGACGGACATGCGGGAGTTGGACTGGTCGAGATCTACGTGGTGCCGTAAGGCCTCTCGGCGCTCGTCGCCGAAGTATCGTTCCGTCAGCTTTCCGTATCCGGTAAAATACTTGGTTCGGGCCCGGAACCCGCCTGATCCTGCTGTTACCAAGTTACCCGAAATGGCATTCGTACTCGCCCCTCAAGATGGTGTTCGTCCTCGACTGTCTAAGAGCTCAGCTCAGGATCGCTGACGCTCGTTGGTCAAGTTTCTGACGCCTGTTGTTCGAATCGTTGACGTCATGGCCGGCCGAGCGTTCTCGTCGAAAATTCTCCGATGGCCAAAGCCAAATCGCCCGTCAGATCTGTTGTTCAAGCAACGCCCGATCAACAACCTGATCGACTTGCTGAGCCGTTGAATGTCGATCAGCCGCCGCGGTTGGCGTTTGCGGTCGTCGGCATCGGAGCTTCGGCGGGGGGTCTGGAAGCATTCACTGAATTCTTTCGAGTGATGCGGCCCGATAGCGGAATGGCGTTCGTGCTGATCCAACATCTGCCGCCCGAGCGGGAAAGTTTGGTCGCGGAAATTCTGTCGCGGCACACGAAGATGCCGGTGCTCGAAGTCGCCGATGGGATGATGATCGAGCCCAATCACGTTTATATCATTCGGCCGGGCAATACGCTGACATTGAAAAATGGAGCGCTGCATCTCGGTGAACCGATCGAGAAACGCGGCCATCAGCGTCCGGTCGATGATTTTTTCCGTTCGCTGGCGGAGGAGCAGCGTGAGCGCGCGATCGCCGTCATTATGAGCGGCATGGGCTCGAACGGCACAGCCGGGGCGCAAGCGGTCAAAACCGTCGGTGGCCTGTGCATCGCTCAAGATCCTGAGTCGGCGAAATTTCCGTCGATGCCGCGCAACTTGATGGAGTCGGGTCACGCTGATTTCGTTCTGCGCCCTGAGGAAATACCCGATGTCCTCATTCGCTACAGCGCTCACCCCTATGCCAGCGGCTCGCTGCCCGTCGATAAAGTGGTGGTTCGTGAGCAGAGCACGTTGCACGAAATTCTCTCACTGATGCGCACGCGGTTGCGCCGCGATTTTACCGGCTACAAAAAACCGACGTTGGTGCGGCGCATCGAACGTCGGATGGGGTTGAACCAGATCATCGCCATGTCGGAGTACGTGCGTTTTCTGCGACAGAACCCCACCGAGATGACCGCGTTATCCGATGACCTGATGATTCACGTCACCGGGTTCTTCCGCGACAGCGAAGCGTGGCAGGCCTTATACGAAAAAGTGATTCTGCCGCTTGTTGAGCAACGGAACAACGACCTGCCGATTCGCGCGTGGGTGACCGCCTGCTCGAGTGGTGAAGAAGCCTACACGCTCGCCATGCTGTTGTTCGAGGCGGCGCAGGTCGCGGAAAAAAATCTCGATATCAAAGTCTTCGCGACCGACACCGCCGAACGATCGCTGGCGCAGGCGCGCTCCGGGATGTACCCTGGCGGAATCGAAAGCGAAGTCAGCCCGGAGCGCCTGGAGAAGTTTTTCTACAAGGAAGATGCCGGGTATCGGATAAAAAAAGAGCTGCGCGATTGCGTAGTCTTCGCCCCACAAAACCTCCTGCAGGATCCGCCTTTCTCGCGACTGGATATCTGCTCCTGCCGCAATCTCCTCATCTATTTGGAGCCAGACGTACAGCGCCGCGCGCTCGCGTTGATGCACTTCGGCCTGCGTGACGGCGGCACTCTCCTGCTGGGCAGCAGCGAAACCATCAGCGGCGTCGAAAATCTCTTTGAGCCGATCGACAAAAAACTCCGGCTTTTCCGTCGCATCGGACCCACTCGCCATGGCGAATTCGATTTCCCCTTGGTGCAAGACCACTACCTCGTCAGCCAGCCGGAACGCGGGCAATCCAAGTCCCTGCAGCGGTCATCGGTCGCACAACTGACGAACAAGCTCCTCCTTGAGCGGTACGCCCCGGCCGCCGTCGTCATCGATCGAGAACAACACATCGTCTACTTCCACGGACCGACCCACCGGTTTCTCGACCAGCCCCATGGCGAGCCCACGCGCGAACTGCTTTCCCTCGCGAAAGACACCATTCGCGGCGCGTTACGCACCGCAGTACAACGCGCCTTCGCTCACAATCTTCCCGCCACGGCAACCAACGGCATGCTGGAAACCGAGCACGGCCGGTGTCGGATCGAGATTGTCGTCACGCCACTGGATTCAAGGCCTCATCGTAGTTATTTCCTGGTTATATTCGTCGAACGCCCCGAGCCCGAGTTCCGCGCGACGACGGAAGGGAAACCTGACGCCACGATCTCCACTCAACTGGAGGAAGAACTTCAGCGCGTGCGCCTCGAGTTGCAGACCACGATTCAGGAATTGCAGACGAGCAACGAGGAGATGAAGGCCTCCAACGAAGAGGCGATGAGCATCAACGAAGAGCTGCAGAGCACCAACGAGGAGCTGGAAACCAGCAAAGAGGAACTCCAGTCGCTCAATGAAGAAATGAGCACGGTGAATGCGCAGTTGCAGACAAAGATGGAAGAGCTCGAGGGGACGACCAGCGATCTGAGCAGTCTCCTGAGCAGCACGGATATCGCCGTCGTTTTCCTCGATCTGAATTTCAAAATACGCCGTTTCACTCCTGCAGTGAGCGATCTGTTCGTCCTCATCCCCTCGGACGTCGGACGTCCCTTGAGCGATCTCGCGCGTAAATTCCGCGACGACGATCTCGTCGCCCACGCACGCGAGGTAGTGGAAACATTGGTACCGATGGACAACGAGGTGACCAGTGAGACCGGCCGCGTTTACCTGCGGCGGGTATTGCCTTATCGCACCACGGACAATCGCATCGACGGTGTCGTCATCACGTTCGTCGAGATCACCGATCTCAACCGGGCAGAATCCGCGCTGCGCCAAAGCGAGGAGCGCAATCGCCTGATCCTCGAAGGCATTCCCGAATACGCGATTTTCATGCTGAATGAGGAGGGTCGCGTTGCCACGTGGAACTCCGGCGCGGAACGTCTGCTCGGTTATTCCCAAACCGAAGCTGTCGGTCAGCTGGGCTCATTCATCAACGATCCGAAAGATCACGATGGTCCGTCAATGGAAGAGCAGCTGACGCAGGCCCGGGGACGCGGTTTCGTGAATGAAGAAGCCTGGCACATGCGGAAGAGCGGCAGTCGATTTTGGGGAGGCGGCCTTTTGTCCGCGCTGCACGACCGCAACGGTAAACTCACCGGCTACGTAAAAGTTCTGCGCGACAATACCGATCGCAAAGTCGCCGAAGAGGCCTTGAAGCAGGCGAAGCGCGCGGCCGAAGCAGCCAACGAAGCGAAGGACCAGTTTCTCGCAAACGTCTCTCACGAGCTACGCACGCCTTTGTCCGCGATCGTGCTTTGGACGAGCCTCATCGAAGACCAGAAGATCGTCGACCCGGCCCAACTCGCCGAAGCGGTTAAGGCGATCAAGCGCAGCGCGGAAGAGCAGCGCGAACTGATCGAAGATTTAGTCGACACCTCCCGCATCGTCGCGGGCAAACTCCGGCTCGACGTCAAAGAAATCGAAATGCCCATGATCGTTCGCTCCGCGATTGAGACGGCGCAATCCCTGGCGACCGAAAAAGGGGTCACGCTCGAGGAGAATTTCGACCCCCAAGTGAACGTCGTCCGAGCGGACGGAGCGCGAATTAAACAGGTGGTCACGAACCTCGTGAACAACGCCATCAAGTTCACCTCCGCCGGTGGCAAGGTCACCACCAGCCTGTGCCGATCGGGCGACGAGGTGCAGATCGCCATCACCGATACAGGAATCGGCATGAGCAAAGAATTCCTGCCGCACATCTTCGACCGCTTCTCGCAAGTAGAGGACGCCAGCACACGCACCCAAAGTGGCCTCGGCCTCGGTCTCGCGATTTCCAAACAGATCGTGGAAATGCATGGCGGCGCCATCATCGCGGAAAGTCAGGGCATCGGCCGCGGTTCAACTTTTACGGTCCGGCTCCCGCTCCCGTCCGTCGAGGGTCAAGCGCTCACCGCTGCTCCGCAGGATAAGTCTCAAATCACCGGGGTTCTGACCGGGCGGCATGTTCTCCTGATCGAAGATGTCGCCGCCACCCGCCGTGCGCTCACCGCGGTATTGCACGAGGCGGGTGCGAACGTTGATGCCGTCGATTCCGCGCCAGCCGCCTGGGAAGTTTACGAACGAAACCGGCCCCATGTCATCGTCAGCGATCTCGGCCTGCCGACGATCGATGGCTACGCGTTCATGCGCCAGATCCGTGAAACCGAATCGTCCCTGCAAATCGCGCCCATTCCTGCGGTGGCGTTGACGGCGTTTGCCGGCGAGAGCGTGAATCGAAAAGCCCTCAGCTGTGGTTTCCAAAGCTGTCTCACGAAACCGATCGAGCCGCTCCGCCTGGTGACCACGCTCGCCACGCTGACCGCCGCCCAGCCGCAGAACGCGCACGGGTGATTTTGTTGGGTAAATTTGTAGGTGGCGCGCTTGCCGCGCAACGGTTCGAAGAATCCCGGAGTGGCGCGCGAGCGCGCCACCTACGTTCGATCCGAATATCGCACCCTCTCACTTAATCCCCGTCCGCGTATCCGTTGTCACAATATACCGCTGGAACCAGCGAAACAGCGCGATCACCGGCAGCGTCACTACGACGGCGCACGCAAGAATCTGGCCCCATTGAACGGGTGGCGCGGTGAAGAGTCCCGCGAGGCTAAGCTGCACGGTGCGGGTTTCCTCCCGCGTGCTGATCATTAGGGGCCAGAGAAAATCGCCCCAATGAGCCAGCACGTCGAGCAGCACGACCGTCGCGAGCGCCGGCCGGATCGACGGAAGCGCCAGATGCCAGAACTGCCGCCAGGCTGCGGCGCCATCAATCGCAGCCGACTCCTCGAGCTCCACGGGCAGCGCCAGAAAATGCTGACGCAGGAAATAAATATTAAACGCCTTCGCGAAAAATGGAATCGTCAGACCCGCCATCGCCGTGGCGAACCCGCCCGTGAGTCCGAGATCACGTGCAGTAAAAAACATCGGCACCGCCAGCACTTCCACGGGCAGGATGATCAAAATCACCAGCGCGCCGAACAACACATCGCGTCCCCTGAAACGCAGCCGGGCAAACGCGTACGCCGCCATGGCGTTGATCAACAGCCCGGCGCCAGCGATGAGTGCGACTTGCAGCAATGAGTTGAGCAGCGCGGGTCCAATCGCCGCGTGCCGCCATCCGTCCGTGTAATTGCGGAGCGTCCAACCGATCGAGGTGAACCAGTTCGCGGCATCGTGATGAAAAATTCGCGACTCCTCTCGAAATGACGCGAGCAGCATCCAAAGCAGCGGCGCCATAAAGATCACGCCGGCGATCAAACTCGTCACCCACGCCAGCGTGGTTCTCCAGCGCCGTCCACTCCTCCACCGCTCGTAGCCACGAGCGTGAGCGAGTGGATTTCCCGCGGGAGTTCGGCGATCCGGCGTCATGTGCGCTCCTCTCTCGTCCAACGGCGCTGCAGCACGGTGAGCAGTCCAACCAGAATCAAAAACAAAAACGCGGCTGCGCACGCGCGACCGAGATCCTGGCTTAAAAACGTCATCTCATAAATCGATTGAATGACCGACAGCGTGGAATTTCCCGGACCGCCGCGCGTCATCAGGTACGGCTGCACGAATACGCGAAACGCGAGAATCGTCGTCACCGTGATCACGAAGACGATCGTGTTGCGCATCGCGGGAATCACCACGTGCCACACCCGTTGCACGGCGCTGGCGCCGTCGATCCGCGCGGCTTCGAGCAGTTCGCGTGGCACATCCTGAAGTCCCGCGACGAACACCATCATCTGCAATCCCAAGCCCTGCCACACGGACATCGCCGCGAGCGCGGGTAGCGCCAGCTGCGGATCGCGCAACCACGCTTGTGGCGTGAGTCCGAGCCAGCTGAACGCGGCGTTGATGAGACCGGTTTCGGTGCCTTGCACGGGCTGGTAAAGCATCGTCCACAACACAGCGAGCACCGGCATCGAGACGATTACCGGCACAAAAAAAACGGCGCGCAACCACCGCCAGGGCTGCTCCGGCCGGTTGACCCACAGCGCGAGCAGGAACGCGAGCGCAGTTTGCACGGGCACGACCATGAGCGCGAAGAGCGCGGTATTGGCGAAAGCGCGCCGAAAACGCGGATCGCTGAGCAAGTCGGAATAATTAGTGAAACCGATCCAGTGGCTTTTTTCCGGCACCAGCAAATCGGCGTTCGTGAAACTCCACCACGCGGCCCGTGCGAGCGGCCACACCACGAACACCGCAAGTAACGCGAGTGCAGGCGTCAAAAAATACGCGGCCGTCCACGCTTGGGATTTTTTCTGTAGAGCTGCCATCAGCGCGTGGTTTCAACGACGAGGGCACGCCGGTCGATCACCGACTGGATTTCCTGCTCGGCCTGATGCAGTCGCGATTCCACCGGCGCGCCGCGAGCGATGTCGCGCAAGGCCGCCGCGAACCGTTGCGTAAGGGTGGCGTAATAGGGGGTTCGCGGCCGGGCTCTCGCGAAGTGCTCAAGTTGGTCACGAAAGAGCTGATACGGCGGGGCCGCGTACTCCGGGAACGCCGCAAACGCCGATCGGCGCGAGGGCACCGCGCCATTCGCACGCACGATCGGGACGACGCCGTGCTCCACGTCCGTGACCCACTTGATCCACTTGGCCGCGAGCGCGGGATCTCGCGCTTCGTTCGAAATTCCCCAGCACCAGCTGCCGCACGGCGCGACTGGTTGTGGCCCCATCCGCGGCAGCGGCATGACTCCCAGCCGTCCTCCTTTTTTTGCCACGTGAGATCGCGCCATCCAATGGCCGGTCCAATCCATCGCCACGCGCCCGCTGCCGAATGGATCTGGATCGACGGGATCGGTCGCGGCGTAACCCAGCTTAAAAAGTTTTTGCCACTCGCGCAGGCTCCCGATGTTACCCTCTGCCGCGAGCACGCCGCGAACCGCGCGCCCATCCGCGGCCACGAGCTTCCCGCCGCCGGACCAGATCAATGGGCTAAACGCGTACGTGAACCACTCGTCCGCGCTCTCATTCATATGCAGCGCCACCGGTTCGATGCCCGCCGCGTGGAGACGACGACACGCATTCATAAATTCACTCCACGTCCACGTTTCATTCGATGGTGGCGGCTTCACGCCCGCCTGGCTGAGCATCGTGCGATCGTAATAAAGCACGACCGCCGAGTCGAAAGCACCGAGCGCGAAGAGTTGACCGCGAATGGTTCCTTGCTCGCGAATCGTCGGTAAAAAATCCGCGAGTTCCGCCGGCGTGAACCACGAATCAAGCGGGGCCAGCAAACCAGCATCGACGTAACGCGCCACCAGCGGTCCATCAAGATCCAGTGCATCGGGCAGATCACGTGCGGCGGCGGCGATCGCGATTTTTTCGGTATATTGAAAATCTGGAAAAAAGGTGATCGCCACCTTCACACCTTCGTTGGCGTGCGCGCGGTTAAATACCGCGACGATGCTCCGCATCGCTTGATTTTCCACTTCCTGCCCCTGGTGACACCAGACCCGGATGATGCGATGAGAGGAGGGCATGATTGAGTCACGGCCCCCGATCACCGCGACGAAGCTCAACGCCAGTATGGCGAAAAATCCAAGTGAGCGGAGTGGATGAAGAGATCTCATCGGCATTCGAAAAGCCACGAACAGGGAAGCGTGTGGCCAGAGTTTCCTTCACACCAGACCCATCCTTCGGCCGCCTGTTCACGATTTAGGGGTGAGCATCAATTCGAAGTCGTTCTCTTTCTCGTTATCTTTCTCGTTCTCGTTTCCGCGGGGGTCGGACATCGGATTCGGAATGAGAACGAATGAACGTAGCGGCAGTGCCTCCGTGCCCGCCAGGCTCGCCGGCGGAGGGACGACCTCCGTGTCGTCCGGGTTTTCCTTCTACGTCGATTTTCGATCTCCGGATACAGCAGGCACGGAGGCCTGCCGCTACATCAGACGATAGCTGAAAAACAGTCCGGCCACACTCACTGCGGCAATGCCAAGTCCCACGATGATTTTCCCTCCGAGCGAAAGTTTTATCCACCGCGCCCGCAGGTAAACGGCCACCTTCCGAATTTGGACCTCCGTCCAATCAAGAATTCTCGCCACCTGACGCGACTCCGCCGCGAGCAAGCCTCCCGCAATGGCGAAAAACAAAATCGCCGGTCCCGGGATGAACACCAAAATCACTCCCACCACCAGCGCGATCAGCGCGAGGGCGAGTCGGACAATTCGGCCGAGCCACGTGACTCTGTTTTTCGTTCGACGACTCGCTTCGTAGCCGTCCTGAAACCGCCGACCCGGCCGGCCCTGTCGCAATTCCCGCCATTCTGAAATTAACGTCGAAGCCATTTAGCCTAGCAGACCGCCAACGTGCACCGGCGTTCACGGCCAAGAGGAAAACGTGGGCTTTCGTGTTCTCATTCGTTCTCGTTCTCGTAATCCTTCTTGTTCTCGTTTTCGCGAGAAACAGACATCGGATCGAGAAAGAGAACGAGAAGGATTACGAGAACGACCACATACCGCTACCGCGGCTGTTTCGACGCACTCGCGAGTTTAAACCGCCGCCGGATTCTCCATAGCAAATATCCGCATATCGATAATTTAACCACGTAGACAGCTCCGAGAATCATCAAGTCGTGACGGTTCATGTCCGTGCCGAGGTCGCCCAGCAGAATCACGATGTAAGAGCGCGCGACGTAGATCGGCAGGCAGACCCAAAAGTAAACGCGCAGCGGGACGTCCGTCAGCGCGAGGAGATAATTCCGCGCGAAATACGGCAGGCCCGGCACGAGTGCGGCCATCGCTGCGACAGACACGTCTTCCCCTTCCGGCACATGCGGCAGCGAATGGTTTCGTCGCTTGAGTAAACGTTGGAGCGGACCGCGCAAGACCGACTGGCAAATCCAATGCGTCACGAGCAAATGCACCGCAGTCGCTCCAGCCACCGCCACGCCGCCAAGCACAGGTCCGAATTTAATTCCCGCAACCAGATAGATCACCGCAACCGAAAATCCCGCAACCGGCAGCGTCGCCATCAAAAGAAAAACGATAACAGGATTAAAGCCCGCGATCCATTGGGTGATTCGTTCCAGCTCGAAATCGCTTTGGACATACACGACGATGATCACCGCCGCCGCGAGTAACAGGGCAAAGCCCAGCCACCAGCGTTTTAGCATTGTCATCGAAGATTTCGGCGGGGGCATAAGTGGCGACGCTTTGTGGAAACTAATCACCGGCAACGCGCCCAGTAGACACCGGCATTCGGCTGAAGTGACGCATCGGTATCGTGTTCGGAACTGTCGTGGTCCGCATCTGTCCAGACCAGCGGAGCCTCCACCGGCGAACCCGTCGGTCCACCCCACTCCTCCCCATGCCTCCGTTGTTGGAAAGAATTGTCAGGCGCCGGCTTCGTCGCCGCGAACATCCTGTCGAACCGAAGCCGCGTCCCCGGCACTACGATCTCTGGTGGCATTGGACGTTTGTTGTCGTCGGCATCTCGATGGTGATCGGAGCGTATTTTTGGTACGTCTCCGCACGCATCGTCCACGAACCTCTACGGTTCACTTTCGGCCCGACCGACCCGGCGTTCCCCGCCGCGATGGGCCCACTGCTCGGCGCAGAGTTCACGGGCGGCAACAGCGTTCAGACTTTGCTCAACGGGGATAATTTTTTCCCGCCAATGCTGAAGGCGATCCGTGAAGCCAAAAAAACCATCACGCTGGAAACGTACATCTGGTCGAGTGGGAAAATCAGCAACGAGTTCATTGACGCGTTGACCGAACGCGCACGCGCCGGCGTCAAAATCCACGTTCTCCTCGACGGCATGGGCACGTTGAAATTCAAAGACGAGGATCGCAAGCGTCTCACCGACAGCGGCGTCAAGGTCTACACCTACGGCCGGCAGCATTGGTACGAAATCAAGCCCAACATCAACCATCGCACGCATCGCAAGATTCTCGTCGTGGATGGTCGCATCGGTTTCACCGGTGGTATGTGCATCGATGATACGTGGCGTGGAAACGCCGATTCACATGACGTGTGGCGCGAGACCCAGGTGCGCGTCGAAGGTCCCGCCGTGCGTCAGATGCAGGCGACATTTTCCAGCAACTGGCTTCAGACCAGCGGTACCATTCTTCTCGGAGAGGACTATTATCCCGAATTCACCCGCGAGGGCCGAACCTCCGCGATGTGCTTCAAGAGCGGTCCCGGTGAGGGCGCCGAGTCTGCACGCATTTCCTACCTACTCGCAATCGCCGCGGCTCGAAAATCCATCGACATCGAGCACGCCTACTTCGTGCCGGACGATCTCGCGATTGAAATGCTCCTCGAGGCGCGTTACCGCGGCGTGCGGATCCGCGTGATCATCCCGGTCAAAAATGATTCGCGTTTCGGCCGCGCCGCCTCCCGCTCCCGCTGGGGCCGGCTGATGGCGGCCGGAGTGGAATTTTACCAGTATGAGCCGGCGATGTTACACGCGAAGACGATGACGGTGGACGATTTTTTTGTAACCGTCGGCTCGGTGAATTTTGATAACCGCTCCTTCAACATTAACGACGAGGTCGCGCTGAACGTGCTCGATCCGTTCGTCGGCCGCGAGCATCACCGTATTTTCGAGGATGATCTTAAGCACTCGAAGCCATTGACGCTCGCAGAATTCGAAGGCCGGCCGTTTTACATCAAATGGGCGGATGATTTTTGCGGGCTGTTTCGTTCGCAGCTTTGAGAAGTTCCCGCGTCCAGCCAGACCGTGTAGGTGGCGCGCTCGCCGCGCAACGGCCGAGAATGCTGAATCGTTGCGCGACGAGTGCGCCACCCACAGAACGCAGCCGCATTCCCCTCACTGCAAAAGATACCCAATACGGAGATTGAACTCCGCACGTCGGGGCTCAAAAACGTCGGGCATCATGGCCACCTCTCCCCTTCCCGTTGCCCTGCAGCTCTGGTCCGTCCGCGAGGACATGAGACGCGATTTCGCCACCACCGTGGCTGAGGTCGCCCGCATCGGATACTCCGGCGTTGAACTCGCCGGCTACGGTAATCTCGATGCGAAGGGCGCGAAAGCCGCCCTCGATACGGCTGGCCTGAAAGTCGCCGGCATGCACGTCGGCATCACCACGCTGCGGAGCGATCCAGAAAAAGTCATCGGCGATGCACTCATGTTCGGCACGCGCCACGTCGTCGTACCGTCCTGGCCAGCCGATCAATTCGTGTCGGTCGCTGCCGTTGAAAAAATTGCCGAGGAACTCAACGCCGTCGGCTCGAAACTGCGCGCGTCCGGCTTGCAGCTCAGTTTTCACAACCACGCCAATGAATTCAAACTCCTCGAGGGCCGCACTGTTTTCGCGTGGATGCTCGGCGCTTCGGAGCCGCGCAATCTCGCCGCAGAGGTCGACGTTTATTGGGTCAATGCCGGCGGCCATTCGCCGGAAAAGTTTATTCGCGACCACGGCGCACGAGTGAAGTTGATCCACTTGAAAGACGAAAAGGAACTTGGCGGCGGTCCGGTGAATTTTCCGCCGATCTTCGAGGCAGTTGAAAAAATCGGCGCAGCAGAATGGTACATCGTCGAACAGGAGGCCTACAATCACCCTCCCCTCACCTCGGTCCGTCTGTGTTTCGAACAGCTGAAAAAATGGGGCAAGGCGTGATCACGATCTGTCGCTCATGCTAATGACAACAGCTCTGGATGTAGCGCAGGCTTCCAGCCTGCCATCCGTTCACCGCGGCTTCAGGCCGCAGCATGATGCAGGCTGGAAGCCTGCGCTACATCCAGAGCCCGACTGGTTCGGTTTTATTTTCTCACGATTCGTTTCCTAAACAATTTTTCATGGCTAAAAAATCCTCCTTCAACGTCGCGGTCTTCGGCGCCGGCGCCATTGGCCTCGATCACATCGGGTCGTTCAAACAGCATCCGTCGGCAAAAGTTCTCGCGATCGCCGATACTTCCGCGACTCGCGCGAGCGAGGCCGCAAAGATGTTCGACGTGCCCGTCGTCGCAACGGACTACCGCGAACTTCTCGCCCGCGACGACATCGACGTCGTTTCCATCGCGCTGCCGAATTACCTGCACGCACCTGTCGCGCTGGACGCGCTCAAGGCCGGCAAGCACGTGATGATTGACAAGCCGATGGCAACCAATGCCCGCGATGCCGCCAAGCTCGTCACCGAGGCGAAAAAGCGCGGCGTGCTCCTCATGGTCGGCCAGAACAACCGCTTCAGTCCCGATGTGCAGACGTTGAAGCAACTCGTGTTGAAAGGCGTGCTCGGTGAAGTCTATCACGCGAAGACAGCGTGGACGCGACGCGGCGGAATTCCACGGATCGGCTCGTGGTTTACGCAGAAACAATTCGCCGGCGGCGGCTGCACCTACGACATCGGCACGCACGCTCTCGATCGCTGCCTCTACCTGATGGGCGAGTTCGACGCCGTCGCGGTTAGCGGCCAGACGTACGCTAAATTCGGCCCGCGCGGACTCGGTGAAGGCGCGTGGGGCAAGAGCGAGGTCGACCCCAAAAAGCCGTTCGACGTGGAAGACATGTCGATCGCGTTGATCAAGCTGAGGAGCGGCCGTACTATTTTACTGGAGACATCATGGGCCGGCCACCAGCCGTTCCCCGATTTCAACGGCACGCAACTTTACGGCACGGAAGCCGGCGCGTTGATGCCCAATCTCCAGCTCTTCCGCAAAACCGAGCACGGTTACTCCACCGAGAGCGTCACCACGACGACGACGCTGGTGAATCCGAATCGCATGGCTCACTTCATCGATTGCCTGCTCGGCAAAGAGGAGCCTTACGTGAAACCCTCCGAGTCGCTCGCCGTGCAAAAAATTCTCGACGCGATTTACGAATCATCCGCCACCGGCCGCGAAATCCGGATCCGGTGAGCAAACGCGACTCATTCATGCCCCGGCTGAGGAAAAAACCGCTAATTGGGATCAGCCAATGGGCAGATCCTTATGTCACCCCTCCGGCTGATCGCCTCCGGAATAAGTAGTGGGTCTGCTGATCGCAGACCGCGATTAGCGGGCCCAACTACCTCAAGGCGCAGGCGATTTTAGCCGTAGCCACTGGATCAAGATTTTCCCCATTGGGAAAATCCTATTAGCGGTGCCCCTTCGGGGTTCAGATCCTATTTCGAAGACCCTCAGTGGCCCGGCAGCGCGAAATAAAATTTCGCGCCCTTCCCTTTTTCCGCGGTCGCCCAGCTCTGACCGCCGTGGCGCTGGAGAATACGACGGACGTTCGCCAGGCCGATCCCGGTGCCTTCGAATTCGCTCGAGGAGTGCAATCGCTGAAACATCCCAAAAAGTTTGTCCGAATCGCGCATGTCAAAACCTGCGCCGTTGTCGCGCACGCTGACAACGATCCGGTTCATTCGATCCACCTGCGAATTGATTTCGATTTCCGCCGACGCTCGGCCCCGGGTGTACTTGATCGCGTTGGACAGAAGATTGTGAACGACCTGCCGCAGCATCGATTCGTCGGCCTGGACAATCGGCAACTCCGAAACTTTCCACACGATTTCCCGCCCCTTCGTTTCGGGCCCGAGTTCGATCCGCACGCTCTCTACTAATGCACCCAAGTCGACGGGCTCGCGTTTGATTTCCGCGCGGGCCAGGCGGGAGAAGGCGAGCATGTCGGCGATGAGCGCGCCCATGCGGTCGCCGGCTTTGATGATGTTGCGAACGTACTCCAGAGTCGTCGGGCTCAATTCGGCGGCGTGCGCCTCCATGAGAATTTGTGCGTAGCCGGCGACGTGGCGGGCCGGCGCGCTGAGATCGTGCGCGATCGAACTCGCGAACGAATCCAGTTCCTCGTTGGCCGCCTCGAGTTCAATCGTGTGCTGACGCTCGCGCTGCTCCAGCGCTGCATTCCTCAGCCGTAGTTCACGCACGGTCAGAGCGCGGGATAGCACCGGCAGAATGACGCGAACCTTGAATGGTTTGAGAATGTAATCGAGCGCACCGGCTTTCATCGCTTCGACCGCTGTATCAATACTGCCGTGACCCGTCATCACAACGCCGACCAGATTCGGGTCCAGTTTTTGGGCGGCGCGCAGCAAGCTGAGACCGTCCATCCCAGGCATCATCATATCGGTTAACAGCAGGTCGAATTTCGCCGCTTGCAGCACATCGAGGGCTTCCTGCCCACTGTTAAATCCCATCGTTTCGTAGCCGTGCAGTTCAAGCGTGTCGCAGAGGGCCTTCATCTGCGCCACCTCATCGTCAACAATTAGAATGCGATGTTTGATGTCCGGCATGAGCATCCTTGGTTGACAACATTTAGCGTATTACGGCCCCAGTGACAACGTACAGCTCGCCAGTGCTTCGCGCAAATCCCGCAATTTTGGCGGCTTACTCAGGACACGATCCACGTGAGCGGGAATATCGCCGTCGCTCACCAGCCGTTGTCCCCAGCCCGTGAGCAGGATCACCGGAGTATCCGGCGAAGCCGCTTTCACCGCGGTCGCCACCTTGCGACCGTCCACATACGGCATGCCGAGATCGGTGATGACGACGGCGAATCGCTGGACGCTCACATACGTTTCAAGAAAAGCGTCGATGCCCGCCTGACCACCATTCGCCGTCACAACCAAGTGGCCGTCGGTTTCCAAAATATCCGAGATGGATTTAAGCAAAACGGGATCGTCATCCACGATGAGGATTTTCAAACCGGTCGGGATCGGACTGGGTGCGGCCGGCTCGTCGGGTTCGACACTGGCCATCGCGGACACCGCAAAACTCAGTCGCACCAAAGTTCCCTTGCCCGGCGCGCTTTCGATTTCGATTTCACCACTGTGCCGCTGAATCACACCATAAACCATCGCGAGGCCAAGGCCGGTGCCACGTTCGCCCTTCGTCGTGAAGAACGGCTCCAGGCAGTGGCGGCGCGTCTCGTCGTTCATACCGACGCCGGTATCGATCACCTCAACATAAACGTGAAGCGGCGCAGACGACGTTGCAGAATCCGGGCGGCTGGCCGGAACTCCCGTCCGCACGGCCAACGCTCCGCCATCCGGCATCGCATCGACCGAATTGAAAATAAGATTGGTGAGCGCTTCGCGAATCTCGCCTTCGACTCCCATGATCGCTGGAAGATCCGGCGCCAGTTCGGTTTTCATCTGGATCACGACCCCGCGCTGTTGCGGCATGTCGCTCCAGCGCGCGCGGGTGAGATCCACGACTTGTTGCACCAACCGGTTCAGCGTGACGGGCGCGAGCATCAACTGGGGTTCGCGCTGACGATAAAATTCCCGCATCCGCGCGACGGTCGCCGCCACGTCGTCGATCGCGTGCTCGATGGTTTCAAGATGGCTTCGGCCGCGCAGGCTGAGTCCCGGCTCATTGTTCAACAACGATTCCACGTAGAGCGACACCGGTGAAATGGCGTTGTTGATATCGTGAGCCACGCCACTCGCCATCTGCCCGAGCGCGCGAAGACGTTCCTGCTGCATCACGGTTTGTTGCGACTGGCGTAAATCGTCGTAGGCCTGTTGCAACGCGGTGTAGAGCTGCGCCTGATGCGCCGCGAGCGCGGCGTGCTCACTCACCTGTCGAAGAAATTCGCACTCGTCGCTGCTGAAACCGCCAACCTCCCGACGCGCGGCCACGAGTACGCCAAAGACTTTGCTTTCCACGAGCAGTGGCGCGACCACCAGTGAATTTAGCCCGCCCCGCGTCAGCCGTTGGGGAAACGGAAACGGCACCTGGCTGATGTCCGGTTCGTACACCAACTGTCCGCGCACGCACCGCGACAGGCCGTTCTGATCGATCGGAATGATCGCCTGCTTCGTCATCGCGAGCTCCGTTGCGAGTGGCTCGCTGCGGCCGCCGACGCTGACCACGGTGAGTGCGTTGCCAATCTGGTTGTGAAGGCAGACGCAGCCAAAATCGATTGGCAGCTGGTCCTCGAGACTGCGGACGACTACTTGGAAAATACTCTGCAAATCCTGACGCTCACCGATGGCACGGGTGATTTGATTGAGCAGTTCGAGGCGGGTAAATTGGGTGCGAAGTTTAATTTCCGACTGCTTGCGTTCGGTGATGTCGGTCGAGATGCCGCAGATCGCGTAGGATTTTCCCGAGGCATCCAGCAGCGGACATTTGATCGAAAGGTAGGTGTGCAGCCCGTTGACCTGCGGTGCCAGCTCCTCCATTTCCAACACGGTGCCCGCCGCGAGCACGCGCAGATCGACAGCCCGAAAAGCATCAGCAGCTTCCTTCGAAAAAATCTCGTGATCGGTTTTCCCGATGATCGCGTCAGTGGTGAGATGGAAGATTTCCTCGTAGCGCCGATTGATCATCAGATAGCGACCCTCGAGATCCTTCACGTAAACCACCGCGGTCGAGTTATCCACGATCGCCCGCAGCATTTGCTGGCTCTCGTACACCGTTCGCTCCGCCTCTTTGCGCGCGGCGATTTCAATCTCGTGAGAAAGATTTATCGCCTCCAGCCGCGCTGTCCGCTCGCGAACGCGTTGCTCCAATTCCTCGTTGAGCCGCTTCAGCTGGCGTTCCGCACGGATGCGTTGGGCTGTATCCGCGGATCCGATCTGCGTCAGACCCAACAGCAGAAATACCTCCGAGATCAGCTTGCCCACATGAGCGATCATCGACTGCGAGTCGTGCGGGGTTCTTGAAAAAAGCATGGCCGTGTGCGCCACCACCAAAATCACCGCCGTCAAGGTCAACACCCACGCCACGCGATCCCGCGTATGCAACCGCCGGCACGAATAGCCCACGCCCGACCAGAGCAGCGGTACCAGGATAAGTGCAGGACGCGTAATCCCATGCCAACCGGGTGAAACGTAGCGCGGCAGCAACAGAAAAAGCGCCAGCAATCCCGCGCCCAATCCGGTGAGAACGAACGCAAACGTTCGCGTGCATCGTTCGTCCTTTTGCCCCAGCCACAGGGCGAAACCGATGCCGACGGGAACCAGGTATGCCGACGGTGCCCACGTACCGCGACGCAGCCACTCCGTGAATTGCTTAATTTCCGCGAACCGGCCCGACCACTCGATTCCCACCAGTGCATGGGCCAACTCAAACACCGCCGCTCCTGCAAAAGAGAGGGCCAGCAAACGGGGCAACCATTGGTCGGTGCGCGTGCCCATGTCCCACAACAGCAGCGCCAGGATTCCGCTGACCATGAATATGCTCGTATCCAAAATAACGTGAAGCGTCGGGTAGTCGTTGCCCTCCGCCTTCGCCAGCACCGCTGTTGCCACTGCGAAAATCGCCAGCGCCACGATAAGACGGCGCGGCAGGTTCAGGTCAGCCTCGCCCGTCGCTCCGTCACCGACCGGCGCGTACGAATCGGACGATCGCGCGGGCTCAGTCTTCATGGCGGGTGCAATTTCCCACGGGAATGAAAGTGCGTCTGATCCGCACCGAGAGGCGGAAAAGAAAACGGTCAGCACCGCGTTTCATCCGGCGAATCCTTGGCTCCTCGTCTGGCTTGGCAACGCCCAAAACTGTAAAGGCCAGGAGATCGGCCTTGGCTCTTGACGCGCTTCAACCCGCGCCGACGATTTCTCATCCGCGATTAATGCTCCCGCCTTCCGTATGACTTCTTTTCTTCAAGAACGGCGCACACGACTCGCCGCCGCGCTCGATCTCGGTGACGCCGTGCTGTTGATCGGCGCAGGCGAACCTGTGCCGCTGCCCGAGGGCACAGACCAGACATATCCATTTCGCTCACACGCCGAATATTATTATCTCGCGGCGCAGGAATGTCCCGGCGGCGTGATCGCGTTCGATCCACGCGACGGCGCGCTCGACGGCTGGATCTCGTTCGTGCCGGACGTGACCGAAGGCGAACGCGTGTGGGAAGGCCGGGCGCAACCGCCCGGCGCGTCGATCGCCACGCTCGAGCCGTGGCTTTCCGAACGGCGCGGCCGGCCCATTGCGATGCTTGGCGCGTCGCTCCGTGGCGTGCGGCCCGACGAAGCGCGCACCTTGAAAACGCGCGAGCTTTTCACTCACGCGCGTCGTCCGAAAGATCAGACCGAACTCGCATTGCTCCGGCGCGGCGCTCTCGCCACGGCAGCCGGCTACGCGAAATTGCGCGAGTGCCTGCGCGCCGGCGTAACCGAACGTTCGTTACAGATTGAACTCGAAGCGGAATTTTTCCGCCATGGCGGAACACGGCCCGGCTACGGCACCATTATCGGCACAGGCCCGAATTCCGCCGTGTTGCATTTCGAACCCAGCTCGCGCACCGCACAAGCAGGCGAATTCGTGCTGGTCGACGCCGGCACCGAGATCGACCGCTACGTCACCGATGTTACCCGCACGTATGTGATTGGTCAGCCCTCGACCTTTCAGCGCGATCTTTATCAAGTGGTGCTCGCCGCCGAGGAACGCGCGATCAACCGCTGCGTGGCGGGCGCAGAGTGGACGGCGCTTCACTTGATGGCGGCCGTCGATTTGGTGGACGGCCTCGTGAATCTCGGCGTGTTGCGCGGCAAACCGGAATCGCTCATCGAGCAGGAAGCGCACACGCTTTTTTTCCCACACGGACTCGGACACATGGTGGGCTTGGGCGTGCGCGATGGCAGCGGACTTTTTCCCGGTCGCGTCAAAGACGCGCGCCCGTCGCTGCGCACGTTGCGCATGGATCTGCCGCTGGCCCCCGGTTACGTGGTGACGATTGAGCCCGGACTTTATTTCATACCCGCGTTGCTCAACGACCCGAACCGCCGGGCCCGTTATCAGGAGCAAGTGAACTGGCCATTGGTAGAACAACATCTCGGGCTGGGTGGCGTGCGGATCGAGGACAACGTGCTCGTAACCGACGACGCCCCGGAAAATCTCACCGCCGCGATTCCGAAGGGATTGTAGGCGGGCATTTTCAAGTAGCGGCAGGCGTCCCTGCCTGCCGGGATCGAAGATCGACATTCGAGGGGAAACTCGGACGACACGGATGTCGTCCCTCTACTGTCTCGAACACAGCAGGCACGGAGGCCTGCCGCTACTTGCCTAAAATTTCCATGGACAACCGGCCGCTTTCTAATCTCCCTTTCCGCATGGCTCAGTCCGAAAAACTCGTCACTCCTGTCAGCCTCGTCGTCGACCTCGTACTCGTGGTCGGATTTTTCATTTATATGTACGGACTGCTGAAGTCGCACGTTCCTTCCAGTGATCCAAAGATGATCCTGTTGTGGGGCGGCTTGGCCAGTGCATGCATGAGCGGCGTTTTCTGGCTCGCAGTGCAAATGTTTCGCGTCGTCCTTCGCGCGCAGATGGCAGCGAATCGGAAATAAGTTTCCGTCTTCCCGACTCAATTCTCCACGGCTTTCCTGACAGCGGCGGTTAAATAACCGCCGCTTTTTTGTGTCCGCCTCCGAAGTAGCGGCAGGCCTCCGTGCCTGTCCGTGTTCGGAGTTCGAAGTTTGGAGATCGGAGATTCGGATTTGTAGCCGCGCCGGTTACGGTGCGGTCCACGCGTACACGCGTGCGGCTACGAAGAACGGAACGGACAGGCACGGAGGCCTGCCGCTACCCTTGAGGCGCGCTACCCTTGAAAAAAGCGCTGTCACGTTGAGTCGACATCAACCGACCATCGACGTGGGCGCGCTGGGTTGCGTGCCCGCTCCGGCCAATTCTATCGCTGCGCCAACGTTAGAATTTCTCCTCGTGCGCTGAGCGGTTGACAGCACTCGGTCCGCAGGTATGCCGTTGTCCTTTGCGCGCCCGCGCAGCCCGTTCGTTTTTTTAACTCAGATCAACCCTCCAACATGGCTGTTAAATCCAAAGTGAAGAAGTCCGCTGCGAAGACCAAGTCTTCCGCGCCTGCGAAAAAAACCTCCGCCGCCAAGGCGCCCAAATACGTTTACGCGTGGGGCGCCGGCAAGGCCGATGGTAACGGTGGAATGAAAAACCTCCTCGGCGGCAAGGGCGCAAATCTCGCGGAAATGACCCGCATCGGTCTCCCCGTGCCTCCCGGTTTCACCATCACCACCGAGGTTTGCACCTACTACTACGCCAACAAGCGCACCTATCCCGCCTCCCTCCAGGCCGAGATGGAAGCTGGTGTGCGTAACATGGAAAAAATCATGGGGTACAAGTTCGGTGACGCCACCGGCTTCCCTCTCCTCGTCGCCGTCCGCTCGGGTGCCCGTGACTCGATGCCAGGCATGATGGATACGATTCTCAACCTCGGCCTCAACGACGACACTGTTCTCGCGCTCGCCAAGGCGACGAAGAACGAGCGTTTCGCGTGGGATTGCTACCGCCGCTTCATCCAAATGTACGGCGACGTCGTCCTCGGCGTACAAAAGAAAGAAGGCGAAGACCACGAGCCGTTCGAGACGGTCATCGAAGGTTTCAAACACGAGACTTACCACAAGGACATCGTCGACAGCGAGCTGACCGCCGCGGATCAGCAGGAGCTCGTCAAGCGTTTCAAAGCTCTCGTTAAAGAGCGCACCGGAAAAGTATTCCCCAACAATCCGTGGGACCAACTGCGCGGCGCCGCCGGCGCTGTATTCGGTTCCTGGATGAACGATCGCGCGATCGTTTACCGCCGCAAATACAACATCCCTTCCGAGTGGGGCACCGCCGTCAATGTGCAGGCGATGGTTTACGGCAACACCGGTGAGACCTCTGGCTCCGGCGTTGCGTTCACCCGCAATCCCGCCAACGGCACCAACGAATTCTACGGCGAGTTCCTGATCAACGCCCAGGGCGAAGACGTCGTCGCCGGCGTGCGCACTCCGGAGCCGGTTCTGAAGTTGAAGGACCAGATGCCGAAGTCCTACGCCGAACTCATGAAGGTTCGCGCCATCCTCGAGAAGCATTTCAAGGACGTGCAGGACATCGAATTCACGATCCAGGAAGGCAAGCTGTTCATGCTGCAGACGCGTAACGGCAAGCGCACCGCGATGGCCGCGTTGAAGTTCTCCATCGATATGGTGAAGGAGAAGCTCATCGACTGGCAGACCGCGATCCTGCGCAATCCCGCCGATCAGCTCGACCAACTCCTCGCACCCGTCTTCGATCTCGGCGAAGTCAAGAAGGCCGCCATTATCGCCAACGGCCTTCCCGCTGGTCCCGGCGCTGCCACCGGCCGGATTTATTTCAATGCCGATCGAGCCGTCGTCGCTGCGGAAAAGGGCGAAAAGGTTCTCCTCGTTCGCGTCGAGACCTCTCCAGAAGATCTCCGCGGCATGATCGCGGCCGAGGGCATTCTCACCGCTCGCGGTGGTGTCTCCTCGCACGCCGCGCTCGTCGCCCGTCAAATGGGCAAGGTCTGCGTGTGCGGCGCCGCCGCTCTCCAGGTCGACTACGACAAGAAGACCCTCACCGTCGGTGGACAGACGTTTGCCGAAGGCGACTATCTCTCGATCGATGGTACCGCGGGCACCGTTTACGCCGGTCAGATCAAGACGGCTTCGTCTGAGATCATCGCCGGTTTGGTCAACGACGACAAAGCCGCGCAGGCCACCGATAAATTCAAGAGCTTCACGCAGCTCATGAAGTGGTGCGCACAAGCCACCAAGCTCTCCGTCCGCACGAACGCCGACACGCCTGACCAAACTCGTATCGCGGTCGCGTTCGGTGCCGTCGGCATCGGCCTCACCCGCACCGAGCACATGT
>CBRAFL010000032.1:0-25814 GCA_967755055.1 uncultured bacterium
TCGTGGAGGTTAGCCCTTCGCTCTAGATTCTCCGCCCTCCGCTTTCGCTTCCACCTTCTCTCATGTCCTACTGCGCATCCCGCTTTCACACCGTACGTCGCCGCACGGTCGAGGTAAACGTCGGGTCCGTCGGCGTCGGCGGCAGCAATCCCGTGCGTATCCAATCGATGACCACGAGCGACACGCAGGACGTCGCCGCGACGGTCCAGCAATCGATCGCGCTCGCCGAAGTCGGTTGCGAAATCGTCCGCATCACTGCGCCCAATGTCGCCGCTGCCCGCTGCCTGAAAGAAATCCGCGCGCAGATCACCGCCGCCGGCTTCGGACATATTCCACTGGTCGCTGACATTCATTTTCTCCCGAGCGCCGCGATGGAAGCCGTCGAGCACGTTGAAAAAGTTCGCGTTAACCCAGGCAATTACGCCGACAAAAAGAAATTCGCCGTTCGGGAATACTCCGACGCGGATTACGACGTGGAACTCCAACGATTGTACGACGCGTTTTCCCCGTTGGTGCTTCGCGCCAAAACTCTCGGACGTTCGCTGCGCATTGGAACCAATCACGGTTCGCTGAGTGATCGCATCATGAATCGCTACGGCGACACACCGCTCGGCATGGTCGAGAGCGCGCTGGAGTTTCTCCGCATCGCGGAATCGCACGGCTTCAAGCAGCTCATCCTTTCGATGAAGTCATCGAATCCGAAGGTGATGATCCACGCGTATCGGCTCCTCGTCGAACGCATGCAGCAGGAGTCCATGTACTATCCGCTCCACCTTGGCGTGACCGAAGCCGGTGACGGCGAAGACGGCCGCATCAAGGGCGCGATCGGCATCGGCTCACTGCTCCTCGACGGACTTGGCGACACGATCCGCGTCTCACTCACCGAGGACAGCGTTTACGAAATCCCCGTCGCTCGCGCCATCGCCGACAAGGCGATGAGTCTCTGGCAAACGTCCTCCACGATTTCCGATCTCCGCCCTTCGGATTCTGCTCCGCGATCTCCGACCACCGATCTCCAGTCCCCGTCCTCTCCACCTTCCGATCTCCAATCTCCGATCTCCGATCTTCGAATTCCGATTTCGGACTCGATCGATCCCTATCATTTCAGCCGTCGCGAAACCCGCATCATCCGATTGGGCAATCGCATCGCCGTCGGCCCCGAACATCCGCCCGCTGTTATTACGCGCGTCAGCTCCACGGATCTCGTGACCGCGTTGTCACTCGTTCGCCATCCACAGTTAAAAGACAGTCCGGCCGAGGGCCTGCTGCTCGCGATCGATTCCGCCGCCACGCTGGCGAATCTTCCCGTTCTTCCCGCGGGTTTCTACGCGCTTGAACTCGCGCCCTCGATCACTGTCTCCGAATTAAAACTACACGCCGCGTCTCTTGCGGCTGGTTCACTTCTCGTCCGCGCCTTCCACGAAAATGAGGCGCCACTGCTCTCCGCCTTCGCCCAATTTGCGCACGAACATCAGCTCGTTGTCGCCGCCGAAATTGCGCCCGCCGCTTTCAACACCCTCGGAGAAACGCTGCGCCAGCTCAGTGATCGTGACTTCGTTTTCACACTTTCGTCACGCCCCGCCTCAGCTGGCCACGCGATCGGCGGCTACCGCCAGCTCGCGGACGCGCTGCGGAAAATCGACTCACACGCGCCGATCTGGATTCGTAACACGACTGGAACCGCCGTGCAGGGGAATAACAGTTTTCTTTCGAAGCTCCTCGAGGGAAGTTTTCTCACCGGCACCTTGCTGTGCGACGGAATCGGCGAACTCATCAGCACTGAGACCGAGGCAGATCCTGTCCGCGCGACCAAACTTTCCTTCAACGTGCTTCAAGGCGCCGGCGCGCGCATTTCGAAAACTGAATTCGTCGCCTGTCCCAGCTGCGGTCGGACCCTCTTCGATTTGCAGACGACCACCCAGCGCATCCGCGCACAGACCGGCCATCTCAAGGGCGTGAAGCTCGCGATCATGGGCTGCATCGTGAACGGCCCTGGTGAAATGGCGGACGCTGATTTTGGCTACGTCGGCGGCGCGCCCGGGAAAATCAATCTCTACGTCGGCAAGCAATGCGTGCAGTACAACATCCCGCAAGCGGAGGCCGACGCGCGACTCATTGCATTAATTAAAGCTCACGGAAAATGGGTCGATCCGGAGCCTGCGCACGCGTGAGCGAGGCTCCGCGGTGTATTCAAAATTGAACGATCCGTAACGCGGACGTAACCTTCCCGTAACCGGGCAACTGGCTTTGGAAGCCGCCTCCGCGGCCGTGTAATTTTAACCAAATTACAGGGTTTTCCCTGATTCGGGTCATGCCCTGAATTCTGTTCTCCATGGCAAACAAAAAACACGAAAAGTTATCCTCAGCGGCGATGTGAATAACTTGGGAGAAAGTTCATCTTGAAATGGTTTTTTGGTTCACAGTTACTCCGCGCTCCGCCAGTTGTTTCGAGCGTCCAGCTGTTCTTTCCCACCTCCTTTTACCCATTCCTTGGGCCCCGGTAATTACCTGATAGTTACCACCTGAATCTCAGCAGCTTATCCCCCTATACCCGATACCCTCCCCTACCCGCTGCTCACCCACCCATTTTATTACCGGAGCAGGACAAGGAACAGGCGAAGAGTGACGTGGAGATGACCCGTGATCGGCGCAATGTGAATAAACCCGTCTTTTCGTCCGCCAAATGCCTTCTCTGTCTCTGTCTCCCAGTCTGTGGGAATCCGTTAAATGCGACTTCAAGGAGCTCTTCCCTGAAGACGTTTTTCAAATGTGGTTCGAGCCCATGGTGTGCCTCGATGCCACCGAGGACTCGATGGCCTTGGGCGTGCCCAATGATTTCGCCGCCATTTGGATTCATGACAATTATCTGGATCTGATCACCCAGCGCCTCCGCCTCACCGCCGGGCGACTGGTCAACGTGACGCTCAAGAAGACCGATTCCGACCGATCACCCTCGCCAAGTCATTCCCGCGCCGTCGCGGAGCCCACCGCTCGCAGCCGCGCAGTCACACCTCGCAAGACCACCCGCTATGACGAGCGCGGTCCCGCCTCCGGAACGCTCAATGCCCGTAACACCTTCGAAACATTCGTCGTCGGTAACAACAACCAGATGGCGCATGCCGCTGGCATGGCCGTCGCCCAAGCTCCAGCTCAAGCCTACAACCCTCTCTTCATTTACGGCGACACCGGCCTGGGCAAAACCCACCTGATGCACGCCATCGGGCACGCCATCCTTCGCAACAACGCCGATTCCCGCGTCGCGTACCTTTCGACCGAAAAGTTCACCAACGAGTTCATCCAGGCGCTTCAGGAGAACAGCCTCACGAAGTTCCGCCAGCGTTACCGCCACGTGGACGTGCTACTCATCGACGACGTCCAATTCCTCGCCGGCAAAGAGCGCATTCAGGAGGAATTCTTCCACACGTTTAACGACCTCTTCGAGTCCGGCAAACAGGTCGTGATTTCCAGCGACCGCCGCGCCAGCGAAATCCAGAAGCTCGAAGCCCGCCTCGTGTCCCGTTTCGAATGGGGCCTTCCCGCCGATATCCAACCTCCCGATTACGAGACCCGCCTCGCGATCATCCGGAGCAAAGCCGCGAGCCTGAAATTCGATATCCCTGCGCCGATCCTTAATTTCATCGCGCAAAACATCTCGAAGAACATCCGCCGGCTCGAAGGCGCCTTGATCAAGGTCGCCAGTTATTCGTCCCTCACGAACAAGCCGCTCGATTTAGCGACGACTGAGATGCTTCTGCAGGACGTGCTGATGGAGCAGGCGCAGAATATTCTCACGATTGAGACGATTCAGAAACGCGTCGCCGATCATTTTCAGATCCGTCATAGCGACATGACGAGCAAGCGCCGGCCCAACAACATCGCCATCCCGCGACAGATCGCGATGTTTCTCGCCCGCACGCTCACCAAGCATTCTCTGCAAGAAATCGGCGACGCCTTTGGTGGCCGCGACCACGGAACCGTGATCCACGCCTGCAAAGCTGTGGACAACATGATGGAGCAAGACTCCACGACCCGTGGCAGTGTTGATTTCCTAAAAACGCAGCTCTCCAAATAAGGCGGGCCGGGCGCGCCCAATCTGTTCCATTCGTAGCCGCTCCCGTTAGGGTGCGGGTTCGGCACTGGGATGCGACGCCCTCGTCGCGTTCAACTTGTTTCTGCGACGAAGAACCGGCTCCCCGCCTCGTAGGTGGCGCGCTCGCCGCGCAATCCGACGCCTTCACTACGCCCCGCGTCATCCCACGCCCCGACACTGGCAATTCCGCATTCTTGCTCTAGACTCTCAGCTCTCAGCTCTTAGCTTCCTCCTCCTTCTCCTCTTTCCCATGACCCTTACTCCTGAGCAGCAACAAGCCGTCACTGGCTGGGTCACCGCCGGTGACAATCTTTCCGCCATCCAGAAAAAGCTTTCCGAGCAATTTCAGGTCTCCATGACCTACCGCGACGTCAGATTCCTCGTCGACGATCTCAATCTCGCCCTGAAAGACCCGGCACCGAAGGTTGATACTTCCGACGTTTCAAAAACTCCTCCGCCCGCTCAGCCGCCCGGTGGCTCCCCTGCCGCCGACCGCGCCCCGAAAAAAGGCTTTCTCGACAAAGCGAAAGAAAAGCTCGGCCTCGCGAAAGGTGCGGAAGACGCCGGCGATGAAAGTGAATTGCCGGCAGACGATTTGGACGAAGGCCTCGATGATCTCCCCCCAGCCGGTGGCAACGTCAGCCTGGCCGTCGATAAGGTCACCCTCATCCCCGGCGCAGTCGCTAGCGGCACCGTAACCTTCAGCGATGGCGTAACCGGAAAATGGATCATCGACCAATATGGCCGCCCTGGATTCACCGAGGTCAGCCAACCCGGTTACCGCCCCACGCCCGAAGATGGCCAGGCTTTCATGAAGGAACTCAGCCGCGCACTCCAACAGCGCGGTTACTGAGAAAGTTCATCACATGGAATATCGTACTCTCGGCCGGACCGGACTGAAGGTTTCGGCTCTCGCCTACGGTGGCTCTTCCCTCGGCTCCGCGTTTCGCAACGTCAACGAAGCGGAGGGCATTCGCTCCGTTCACGTCGCGATCGATCGCGGCATCAATCTTCTCGATACGGCGCCCTACTACGGCGCGACCACCGCCGAAACCGTCCTCGGCAAGGCGTTGCGCACCGTACCACGCGACAAATATTACCTCGCGACAAAAGTAGCCCGCTACGGACCGCAGATCGCCGACTTCGATTTCTCGGCTCCTCGCGTCACCCGTAGCCTGGACGAAAGCCTCACGCGTCTCGGGGTGGATTACGTCGATTTCATTCAGGTCCACGACATGGAATTCGGCCACGTCGATCAGATCGTGAATGAAACACTTCCCGCGCTCCAAAAGCTCAAAGCCAACGGCAAGGTGCGCTTCGTCGGGATTTCGTGTCTGCCGATTCCACTCTTCCGCCGCGTTCTCGATCTCGCGGAAGTCGATCAAATCCAATCGTACTGCCATTTCTGTCTAAACGACACTTCACTCGCGGATCTGCTGCCTTATCTCAACGCGAAGCAGCTCGCGATCTTCAACTCAGCTCCGCTCGCCATGCGTCTGTTGAGCGACGAAGGCCCACCCGCCTGGCATCCGGCGCCAGCCGCGTTGCGCGCCAAATGCGCCGAGGCCGCTGCTCACTGCCGGTCTCGCGGAGCCGATCTCAGTAAACTCGCACTACAGTTCTCTGTATCAGATCCGCGGATTCCAACGACAATTCTCGGCACCGCGAACCCGGCCAACGTGGAGCAAAACATCCGGACCATTGAAGAGCCCCTCGATCGCGAGCTGCTCGCCGAGGTTCAGACGATCCTCGCCCCCGTCCACAATCTCACCTGGCCCTCTGGCCGGCCGGAGAACAACACATGATGATGGCCTCTCACTGCTGCTGAGGTAGGGCGAGGCGTCCCGCCGAGCCGGCTCACCCTGAGGGTTCGCCCTACCCGCTGCACCGCTTATTCAAAACCACCTTCGTGAAGACCCTCATCATAGATTCACCCGGCAAATTTTCTTACGGAGAAAAGCCGCGCCCGATCCCGAAGCCCGGCGAAGTACTGCTCCGCGTAAAACGCCTCGGGTTCTGCGGCAGTGACCTCAACACCTTTCGCGGTGGCAATCCGCTCGTCACGTACCCGCGTATTCCCGGCCACGAAATCGCCGCGATCATCGAGCAAATCACCGACGGCGTACCCGCGGATCTTTCAGTTGGGCAGGCCGTCACCGTGATGCCTTACACCGCGTGCGGACGTTGTCCTTCTTGTCGTCGCGGACGGTTCAACGCCTGCCAGCACAACCAGACTCTCGGCGTCCAACAAGAAGGCGCATTCACCGACTTCATCGTCGCGCCCTGGCAAAAACTCGTTGCCGCGAATCTTTCGCTCCGCGAACTCGCGCTCGTCGAGCCCCTCGCAGTTGGGTTCCACGCTGTCGCGCGCGGGCGTGTCACGCCTGAGGATACGGTGCTCGTTTTCGGCTGCGGCATGGTCGGCCTCGGCGCCATCTCAGCCGCTGGTCTCGATCGCAAAGCCACGGTGATCGCAGTCGATATCGAGGACGCCAAACTCGCTGTCGGCCGCAAAGCCGGCGCGACGCATACGATCAATTCTCGTACGGAGTCTCTGCACGAGCGCGTTCAAGCCCTCACGAACGGAGAAGGCCCTGCGGTGGTGATCGAGGCGGTTGGCACACCCGGCACCTTCGTTGCAGCAGTCGATGAAGTTTCCTTTGCCGGCCGTGTCGTTTACATCGGTTATGCGAAGGCGCCCGTGTCGTATGAGACGAAGGCTTTCGTGATGAAGGAACTCGACATCCTCGGTTCGCGCAATTCGACCCCGAAGGATTTCCGTGCCGTCATCGCGATGCTCGAAGCGGGCCGCTACCCGGTGGACGAGACCGTCACGCAAACCGTGCCGTTCGCGGAATCGGGCGCTGCGTTGCAACGCTGGTCCGACAACCCCGGCGCCGTCACAAAGATTCACGTCGAAGTTTCCGTCGACTGAGTTTCCGAACCGTTCTTCGGTCCAACGAAGAACATTTCCGCACCGCAGCTCGGCCCGGCGTGCCTCTCGTGGCTGCGAGCGCGAGCGAGTGAAAAAGGGTCCTCCCCCTCGCTCATCATGACCGCGGTCTCGCAGACATTCTCCGGCTCGATAAACCCTCCCGCCCGATCACATATTACGTATTACGTAATATGTCGGCGGAGCCGTTTTTTTCACAATTCGCAAACACATGGCTCGGGCACTTGGTCAGTCAGCACTTGTCCTATTGTGGCTCAGGCTCTTCCGTTCACCCCACGAAACCCACTCCAGTTCTCATGAAATTACGGTTCCCTCTCCTCGCGATCCTAGCGGCCTTCTCCCTAACCGCCTCCGCAGTTCACGCGCAGACGGATCAGGTCATCTACGCCGATGCGCTCCAAAATGGCTGGGATAATTGGAGCTGGGCGACCGTGGATTTCAGCAATGCGAGTCCGGTCCGTTCCGGCACGCGGTCGATCAAAGTCACCTCAGGCGCGTACCAGGCCTTTTGGGCCCATCACGGAAGTTTCAATACAAGCGGCTACGTCAACGTCGTGTTCTGGATCCACGGCGGCACAACGGGTGGTCAGACCATGACTGTGGCAGGCCTGCTCGACGACGTTGCTCAGCCCACGTCAGTCACCATCGGCCCCATTGCCGCGGGAACGTGGCAACAGGTTGTCATTCCTCTCTCTTCAATCGGGATTGCGAACGCAACCAATTGCACAGGCTTCTGGCTCCAGGAAAATACCGGCGCCGCTCAACCCGCTTATTACCTCGACGACATCACCCTCGCCGCGGTCCCTGTCCCGACATCGGTCGATGTGACGGTCAACGCCGCCTCCGTTCTTCGCACGGTCGAGGCCCGCCACTTTTCGATCAACACTGCGATTTGGGACAGTGTCTTCGATACATCCACCACGATTAATGCGATGACGGAAGCCGGCGTGAAGGGTCTGCGTTTTCCCGGCGGCTCAGCGTCCGATGATTATCACTGGGCCACGGGAAAGAACGACGCCGGCACCGTCACCTGGGCAACCAGCTTCGACAAGTTCGCTCATGTCGCGACGTCGATCGCCGCACCCGCCGTGTTCATCACCGCGAACTACGGATCGGGCACACCTCAGGAAGCCGCCGACTGGGTGCGCTATTCAAACGTGACCAAAAGCTACGGCTTTAAATATTGGGAAATTGGGAACGAAAACTACGGCACGTGGGAGGTTGATCACAACACCCGCCCCAATGATCCCGTCACCTACGCCACGCGCTTCAAGGACTATTTTAACCAAATGAAGGCGGTCGATTCGACGATCAAGATCGGCTGCCCCGTGGTCGTCGGAGAGGACAGTTTCGCCAATTACACCGATGAGGTGGTGACCAATCCTCGCACCGGCCTCACCCACAGCGGCTGGACCGCAGTGATGCTGGCCACGTTAAAAAATCTCGGTGTGACACCCGATTTCGTGGCGTATCACTACTATGCTCAAAGTCCGGGTTCTGAAGGTGACGCCGGTCTCCTCACCTCTTCCGCGAATTGGGCCGGCGACGCCGCCAATCTACGTCAGCAGCTCTCCGATTATCTCGGTACCGCGGCGACCAATGTGGAACTCACCTGCACCGAGAACAATTCTGTTTACAGCAATCCCGGCAAACAAACCACCAGCCTCGTCAACGGGCTTTTCCTGGCCGACAGCTTTGCGCATCTCATGACGACCGAGTTCAAAGCCATGGTGTGGTGGGATTGGCGCAACGGTCAGGACACCGCAAATAATAACAGCAGCTCGCTGTATGGCTGGCGCAACTACGGAGACTACGGCGTGCTGGATGCCGCCGTTCCATCTCTCTCAGCCAACCGCTACCCGACGTACTATGCGTTGAAGCTCCTCCAATATTTCGCTCGGCCCGGTGATCAGATGGTGACCGCAACGAGCAGTTACGGCGGACTCAGCGCACACGCCGTGAAACACCCGGATGGCAAAGTCAGCGTCCTATTGATCAACAAACATCCGACCGCCGCTCTGCCCGTTAACATCAGCATCTCGGGCTACACCCCGCCAACGACGGCCTACATCGCCAGCTATGGAAAACCGCAGGATACGGCAGCGCAGACGGGCTCAGGTTCGGCCGACATCGCGCAAACTTCGATGACGATTCCAGGAGCGAACTTCAGCGTTACGACCGGCGCCTACTCGATGAACGCAATTTCGTTCACCCCGCCAACCGGGACGCCGCTTCCTCCGACAGCCCCCAGCAACCTTTCAGCCTCCGGCGTGACCGCGACGCAGCTGACACTCTCCTGGAGCGATAACTCGAACAACGAAACTGGATTCGTGTTTGATCGCGCAAACAATTCCGCGTTCACGACCAATCTCGTCACCACCACGACCGCGAGCAACGCGACGAGTTATCTGGTCACCGGCCTGACCCGTAACACCACCTACTATTTCCGGATACGCGCGATCAACGCCGACGGAGCTTCCGCCAATTCAAGCACGCTCAACGTGCGCACCAAATCGCACTGACCTGCGGCGCTGAGAACGTCTGATCGCCCCGGAGGGACGACCTCCGTGTCGTCCGCGCTCGGTGCCTTTCTGTAGCTGCGAGCGTGACAGACTGTGTGAAAAGTCGCGATCACACACCCCGTCGCTTCGCGCCACCCCTCTCAAGAGGGGATTTTTCTGCGATACTTGCAGCCGAAGTCCCCTCTTGAGAGGGGTGCCCGAAGGGCGGGGTGTGTTGTTTGCGCGCTTACCGGCATCAGGAGGGGTTTTCACACAGTCTGGTGATCGAGTGGACGAACGACCACTCGCTCACGCTCGTAGCTACCAACCAAACCGCGATTCCGCGCAAGGTGTCAGACCAAAATCTACTCAACTCTTCGCCGTCAGCACACTCGCGACCGCCAGACGAAGTTCTCCGATCGCAAACGGCTTCGCGATATAGCTCCGTCCATTGCGTTTCAGAAAATCTTGAAACGTTTCGTTCATGACGTCGCCCGTCATGAAAATCATCCGGCTGGCCGACACCGGATCCGTGGCGAGCAATTGCTCATAAAGATGCATGCCGCTAAGTCCCGGCATTTTCCAATCAGACAGAATCACATCAAATCTCTGACGCGTGATCCGCTGAAACGCCTCCTCGCCGCTCGAAACCGCCTCGACCTGATAGCCGTCGCTTCGCAGCAGTTCCTGACTGAGCTCCAGAATCCACACCTCATCATCGACGACGAGTACGGTTTTCCCCGCCGTATCCACCGCACCGTTTTTTCCCGCCCACGGTTTTGCCGTGCCCTTCTGCAGCGCCTCTGCCCCATCAGCCACCGGCAGATCGATGATGAACATCGCGCCCCGCCCCACTTCACTCTGTACGCTGATCTTGCCGCCATGCTCCTGGATGATGCCGTACGAGAGACTCAGACCAAGCCCAGTTCCCTTGCCCACCGGCTTGGTCGTGAAGAACGGATCGAAGATTTTCGACAGACTCTCCGCGCGAATCCCCGGCCCGTTGTCCTGCAATTCAATGCGTACACCACTCTCTGCGACGCGAGTGCGAACGATGATTTCACCGTCGCGGCGGAACGGCTCGATGGCTTGCCGCGCATTGCTGAGAATGTTCACAAATACCTGCTGAAGCTGATGCGCATCCGCCAGCAGGCTTGGCAAATGGACCCCATAGTCCTTCACCACCGTGATATTACTCGTCCGAAGGTCATACGCCATGATGTCAATGACGTCATCCACGAGCGTATTCACTTCCACGATGCGTCGCTCGGGTGCGTGCTGTCGCGCAAAACTCAGCAGGCTGTGCACGATCTTGTGACACCGATGCGCGCTTTTCACGATCAGATCGAGGTGACGCCGATCCTTCTCGTCGGTCACGTCACCGGCTAGCATGTCCGCGAAACCAATCACGGTTGTCAGCGGGTTGTTCAGCTCGTGCGCGACGCCCGCGACGAACTGGCCAACGGCAGAAAGTTTTTCGCTTTGAATGAGCTGCGCCTGGGTGTTTTTCAGCGTCGAGACCGTTTTCTCCAGCTCCGACCGCGAACTCTGCAAATTCGAAGTCATCTGATTGAACTCTTCCGCCAGCTCTCCGCATTCATCATTCGAAAATCGCTCGATCTTCCGCGAAAAATCACCATGTCCGACCGCCTCCGCCAGGTCGCGCAATTCCCTCAGCGGTTGAGTGATTCGCTGCAGGAAAAACCAGACGGCAGCGGCACCCAGCACAATTCCGGCGAGACTCAGGCCGACGAGCGTCCGCCGGGTTTCTTCGAGTGACCGCAGTCGCATCTCATATGACGACAACAGCAAATAGCGAAACCCCTGCCTCGGCTTCGTCGCATCATAGGCTCCCGTCAGGGCGAGATAGTGCTCTCCATTGAGCACCACTCGCTGTACGATGCGCTTCGTCAGTCCACCTGTAGTCGCCGGATCGACCAGCGCGATTTGTCGGAGCAATTCCCCATGGTGGTCCGAATCGTTGAGCGTGGAAGCAGTCACCTCCCGATCGGCCAGCAAGAGGATCTCAGTCCGTGGTGAACGCAATTGCTGCACCGTCAGATCAGTAATCCGGATACCGACCACCAACGCTCCGACGACAGGTCCTTTTTCCACCATCACCGGTACCGCCACGACATTATAAGCCCGACCGTCGAGTGCAAAACTGCCCGTGATCGGCTCACCACCGAGCGCAACTCGAATGAGGTCGGCCGCGGCTCGCTCAAAATTATCCAGCTTAAGTTCCGGCTCGCGGCTAACGCCCGCCAGCCGGACACCCGGGCTCGTCGCGAACAGAATCACCTGATGGTCGTCCGCCGCTTCGTGCATCAAATCGCGCAGGAAATGATCCATCGTCTTTTGGTCGCCGAGCTCCGCGACAACTTTCACCCGCGCTTCATTCGCGACGATTTGATAACGCGAAAGAAAACTTCTCGAACGAACCTCGAGTGATTTGACGAATCCGTCCTCAGCCGAGGTCAACGTTTGCCGCGCCTCGTCGAGCATCTGTACCCCAATCCGATCGCTCACGATCCACACCGTGAGCACAGGCAACGGTACCAGCACGACCAGTACCGCCACCATGACCTTGGTTTGAAAACTCAGCCGAAAGGTCCGTGAGCGCGAGCGCATGGCTGGTTTCAAATCATCACAACTTCGGCAGATCCGACAGGCCCAGCACGAAGTCCATTTTGACTTCCCCCTCCGCCGGCACGATCACGTCCTTCACCTGCGGAGGCATCCGCTCCTGCCAGGCTTTTAAGCGATAGGTTCCCGCGGGCACTCCTTTGATGACAAACCGCCCGTGCGAATCCGCCATTGCGAAAAACGGACTGGGTAGCACGAGGATGATGCAGTGCATCTTGGTGTGGATTCCACAGAAGACGTCCACCCGTCCAACTTTATCGAAAACGATGACCGGCGTCTTCTCTTTACCATAGAGTCCGAGATTGAAGTCCTTCGTGTCCGACATCGAAAACACGTTGTGATAAATGTCATCCTGGTTCGGCCACTTCACGCCGGTTCCCACCGCCACGGGCAGCACGTGCGGTTCGAAATTCGCGTCGCGCTGCACAATCATGGGCGCCGCGCCCCCTGACATCTGCGGTGTCGCGGGCACAACTTGATCAATCGAGACGACGAAATCCTGCAGATGATCGTAATCGATTCGTTCGACGAACTTGTAACGGCGACTGCCGTACCCGTCATCCGTTTCACCGCTCTTTGGCTGTTCAGCGCCCTTCGCCCGCACCGTGCCAGTAATTGTCCCCGCCACAGCGGATCCAAACAGGCCGAGGGCCAGGAAGATCATGAGGAAACGCGGAATCATGCAGGGAGATGACCGAATCGGTAGTGCGCCCTAAAACTTCAGTCCCACCTCAGTCGAAATAAAATCTTCGTGGTCGCGCTTCGCGTCCGAGGCAACCCGACGATTTTCCAGACCGTATTCGAACTTCAGCACCAACGGCGGTCCGAGTCGATAACCCAGCCCCAGGCTCAAGCGCTCAAGCCGGTCAGTCAGCAGGCCGCTGCTAAAATATCGACCATAGCTTCCCCAGCCGCTGAGCGGGTACCCCATCGGAACGCGCATTTCGCTGTAGCGTGCCGCCGCGTAGAGTTTGTCACCCAGTTCCTGCACCGCCTCGACAAAGTAATATTTCATCGTCCGCGCGTTGCTGCGGCTTGTATCGTCGTCGTCGAATTTTACCCGCCCCACCGCTGCCCCCAAGTGCCCTGTCCGCCACCGCGCCACGGCATCGAGTTCGTAGAGTTCAGCCTGAAAAGTCAGCGTCGTGGTCAGTGATCCGAGCGGGCGAAAAAATCCGTTACCAATCCAGACTTCCGACAAGGCGTCTTCCCTCGCCGCCAAATCTCCCGTCCGCATCGCGCTCGCACTGAGATGCAACCAGCTCTGCGGATTGTAGCCGATACGCCCGATGACCGCTTTGTCGGAGTCGAAATCATGCAACAAACTGTGACCACCGTTCTGGACCGCGACCACGTACTGAAACTTGCCCGCAACCCCGTAGAATTCGATCCCTTCGTCCACTCCCCAGATATCGCTCAGTGAATGTGAAATCAGGGGATTCCGGATCACGCCCCGGTTTTGATACTCCTCACCAAACGGAATGTTAAAACGGCCGACACGTACGCTGAGTAAGTTCGCTCCATCCCAGAGGCCCGAGACGTTTTCAAAGTCGACGTATAACTCACCCAAATGCAGGGACTCGTCGCTGATTTCACGGGTAAACAGATTGAACTCGGTAAACGCATAGACGTCCTTCCAAACCTGCGCTTCGACGAAGAGTTTCGCGTCGTCCACGCGAAAATCGGAATTGGGAAACCGCCCCGACTCGCTCGTACGAAAAAACGCCAGCCCTGCCTCACCTGAGATTCGAACTGTTGATTCAGCCTTGGTTGACGCGGACATCGGCCGGGCGGACCCGTCCTCGCCCTTCTTGATTGCCTGCAATTCCTGCTCGTGCCGCTCGCTCGCGCCGCGCATCTCCGCGACCTGTGCACTCAATTTATCGATCAGTTGTTGCTGAGCCTGCACTTGTTCCTGCAGCCGGCGATTCTGCGTGACGATCTCCTGCAGTTGTTCCTCGACCGACGCAGCGCCGTGCGCCTGGTCAGCGAGAAAAAAAGTGAGCAGCAGACGTGCTCCGAACCGTCGAAGCGAATGGGCGATGCGAGATGGCGCTGATGCTGGCAACGGCGGTGATCATGGAGGTATCACAAAGCCGCTGGCAAGCGCACGAGTGCTCCCATTCTTCCCGCAGAGATTTTTCTCATAGCTGCAGCATGAAGCGAGTGAAGGAATGACGCACACAGAACGAAGGGCCGGTGCCGTGGTCATCGCACAACTTCCGCCGCCCGCAAAGTTTCACATTTATCTTCAGGTTCCGCCCAGCAACCGCAGGAACTCCGCCTCGTCGATCACCGCCACGCCGAGCGCCTGCGCCTTTTCCAACTTCGATCCGGCCTCTTCTCCTGCGAGTACATAACTCGTCTTCTTGCTTACACCGCTGCTCACCTTTCCGCCCGCCGCCTCGATTCGCGCCGTAGCCTCGTCACGCGTCAAAGTCGGCAGCGTCCCCGTGAGCACAAATGTTTTTCCCGCCAGCGTACTCCCCGCCGCCGGCACCACCGGTTGCACGCCGACTTCGACAAGTCCGTCGATCACCGCGCGGTTTCGCGGCTCCTTGAAATACGTCAGAATCGCCAGCGCCATGGTCTCACCGATCCCGCCGATCACCGATGTCTTCTCCTGGATAAAATCCTCGTAACGCGCCGCCGCCAGTTTTTCGAGTCCGCCGAATTTCCGCGCCAGATCTTTCGCCGCCGCCGCGCCGACGTGCGGAATCCCGAGTCCGTGAATGAACCGCCACAACTCCGCCCGCTTGCTCGCCTCGATCGCATCCAGGAGCTTGTCGCTCGATTTTCCCACGCTCTTTCCGAGTGTCAGCAAGTCATCGCGCCGCAGCCGGTAAATATCCGAGAGACTCCGCACCCAGCCTTTTTCCACCAGCACATCTACCATGGCTTCACCGAGCCCCTCGATATCCAGACAACCCTTCGAAGCGAAATGCTGCACGCGGCGCCGCACCTGCACCGGACACTCGAAATTCGGACAGCGCATCGCCACTTCGCCTTCAAGCTGCACGACTGTCGTACCGCACACCGGACATTTATCCGGAAAGACATACGGCACACATTCCGGCGTGCGCCGCGTCAAATTCACCGCAATCACCGCCGGAATAACTTCGCCCGCTTTCTCCACCGAAACGAAATCGCCCACGCGGATATCCTTCCGCGCGATCTCATCCCGATTATGCAACGTCGCCCGCGCCACGGTCGTGCCCGCGAGTACGACCGGCTCGAGTTCCGCCACCGGCGTCAGCACGCCGGTTCGGCCGACCTGAATCGTGATGGCGCGCAACTGCGTCTCCACGCGATCCGGCGCGAATTTATAGGCCATCGCCCAGCGCGGCGACTTGCTCGTCGATCCCGCGCGACGCTGCAACGCCACCGAATCGAGTTTCACCACCGCACCATCCGTCGCATAGGCGAACCCTTCGCGCAGTGTATCAAGTTCCTGGATCGCCGCGAGAATCTCGTCGGCTCCCGTGATCGCCCAAAATTTTTCGACTGTCGGCAGCCCCCACGCCTTCACCCAGCCGTGAAACTGAGTCTGCGTTTCCGGCAGCGCCGACGCCGGCTCCAAGTAACCGCGCCCGTACAGCACGATCTCCAACTTGCGCTGAGCAACCTCGCGCGGATCGAGTTGCTTGATGGTGCCCGCCGCGAGATTGCGCGGATTGGCGTAAAGCGGCTCGCCTGCTTCCTCGCGTTGACGGTTGATCCGCAAAAATTCCTCGGTCGTCAGATAAATCTCACCGCGAATCTCAATCACGTCCGGCACCGGCGCGTCGTGAGCGGCCTTGAGGTGGCGGGGGAGCGATTTCAGCGTGAGTGCGTTAGTGGTGATATCGTCGCCCTCGACTCCGTTGCCACGCGTGACCGCTCGCACGAGTTTTCCTTTTTCGTACGTCACGCTCACCGCGAGCCCGTCGATCTTCGGCTCAACGACAAACTTCAATCCGTCGCGCTCCAGATCGCGCATCAATCGCTGATGAAATTCCCTGAGCTCCTCTGCGGAATAGGTGTTATCCAGACTCATCATCCGCTCGCGATGACGATACGTCTGAAATCCTTCCGTCCGGTCATCGCCCACTTTTTCAGTCGGCGAGTTGATCGCCGCGAAATCCGGCCAGGCCGCCTCGAGCTCCGCGAGTTCGCGCTTCAGCGCGTCGTAATCGAAATCGCTGATCTCTGGCTTTGCGCGCCGATGGTAGAGTTCGTCGTGTTGGGCAACCTGTGAACGCAGTTCTGCGATGCGGGCTTGGGCATTCGCCGGGGTCATGATTTCAAGACTGTTTCAAGCGCTGCAGGTTTTTCAATCCGCCGCTTGCGCGCGAGTGGCCGTTCCAGCCAGCGCCGATACGCTCTCCACCGCGTGTAGAGCAAAACCGCGAGCGCCCCGCCCAATGTGTCCGCCAGCCAGTCGGCGAACTCTACCGAACGCCCGGGCGTGAAGCTCTGGTGCCACTCGTCCGACGCGCCATAAAGCGAGATGCACACGATTGTAATCCACGCGGCTGCTCCGCCGCGGCCGAGCCGCACCATCAGGGTCGCAAGCAATCCATAGACGGCGAAATGCACCACCTTGTCGGACCCTTCGATAGACGGCCCCGCCAATTTCGACTGGGATGAAGCGAAGAAAATGAGCGCTGCGATGGTGAACGGCCAAAGCCAGCTCCAACGAGCTCCAGAAAAAGGATTTTGCACAGCGGCCTAGTCACCGTGCGGACGACCGTGTCGCAACCTGAAAGCGATCGGGGAAACGATCGGGTGAGACTTGCGCCTATGGAGCATTCGAATGCAAATGAGGCGCACAAACTCAGGACGTCCTTAACCGGGGAAACGAAAATGGTCGGGCTGGTGAGATTCGAACTCACGACCTCTTGCACCCCATGCAAGCGCGCTACCAGGCTACGCTACAGCCCGAACAAGGAAAGGTCACAAAGCGGCACCGTGTTGACCGAGGCAAGTGTTTTTCTGCGTGGGCGCGCAGACAGGGAATTTCTGATCCAGCCACGCTCGACCTCGACCTGATTTCAGAAATTTTTCTCTCGCTCGCGCCGCGATGTAGTTCGCGAACATTTCTTTCTGCAAAACCTCGAACGCTCCTAACAATTTAAACACTGTTGAGCTCGATTTTTGATGCTCAGACAGTCGACGGGGAAGATCATTGCTGATTCCGACGTATCGTTTTCCGCGGGTTAAACTCCGCAGGACATAGACCCAGATCATGGTGAAAGTTGTCGACGACGCTGACCACGGTCCGGGGCTGGTGAGACTTGCCCGCCTCTGGCGGGTTCGAATGCGCCGGAGGCGCACAAGCTCACGACCGCTTGCACCCCATGCAAGCGCGCTACTAGGCTACGCTACAGCCCGAACAGAAGAAGGGTCGGAAAGCGGCACCGCGTAATCGAGGCAAGTGTTTTTCTCCGCCGCCGCTCAAACTGAAAACTTTAATCCCGCCACGCGCGACTTGGCCTCTCTCTTAGCCCATTCCTGCTCCGCATCCGCTCAATGGCGAGCACCCCCAAACCGTCATATTACGTAATACGTAATATGTAATCTTCCTCCTTTCAGAAGATTTCGGCATTTTTTTCGCAGACAACACATGTGCACGTGAACGCCCCCAAATTCTTCCCGATTTTGGGAAGTCCGGCTCCCATCACCGGAAGAATTCTTCCATTCAAAAATCACGCTCAAAAGTTCTATTCTTTTCAGCAGAACCACTTGCGCACTCGCAATTAAGTTGGCACGACGAGTGCAAAAGGGATGGCAATTCTTCATCCTATGAAAACTTCCCTCAAACTCATCGCCCTCGTTCTCGCAGCCGGTTATCCGTGCCTCGCCGTCGCCGAAATCTTCGGCGCAAAACTTCCCACCGTCCTCAACTTCGAAAGCGTCGCCACACTGTTTTCGCTTTTGCTCATCGGCCTCACCTTGGTCGGCGACTACTCGCGGCGCTCATCGTCTCTCGCTTCGCCGATCGTCGGCACCGGTGTCCAGCCGAACCACGAGACCCACCGCCTCGCCGCTTGACTCAAGTCAACCGCACTTCGTGACTCAACACCATGGCCGCACCAGACTCTCCCGCACCTCGCATTCTGATCGCCGACGATCAACCCGATGTGCTGGAGGCGTTGCGCCTTTTGCTTAAATCGGAGGGTTATCAAACCGAGGCGGTAAAATCTCCCGCCGCGGTCCTGAAAGCCGTCGAAGCCCGCGATTTCGCACTCGTGTTGATGGATCTCAACTACGCGCGCGACACGACCTCAGGCCAGGAGGGTCTCGATCTCCTCAATAAACTTCAGGCCATCGACGCCTCTCTCCCCGTGGTCGTGATGACCGCGTGGGCGAGCGTCGATGTCGCCGTCGAAGCCATGCGCCGCGGCGCGCGCGATTTCGTCACGAAGCCTTGGGATAACCCGCGCCTCATCGCGATCGTCAAAAACCAGATCGCTCTCGGCAGCGCCGTCCGCGCCTACGACCGATTGAAGCAGGAAAATCAACTGCTCCGCGGGAAAGGCGGCCCCAATCTCATCGCCCAGTCCGCCGCCATGCGGCCCGTGCTCGACGTGATCTCCCGCGTCGGTCCGTCCGACGCCAACGTTCTCATCACCGGTGAAAACGGTACCGGCAAAGGCGTCGTGGCGCAGGCACTACACGCGGTTTCCATTCGCGCCGGCAAACCTTTCATCTCCGTCAACATGGGCGGCCTTCCCGAAGGCGTGTTCGAGAGCGAACTCTTCGGCCATGTCCGCGGCGCGTTCACCGATGCGAAGAGCGATCGAGCCGGCCGCTTCGAGCTGGCCGACGGCGGCACTTTGTTCATGGACGAAATCGGCAACATCCCGATGAGTCAGCAGGCCAAACTTCTGCGCACGATCGAGACTGGCGAATTCGAACGCGTCGGTTCTTCCCGCACTTATCACGCGAGCGTCCGCCTGATCTCCGCCACGAATTCCGATCTCGGCGCCGAAGTGGCCGCCGGAAAATTTCGTCAGGATCTCCTCTTCCGACTTAACACGATCCATCTTCATCTGCCGCCGTTACGCGAACGCCGCGAAGACATCGAATTGCTCGCGCAGCATTTTCTAAAAATGCACGTCGAACGTTACCGAAAACAAATCACCGGTTTCGACGAAGCGGCCGTGCTGGCCATGCGCGACTACGGCTGGCCCGGCAATGTCCGCGAACTCGACCACGCGGTCGAACGCGGCGTCTTGATGGCACAGGGAAAAGTTCTCCGCGCCGCAGATCTCGCGCTCAACGTCGCCCGTGATGCCGCGCCGCGACTCGAGGAAATGAGTATCGAAGAAGTCGAAGCCTTCCTCATTAAAAAAACTCTCGCCCGTTGCGACGGCAACGCCCGCCGCGCCGCCGAAGACCTCGGCCTGAGCCGCAGCGCTTTCTATCGCCGCCTGGAAAAGTATGGGTTGTGAAAAAGCCCTTGGCTTTAGGCTGTAGGCGATAGGCTTTTCCAGCCAACACTGACTGCGCGATGAAAGATTACCGCAGCCTCAACGTCTGGAAATCTGGTCACGTATTGACCTTGGAAATTTACCGACAGACCAAATCGTTTCCAAAGGACGAATTGTTTGGACTGACGAGTCAGCTTCGCCGCGCGGCGGCATCAATCCCCGCAAATATCGCCGAAGGCTGCGGGCGCGATGGTGACGCAGAATTAAAGCGATTTCTCAACATCGCTCTGGGTTCGGCGTGCGAGGTCGACTATTTCGTACTCCTTGCAGGCGAGCTTGGTTATTTTAAGCCGGAGGTTCACGAATTACTTGCCGATGACGCTGTTCGGCTCCGTCGACAGCTTGGCGCGTTCATCCAGAAATTGAAAAGCTGAGCTCGAGGTTCGAAGCCTACCGCCTACAGCCTAATGCCTAAAGCTACCAGTCGTCGCTTCTCTCACGAGCAGTTGGTTCTCATCCAGGCGCTCGCCGCGGGCCTGCCTGCGATCATCGTGGCGCTTTCGCTGCTGTGGACCGACGAACATACGACGAAAGTCCAGTGGACGCTTACGCTCGTCGTCCTCGGCTGCTGGCTCGGTTTCGCACTAGCCGTCCAGGCGCGCGTCATTCGGCCTCTGCAAACCATGGCCAATCTTCTCTCCGCGCTGCGCGAGGGAGATTTCTCCGTGCGCGCGCGCGGTGCTCGACGCGATGAAGCACTCGGCGACGTCATGGCCGAAATCAACACGCTCAGCCGCACTCTCCAGGAACAACGGCTCAGCGCCCTCGAAGCCACCGCGCTCCTCCGCACCGTCATGGAAGAAATCGAAGTCGCGATCTTCGCCTTCGACAGCGAAGGCAAGCTGCGCCTCGCGAATCACGCCGGACAACTTCTCCTCGGAAAACCCGCCGAACGCGTTCTCGGGCGCGATGCGGCCGAACTCGGCCTCGCCGATTGCCTCACGGGCGATTCTACCCGCCTGTTGCCCAACGCAAATTTTCCCGGCGCCAACGGGCGTTTCGGCATGCGCCGCAGTCAATTTCGCGAAGGCGGTCGCCCTCATCAGCTCATCGTCATCGGCGATCTCAGTCGCACGCTGCGCGAGGAAGAATTGCGCGCGTGGCAGCGGCTCGTGCGCGTGCTCGGTCACGAACTGAACAACTCGCTCGCTCCGATCAAATCCATCGCCGGCAGTCTCGGCAGTTTACTCAAACGCGATCGCCGGGCACCCGATTGGGAAGATGATATGCGCTCCGGGCTCGAGGTGATCGAGTCACGCGCCGAGGGCCTGAGCCGGTTCATGCAAGCGTACGCCCGCCTCGCCCGCCTGCCTGCGCCCACCATCGCTACGTGTTCGGTTCCTGCGCTCGTCAACCGCGTGGTCGCTCTCGAAACGCGCCTTGCCGTCGAAGTCGTCCCCGGCCCTGCCATCAAGGTGCCGTGCGATGAAGCGCAAATCGAACAAGTCCTCATCAACCTCGTAAAAAACGCCGTCTACGCCGCAATGGAAAGACCCGCCATCGAGCGCCACGGCAGCGGCGTCCGGATGTCGTGGAAAAAAATTCCGGGTCAGCTGGAGATTACGGTCGAGGACGACGGTCCTGGAATTGCAAATACGAGCAACTTGTTCGTGCCCTTCTTCACGACGAAGCCCGAAGGTTCCGGCATCGGCCTCGTCTTGTGCCGCCAGATCGCCGAAAATCACGGTGGCAGCCTGAGTTTGGAAAATCGCATCAACGCCAGCGGTTGCATCGCTCGCTTGCGACTCCCCGCTGCCTGATCGGAGCGAGCAATTTTGTCCAGGGTAGGGCAAGGTCTCTGACCTGCCCAGAGCGGCGCACAGCCCGCGACCACTCCTGAGCGAACAGCAGGTCGGAGACCTTGCCCTACCCCGGACCCTACTCCGATCCGAAAAAAAACACCGCACTCAGTCAATCCACCTATCCGCGCAATGAGTTGTTTCCTGGCCCGGCATGGGAGAACGCCGGATTCCTGTTCACAGGAAGAAACTCCTCTCAAGACGATTGCAGTTCGGTCGCTTGCTATTTTATTCACAACAGCCGCCCCGATCAGGGCGGCTTTTTTTTATGGCGAAATCTCTCACAGCGGCGAGGTCAACAGTGCGTGTGCGCCATTTTTACCGCCGTATTCGACATTCCGATGCGGTCTCGCTCGCGACTCATTTTTTCATCATTCAACGCCGCCGCGTCCGTCAGCGCCTGCACTCGCGTTTTGTTCGCGGCGTCCACCTGCGCACCACTGATTACCTCGATCGCCAGCCCTCTGCCGAATGGGGCCAGTACATCGAGATGACGGAGTTTGAGCGTAAAATAGACATTGCTCCGCCCACCTTCGCCCCTCACCCGCCCTCGGAAAAAATCGGTGGCCGCATCACCGCGAACTCAGGCCCGCACGGCGTTGCCCTCTTGAATCAACCATGGGTCGTTGGTCCCGGCGGCGCCGTGATAGGCAATGATCGCAAGCTGCTTTGGGCGCTTTCCTACGAATGGCCGGGCTGGCCTCATCAACATACCACGTACGAATTGATGGAGTTGCCCGCAACCGCCTTGCCCGGCACCACCGTGACACTTGCCGCGATGGGCGCGGACAAAAACTACTTTCATTTTCTTCTCAATAGTGTCGCTCGTCTGGTTTACTTGAAGCGGGCTTTTCTGCCGTTTGTACCTGATTATTATTTGATCAGCGGGGCGGTGACCGACTTCGTCACGGACACGCTCGCTCTCTTCGGAATTCCGCGAGGCCGTGTCATCGGCACCGCCGATTTCTCCGCATTTCGACCCGCCCGATTGATCGCGCCCGCGCTCATTCATCACCCGTTTGTTGTCCCCCCGCACGCCTGCGAATTTGTTCGCACCACGATTCTATCACATCTGCCGGCGGGTTCTTCTCCGCGTCGCCGAATCATGGTGGACCGCTCTGATGCGCCCGCACGCCGTGTCCGAAATCTCCCCGAGCTGAGTCCGCTTTTAGCCGAATTCGGAATTGAGCTCGTTCAGCTCTCCGGCATGAGCGTGGCCCAGCAAGCGGCACTCTTCAGGGACGCCGATCTCGTGATCGCGAATCACGGAGCAGCGTTGACCAATCTGATTTTCTGCGAACCGGGAACACGCGTCCTGCAGGTGCTCGCACCGGGAATGATGGAGCGTGAGTATCGCACAATCTCCCAGCACGGTCGGCTTCGCCACGATTATATCGTCGCCGAATTCGCTTCCGAGTCCGACGCGCATAGGGTGCTCAAGCAGCGCGACCTGGTCCTTCCCCCTTCCGTGCTCCGGGCTGTGCTCGCGTCGGAGACTTGATCCCATTTGTGGCCGCTCAATCATCATGAAAGCTCCACTCTTTCCTCGTCCGTCCCTGATCGTCAGCGCGTCCGATAATCCGGACGCATTGAACCTCGTGCTCGAATCCGTTGGCCTCCAAACGCGCCTTCTACCCGAAGTCGAAATCTTAATCGCTGACCAAAGTACCGACGACCAAATCGCGATCGTCGTTAAAAAATGGTCCCGCGCCCTGCCCGGTCGCGTTGAACGTTTCCGGTCGTCCGGCAACAGCGCCAGCTCTGCGCCCGTGCTGAATTGCGCGGCCCGTGCCGCGACCGGTGATTATTTGATTTTCGTCGACGGCGACTGCTTGTTGGAGCGCCATTTCATCGCAGACCACCTGCGCAACGCGAAGCCGGCAACGTTTGTCCAGGGCCGTCGTGCCCGCGTGCGTACACGGTACGTACGACGTGTGTCGCTCCGCAGCTTCCGACCGATGGTCTGGTTTTTGCGACGACGTATTCACGGCTGGCGCCTGGGATTGCGTCGACCGTGGCCCGCCGTGCGCCTCAACGACGCCCGTGCGATTAACGGCTATAACTTCGCCCTTTGGCGGGAGGATTTTTTCCGCGTTAACGGATTCGACGAAACCTTCGATGAGGGCGGCGACGAAGTCGCCGAACTCGCCGAGCGTCTCTGGCACGCCGGCCTCACATTGCGCACGATCACGGGGCAAGCGATCGTCTATCATCTCGATCATCGCCACAGGGCGCGGTATCGGACGAGCGTGAGCGAAAAAATCCTCGAGCGCACCCGACGCGAAAAACTCGTCCGCTGCGAACACGGCGTCACCAACATCGTTCCCGCCGCCGCACGCAGCGCGCCGAAAGCCTTGGGCGTAGCCACACTCGCATCTTCGTAGCCGCACTCGGCAGCCGTTAACGCACACACCCATTACCGTAGTGCGGTCCGCCAGCGACTGTTCGGGGATCAGGCTCTCAGCGCTGATCGCTCGGCTCGCCGGCCGCTCCTTCCCCCATCCCACTTTCGGGACACCTCCGTCCCGCCTTCGATGCGTCCCGCCGCAGCGCTCCGGCAGCTAAAAATTTCTAGTCACTTTCAGAGCGTGAGTTATGCCTCGCCAACCGCTCTGGCACAGCGCGTGCAATCTCTTCCGCACTCATGGACATTCCGCGCCCCGATCAGTCGAAAGCCAAACGCAAGAAACGCATCCTCTACGCGTCCATCGCGGTCCTCGCGCTTGTCGGAATCACAGTGCTGCTCGCCCGCCTCAAGCCCGCCGCTCCCACCGTCGAGCGGAATCTGGTGTGGATCGATTCCGTAAAACGCGGCCAGATGCTCCGTCAGGTCCGCGGCCTCGGCACGCTCATCCCCGAAGAAATCACCTGGATCGCCGCGCGCACCCAAGGCCGGGTTAATAAAATTGTTCTCCGTCCTGGCGCGACGGTTACGCCCGAGAGTGTCATCCTCGTGCTCAGTAATCCTGACGTCATCCGAGCTTCCACCGATGCCGATTCTCAATTGAAAGCCGCCGAAGCCGAGCTCTCGAACCTCAAGGTCACGATCGAGAGCGCCGTTCTCGCCGCCGAATCCACCGCCGCCAGCGCGAAAGCCGAATTCGAACAAGCCAAGCTCCGTGCCGAAGTAAACGAGCAGCTTTATAAAGACGGTCTCGTTTCCCCCCTCGAAATGCGCCTCGCCAAGGTCACCGCCGACCAGGCCGCGACGCGCAACGGCATCGAACAAAAGCGCTACGCATTCAGCAAAGATTCCATCGCACCCCAACTCGCCGTCAAAGAAGCCGAAGTCGAACGCCTCCGCGATCTCGCCAGATTGCGGCACGACGAACTCGACGCCCTCACTGTTCGCGCCGGCATGGACGGCATCCTTCAGGTTCTCCCCGTCGAAGTCGGTGCCCAGGTTCAACCCGGCGTCGGTCTCGCCCGCGTCTACGATCCCCACCGCCTCAAAGCCGAAATCCGCGTCGCCGAGACCCAGGCTCGCGACATCGAAATCGGCCAGGTCGCGCAAATCGATACGCGCAACGGCATCGTCGCCGGCAAGGTCGGCCGCATCGATCCGTCCGTGCAAAACGGCACGGTCACCGTCGATGTCATTATCTCCGGCGAACTTCCTCGCGGCGCGCGCTCCGATCTCTCGGTTGATGGCACCATCGAACTCGAGCGCCTGGACGATGTTGTCTACGTCGGACGTCCGGCGTTCGGCCAGGAGCGCAGCACCGTGGGCATCTTCAAGCTCGACCCGCAAGGTACGTACGCGACCCGCACGCAAGTCCAGCTCGGCCGCAGTTCCGTCAACACGATCGAGATCGTCAATGGTCTCCAACCCGGCGACCGCGTAATCCTATCCGACATGTCGCAATGGGATTCGAACGAGCGCGTGAAACTAAACTGACCACAACGATCCACCTTCGTAGCCGCATGCGTTAGCATGCGGTCCGAAAAAATCCCAACTCCCTGTAACCTTTCGAATATTTCGCGTGTTACTTAGCCACTCCCTTTTCGCCGTGATTTTGCTCCTCATCATCCTCGCCGCGCTCGTGGCCGTCGTCCTCACCGACGGCGACACCTCGCACACCTGACCGCAATTCGCCCAAGAGCATCTCGCGATCTTCGAACTTCGATCTCCAATCTTCAATTTCCAATCTTCGATCTCCGAAACCCGATCTCCGAAACCCGATCTCCGAAACCCAACTCCAAAAAAAGCACTCCCATGGCCGAATCCCTGATCAAACTCGACGGTGTCACCAAAGTATTCCTCACCGACGAAGTCGAAACCCACGCGTTGTCCGGTATTCACATGGACATCCTCAAAGGCGAATACGTCTCCATCGCCGGCCCCTCCGG
>CBRAFL010000033.1:0-25564 GCA_967755055.1 uncultured bacterium
GAAGAGCAGCTCAACAAGATTCTCCACATCATCACCGAGCACAAATGGGTGCTCGAGGGCGATCTCCGCCGTGAAATCGCGGCCAATCTGAAACGCCTCCAGGCGATCAACTGCTATCGTGGCGTCCGTCACCGTCGCAGCCTCCCGGTCCGCGGTCAGCGTACCAGCACCAACGCCCGTACCCGCAAGGGCCCACGCAAGACCGTTGGCGTCAGCAAAGCAAAAGAAGTCTAATCACTATCCGTCATGGCCGAAGAAAAGTCCGCTCCCAAGAAAGAGAAACCCGCCAAGGCAGCTCCTGTCGCTGTTGAAGGCGCCGCTCCTGCAGCAGCTCCCGCTGATCGCCCCGAGAAGAAGGCCAAGACCCCCAAGGTCGGTCCTGACGGCGCTCCGATTGCTCCTGCTGCTCCAGAGAAGCCCGTTGAATTGGTCGGTGGCGTTGCCAAGCAACCCACAGCTGAAGATCTTCTCAAGGAAGAGCTCGGCACGATCAAGGTCCGCAAAGCCAAGGGTTCGAAGAACGTCACCTCTGGTTTCGCCAACGTCCTCGCTTCTTTCAACAACACGATCGTCTCCATCACCGACGCCAAGGGCCAAGTGATCGCCTGGTCGAGCGCCGGCAAGTGCAACTTCCGCGGTTCCCGCAAGTCCACCGCCTACGCCGCGCAGGTCGTCGCTCAAGACGCCGCTCGCAATGCGATGTCGCACGGTTTGAAGGATATTGTCATCCGTGTTTCTGGTCCTGGCCTCGGCCGCGATTCCGCCATCCGCGCGCTGCAAGCGATCGGTCTCGAGATCACGTCGATCGTCGACGTCACCCCGATTCCGCATAACGGCTGCCGCCCCCGCAAACGCCGCCGCGTCTAACGCGTTTCGCGCCCTCTCAATCACAATTTAAAAACAAGATCCCACCATGGCTCGTTATACCGGACCTACCACCCGCATCAGCCGTCGCTTCGGCCAGCAGCTTCTCGGCTCGGCCAAGGCGTTCGAGCGCCGCAGCTACCCGCCAGGCCAGCACGGCCCCAAGCTTCGTCGCAAAGTTTCTGAATACGCCGTCGGCCTCAACGAAAAGCAGAAGCTCCGCTACATCTACGGTCTGCTCGAGCGCCAATTCCGTCGTGTGTTCGAAATCGCGAAGAAAGAGCGCGGCATCACCGGCGAACGCTTTCTCCAGCTCCTCGAGACGCGTCTCGACAGCGTGGTTTACCTGCTTGGTCTCGCCAAGAGCCGCGCCGCCGCCCGTCAGTTCGTCAACCACGGGCACATCCGCGTGAACGGCCACAAGGTCGACATCGCCAGCTACAATGTTTTGGCCGGCGACGAAATCGAAGTGAAGAACTCGCCTGCTTCCCGTCAGCTCGCCACCCGTTGCCTCGAAGAAAATCGGATCCGCAACGTCCCCGGCTGGCTCACGATGAATGCCGAATCCTTCAAGGCCATCGTCAATCGCCTGCCCACGCGCGAAGAAATGGAGCAGGGCATCAATGAGCAGCTCATCGTCGAGTTCTACTCGCGTTTCTAAGCAGCCCCGCCCGCAACCTTCATTTCCTTAATCTCTCAACCCGCAGAGCCCGCCATGCCCAAACGTCTCGGAAAGTTCGAACTCCCGTCCAAACTCACGAAGGTGGAAGAAGGCGCTACGCCAACCTACGCCAAGTTCATCGCTGAGCCTTTCGAGGCCGGCTACGGTCACACCGTCGGTAATTCCCTCCGGCGCGTGCTCCTCAGCTCCGTTGAAGGCTCCGCCATTTCGTCGATCAAGATCGATGGCGTGAACCACGAGTTCCAATCGATCGACGGCGTTGTTGAAGATGTCACCGACATCGTTCTCAACCTGAAGAAGGTGCTCATCGTTTCCACGAAGCGTGACACGATCACTCTCGCGATTCGCGCCAACAAGTCCGGCGTCGTCACTGCAGCCGACATCCAGCCCGATTCCAACATCACCATCGTCAATCCCGATCAGGTGATCTGCACCCTCGACTCGAAGCGCAACTTCGAAGCCGAAATCGAGATCAAGACCGGCCGCGGTTACTATCCTGGCGAAGCGAACAAGAAGGAAGAGCAAGCCATCGGTGTTATTCCGATCGACTCACTTTTCTCCCCGGTTCGCCTCGTGAAGTATTCGGTTGAAGCCACCCGCGTTGGTCAGATCACCGATTACGACAAGCTCGTACTCGAGGTCTGGACGGACGGCCGTATCACTCCTGATGATGCGCTCAAGCAATCCGCTTCGATCCTGAAGCATCACCTTGATGTCTTCGATCGCGTCAGCGAAGAGACCTACGAGTTCGAGAACCAGCAGTCTGAAGTCAGCGAAGAGCAGAACAAGCTCCGCAAGCTGCTCAACATGTCGGTGAACGAAATCGAACTCTCCGTTCGTGCTGCGAACTGCCTGAACAACGCTAACATCACGACCGTTGGTGAGCTGGCGATGAAGACCGAGCAGGAAATGCTCAAGTACCGCAATTTCGGTAAGAAGTCGCTCAACGAAATCAAAGAAAAGCTCGAGGCCCTCGGTCTCTCGCTCGGCATGAAGTTCGACGAGCGCCTCCTCGACACGAAGAAGGAAGCCTGAGCTGACGATGTGAGATGAGTGATGTGTGATGGACCGATCCGTCACACATCTGCCCTTTTGGCCATCTCACGTCTGCCATCGTCCATCCAACATAAATTTGACTCTCGCGCCGTCCGCTGCCGCTCCACGCTGCGACCGGATTGCCGATCGGGAGCCGTTAACCAAACAAACCAATGCGTCACAATAAACACCACGCCTCCCTCGGCGTCACCGTCGAGCACCGCCGCGCGATGCTTTCCAACATGGCCGCGTCGCTTATCACGCACGGCCGTATCGAGACCACTTTGGCCAAAGCCAAGGCGCTCCGTCCTTTCATCGAAAAGGTCATCACCAAAGCCAAACAGGCCGCGGCGAAGTCCGAGAAAAAGGACGCCATCCATCTCCGCCGTCTCGCTCTGAGCGATGTGCGCGATGAGACCGCGGTTACGAAGCTCTTCAACGAAACGTACAAGGAGTTCGCCAATCGCAACGGCGGTTACACTCGCATCTACAAGCTCGGTCAGCAGCGCCTCGGTGATGCCGCTGAGCTCGCCCTCATCGAGTTCGTGAAGGCCGACGATCAAGGTTACAAGAAGTCGAAAGGCCGGAAGTCCGCCAAGGCCAAGAAGGCCAAAGCGACTCCAGCCGCTGAAGCTGCAGCCGAAGCCTCGACGGCCACCGAACCGAAAGCCTAAACGGCTTTTAGTCCCATAGTTTTCAAACGCGCCGATTCAACTCGGCGCGTTTTTCTTTGGTGGCGATTCGTCTGACCGCTCGTACTTTTGTTCTAATTCCGATGTTCGACCTCCCTGTCGCTGCTGTCATTTACTGCACGCTCGTCGCAATCGTGTTTCTCACGCTGTGGTTGTGGTACGATCACCGCGACCACCGCACGTTCGAAGAGGAGCGCCGCAAGACGACGTTTCACTGTATTCGTTGCGACCAACTCTACACTGCTCTGGTCGGCACCGAGCTCGCGAAATGCCCGCGCTGTGCTCACGAGAACACGCGGCTGAAGTTCTGAGCGGCCTTCGCTGTTGATGTGCTCATTCGTCGGCAGCTCACTTCGGTTCTTCCACCGATGCGTCAGTCTTCGTTGGCTCACTCTCGGCGTGATGCTGATCGTCACTGGATCGCATTTCTGGCTCATTAAAAATTACGCCAGCGATCAGCCGTTCAGCGATCAATGGGGTGCCGAAGGGCATATCCTTTTCGAGCAATGGGTGCACGACCGCCTGCCTGCCTCTTATTTTTTCTTTTCCCACGCTGAGCATCGTCCCGCGCTGACGCGTCTGCTGGCATTTGCCGAATTCGTACTTAACGGACAATGGGATTGTCGCGTACAGATGGTCGTCAATGTCGCCATCTGCGCTCTCTCCGCGGGTGTGATGTGCGAATTCGCCCGACGATTTCTAAGCCCGCGTATCCATTTTGGGGTGGCACTGCTGGCGGCGGTTTTATTTTCGCTACCGTCGAATTATGAAAACGTGCTCTGGGGCTTTCAGTCGCAGTTCTATTTTCTGCTGCTTCTTGGTCCGCTCCACATTCTCGGCTCGTGCCGGAGCAACAGGGTGGACATGTCTTGGTGGCTCGCTCAACTCGCCGGACTCCTCGCTCTTTTCTCCATTGCGGCCGGCGTCATGTCCGCGGTCACACTTGTCGGCCTCACAGTCTTCGCCCTCATTCGCGGCAGACGGAGCATTTGGAGTTGGGCAACTCTCGTTATCAATCTCGGCTTGGTCTTTTACGCATGCTGGCTGCGTCCCGATGGATCGGCTTTAGCTAGTCTTCACGCGAATTCGGCTGGCCAGTTCCTGATTAGTTTTGGACGGATGCTAGCATGGCCCTCACATTCCTGGGCAGGTTTGCTGCTCGCATTGCCGTTAGTGGTTTTCTGTTTCCGCTCGCTGCTCCAACGGGATTTGGATGCTGACACACCGTGCCACGGTTTGGTTGCTCTTGGGCTCTGGAGCTGGCTCGTGATTGCGACGCTCGCTTACGGTCGAGGTGCGATATCCGGTATGATTGCAATCCGGTATTTTGACGTGCTGGCGCTCAGCTTATTTGTGAACGCCCTCGCTCTGAGCTGCCTTGCGCTGTCCTTCCCACGTCGATACCGGCTTTTTGCGCTATTGGCAGTCGGGTGGGTGGGTCTTTTGATAACAGGTGTCTGGCGCTTGAACGCACCTGACTATCTCGGTCCAGGCCTTGCGGTCCGCCGCGATTTCTTTTCCCGCCAGCAGAGCGTCGTGAGCGAGTTTCTCGCAACGAATGATGAGGCTTCACTTCAACGCGACAGTGCGGTGCGTGTATTTTTTCCCCATTACGAATTCACCAAGGGCGTCCTGCGTGATCCGCTGCTGCGTCGCCGGCTACCGCCGAGTATTGTGCCACCGCTCGCTCTTGTGCGTGACGCGAGTCGCTCGAATGGATTCGTCGTCCAAAGCGAAGTGGACGGGGCGATCAGCTCCGCGGAGAGCGTCTCGGCACACGATCAACAGTACATCAGTGAGCCGATCGAGCGCGCCGGGCTTGCGCTGTTGCGGTTTCGCGTCCGCGGCCAACTCGTCGAGGGGAAATCGGAGCTTTTGTTAGAGGACGCCAACGGCCGGCGGGTGCGACCACTGGGCAATTCTGGTGACGATAGCCAGACGTGGCGCACCGTAAATTTCGTCGCGCCCGCAGGACCGCTGCGGATTGTGGCGCGAACGACGACCGGATCGATGGGATTCGCGTTCACCTTTCCCATCGAGGTCGGCCCTCTCTCCTGGCTGGCGCCGAAAGTGGTCGGATGTTGGGCCTGGGTTGCCAGCGCTGGAGCAGGTTGCCTGGTGATCGGGGCGTCTGCGGTGAGGCGTGTGACTCGAGAGGGCCACCGCGATTGAGTCGTGACCGATCCCTTTAGGCTGCCATTCTCTCGTACAAAATCATGCGCTTTTCCCTTCTTTCGCTCCTGCGTTCTCTCGCCGCCGCGTTGCTCGTGGCCGGTAGCGTGCTTAACCTGAAAGCCGCCGCGCCAGCCGCATCGTTCGGAGGTCTGCTCGAAAATTATTACGAGGACTACCTTGCGCTGTTTCCGATCGACGCGGCGTCCAATGGCGACAGCGATCATCGCTACGAAAACGTTTGGCCCAACGATATCAGTGCGGAGCACCGCGCGCTCGAAGTTGCGTTGGTGCAAAAATATAGATCCGCCCTTGCGGGCTTTGATCGTGCGGCTCTTTCGTCGACTGACCAGCTGAGCTACGACGTTCTGAAATGGTCGCTCGGCATTCGTTCCGTCGGGCTCGAGCAGCCCACGCATTTGCTACCCGTCAGCCAGTTCTGGGGACCAGCGTTAACGTTCGCGCAGATGGGCTCTGGCGCGAGTCTTCATCCGTTTGTTTCTGCGCAAGATTACCGGAACTTCATCGCGCGCGCTGACGGTTTTAGTCAATGGGTGGACACCGCGATCGCCAACATGCGTATCGGCATTTCCCGAGGCATCGTGCAACCGCGTATCCTGATGGAGCGGACACTCCCTCAATACGAGCCGCTCATGCTCGACGACGCGGAAAAGAATATTCTCTTCGCGCCGCTGAAATCACTCCCCGCTGCTCTCTCTGCCGCCGATGCGGAGCAGCTTCGCGCGGATTACCTCGCCGCCATTCGCACCAAAATTATTCCCGCCTATTCACGGCTCCACGCGTTTATCAAAAACGATTACATCCCTCATTGCCGCGATACCGCTGGACTCGGCGCGCTCCCCGGCGGCAAGGAAATGTATGCGTACTGGGTTCGCTACTGGACGACCACCGATCGGGCTCCCGAAGAAATTCATCGGCTCGGGCTCAACGAAGTCGCGCGCATACGCCGTGAAATGGAAAAAGTGCGAAACGAAGTTGGCTTCAAAGGCACGTTGCCGGAATTCATAAAATTCGTCGCGAAGGATCCGCAGTTCGCGCCCTTCACCACGAGTGAAGATGTGCTCGATGCCTATCGCCAAATTGAAGCGCGCCTCACCCCATCGCTCCCGAAATTATTTGGCCACTTGCCGCGCACGAAGTTTGAAATCCGCGAAACAGAAAAATTTCGCGCCGCTTCGGCCTCAGCGGAATATCAGCCCGCTTCTGCCGACGGTTCGCGGCCAGGCGTGTTTTATGTGCCGATTGTTGACCCGAAGTTTATCCGTACGCCGGGAATGGAATCCTTGTTTTTGCATGAGGCGATTCCCGGGCATCACTTCCAGTTTTCGATCACCTTGGAACGCCCCGATCTCCCACGCTTCCGTCGCTTCGGCTGGAACAGCGCATACGGCGAAGGCTGGGCTCTGTATACCGAAAGCCTCGGCAAGGAACTCGGCGTCTACACCGACCCGTATCAATATTTTGGCGTGCTGCTCGGTGAAATGCATCGAGCGGTACGTCTGGTTGTCGACACGGGGATTCACGCCAAAGGTTGGACGCGCGAACAGGCGTTGAGCTACGCCGCTGAACAGGAAGGTGAGCAGCCGCGATCGGTTGCGGAGGTCGAACGTTACATGGCGGCTCCAGGTCAGGCGCTCTCCTACAAAATCGGTCAGTTGAAAATTATCGAGCTTCGGCAACTCGCGGCAGAGAAACTCGGAACCAAGTTCGATATCCGCGCCTTTCACGATCAGATCCTCGACGAAGGATCTGTTCCTCTCGCAGTGCTTGAGTCGCGCATCAAGGCATGGATCGAGCAGCCGCATGGATTCGCGGTTCACTAGAGTTCCACGGCTAATCGAGCGGCTCCCTCATGCACGAGCGATTTCGTTCCTGCGGTGAATGGCTTCGGCAAATAAAGCCGCTGGCTTGGATGAATTTTGCGGTGCTGGTCGCCGCGGTCTCGCTCTTCTTGTTTATCGCTCACGAGGTCGCTGACGGCGATCACCTCGCGCTGGACGGTGCAATCATGCACTCGGTGCAAACGGCATTGTCGACGCGGCCGGACGGCTCGATTTGGCTCGGTGAACTTGCGCGCGATGTCACGGCCCTCGGCAGCATGATCGTGCTCACCACCCTCACCGTTTTGATCGCGGGATTTCTTGCGCTGTCCCGTCGTTCGGGCGCGGCACTTTTCTTGATCATCTCAGCTGCCGGTGGCCAGATTCTGAATACCGCACTCAAACTGCTCTACGGAAGGCCGCGACCGGAGAGCGCGCTGCGTTGGCTCGAAATCGATTCACTGAGCTTTCCCAGCGGCCACTCCACATTGTCGGCGGTGGTCTATCTTACACTCGCGGTCCTGCTCGCCCGGATGACCGAAAGCAAAAGGCAGAAAACTTATCTGATCAGCTCTGCCTTGTTGCTGAGTTTTTTAGTTGGGTTAAGTCGAGTGTACCTCGGTGTTCACTATCCAACGGACGTCGTCGCGGGCTGGGCACTCGGCATTGCGTGGGCGCAACTCTGCTGGTTTGCCGCTCGTGCCGTCGGCCGCCGTCGGCTTGCAATGACGGCGGCTCGATAGCTGGTTAGGAGGACGGGCCTCGTCGCAGAAGGTCGTGAAACTCTCGACGAAGATGCCGATCCGGATGTGCTCGACTCAGCTCTGATTGTCGCGGCGCAAAAAGTGGAGCACTACGAATTGCCGGCTGCGGCAATGTGCGGACGTTCGCCTGAGTGCTAAACTACCGCGACGCTACGCAGCTCCTTGAAGCGACATTGAAAGAAGAAGGAAGACGGCCGCACAGACGAGCGACTGACGACTGACGCAGCTCTCGGAGCGACTGAATCAGAGGGCTGAGGTCGCAGACCAAGCTTCAACATAGACGTGCTCGCGCGTAGAGGTCGCGGAGTTCGCGAATGAAGAGATCGTTGAGATTTTCGAGTGATTCCATGCCGAGGGAAGTTGTGGTTTGAAGATTTATTTTCGTGCGTGGTCGCACGTGTTGATCACGAAACCCAGCTCGATTTCTGTGCAGCGTCATTGGCCCGTGAGCCGAATCGCTGCTGAGAAAAAAACCTGAATTACACTGGAGAATCTGCTGAAATTTTTTGCGCGTTGCTTCAGCGAAACGGAGAAAATTTCCGTGAACGTGTCGCCAAAACTCATCGATGCTCGTTTTTTGGGCATCAAATTTTTTCAAGCTCACACGCCGTCTACGGTTTACAATTCATCACAATGCGGGCCTAAGTGGAGGTGCGCCGACGGAGCACATGTTCCGCCGGTGAGCACAACCGCAGCAAAAAAGGAAAAACAATGGCCAAGAAAACATCGAAACCTGCCAAGAAGAGCGCATCGCCCAAGAAGAAAGTCGCAGCTAAGAAGAAGAAGTAAGCGACGAGCGCTACGCCGCGCCTCTCTTCTTCCACGGGCTCGCGCCGTAATGAAGAGAGGTGAGGCGTCTTGGAACTAGGCGCGCAATGATTGCGCGCCTATTTCATTTTCTCCGATCGCGACAGAGTTGGTTTTGCGATTCGGTTCTACGAACCGATCGCGTCGACTGGTGATCGTTCGTGGCTGTGACGGTAAGCCATGAAGATCGTGAGCGTCACGAGGCTCAGTGCCACGCAGGCCCAAAATACGCCGCGGTGACCGACAGCGTCCACGAGCACGCCAAACGCAAAGTATCCGAGCAGGCTGCCGGTGCTAAAAGAATTTGAGTAGATGCTCGTGGCGACGCCGGTTTGTCCTGGGACGAGGTCCTGAAAGAACGTGATCGCTACATTCGTTGTCACCGCGATTGAAGCGGCGCTCAGGATTTGCATCGGGTAGACATGCCACGGTGCGCCGACAAAGGTGAGCGCGAAAAAGTAGCAGGCGCCAACGAACACGCCGAAACGAATGAGCGCGACTTGATGGCCACGAGCGGCGAGGCGACCGAACCAAATCATCAGCGGCATCTCCACCACCGGCGCGATCCCGAAGATGACGCCGACATCGCGTTCGGTGCCGCCTAATTGCTGCGTCACGAGCAGCGGCAGGTTCATCATGTTCATCGTGAATGCAGCGAAGATGAGAACAAAGCCAATGAAGTGCGCGAGAATGACGGGTCGCCGAAGTACCTTTTGCAACGGTTCGCGTTGTGTTTGCTGCGCCACCGGTGGATGAGGCCGGTGCGGCACGAACCGCACCACGCCAATAAGGAACAGGAGAAACAGCGCCGCAGCAGCGAGGAAGATTCCGCGATAGCTAAAATGAATCATCACCGCCGCGCCAATCGCCGGACCGATTGTCCACGCGAGCGAGAACGACACGCGCAACACACTCATCAGAAGAGGCGCGTCCGAGTGGATGTTCTCCGGTCGCCCCAATTCTTCGCGAACGTGCGCGAAGAGCTGGGAAAAACTAACGGATGCGACGCCAAGGGCGAGCGCGCCGATGATCGTGAGTGCGATCGGATCCCGTACGAAAGCGTATCCGGTGTAGCCGATGACCCCGCCCGTTGCGCCCAGCAGCAACATCGTGCGACGCGCCACGTGGGTGTCGGACCATCCAGCCAGCACGGTGCTGAGCACGATCGCGGAGACGGACGTGATCGTCATGAACAACCCAAATACCCACGGCGTCATTCCGACCGCCAACGTGCCCCACATCGACATGAACGGCACGACAAACGAGTACGCGAGGCCGAGCACGAAATTGGTGGCGAGCAAGCCAGGGAAGCCCGGATGGCGGATGACACTGCGGATCATTTCACCGATGCGCGACATGAGAGAGACTGAAATGCAGCGGGATAACGTTAAGTGGCGAGTGCAATGCGTGATTCGCATCCGGAGTAGCGCACTGCCTCCGTGCCTGTTGGGTTCGGAGTTCGAAGTTTGGAGATCCGAGATCCCGGATTTGTAGCCGCGCCGGTTGCGGTGCGGTCCGCACGCTCACGCGTGCGGCTACGAAGAACGGAAGGGACAGGCACGGAGGCCTGCCGCTACAACGGAGCCGCTTCGTTTCCTTGAGGCCCTGGAACAAGTTGAAAACTCGTCCGGAATCTCGCTTGCGCCCGCTGCGGCGTCTGCGTTCTGCTGTCCGTTTACCAAAGCCGCACATGCCTCAAACCATCGCCGTCCTCGACTTCGGTTCTCAACTTACACAGGTCATCGCGCGCCGGATTCGTGAGTGCCAGATCTATTCAAAGATCTACCACTTCTCCACGCCGGCCGCGCAACTGCAAGCTGACGGCGTCGTGGGCATCATCTTCTCCGGCGGCCCGCAGAGCGTATACGCGAAGAAGGCGCCGCATCCCGACGCGAAGATCTTCGAACTCGGCGTGCCGATTCTTGGCATCTGTTACGGCGTGCAGCTGATGGGTTATTTCCTCGGCGGTGAAGTGGAGCACAGCAAAGCGCGCGAATACGGCCACGGCCATCTCACGATCAAGCGTCCGGGCAAACTGTTCGCGGGTCTGCCGCGCAAGCTCCGCATTTGGAATTCGCACGGCGACAAACTCACCCGCCTTCCTCCGGGTTTCGTGGCGACCGCGGTTTCTGAAAACTCGCCGTTCTCCGGCATCGAGGACGCGAAGCGCGGTTTTTACGGTATCCAGTTTCACCCCGAAGTCTTCCACACCGAACACGGCGTGGACATGATCCGGAATTTTCTGGTCGGAATTTGCGGTGCGAAACAGGACTGGACCACCAAGGATTTTATCGCTCACGCGGTCGCGGATATTCGCGCGAAGGTCGGCAAGTCGCGCGTGATTCTCGGTCTCTCCGGTGGCGTCGACTCTTCGGTGGCAGCGGCGCTGTTACACAAAGCCATCGGTCGCCAGCTGACCTGCGTGTTCGTTGACAACGGTCTGATTCGAAAAGGTGAACGCGAGTACGTTGAGGCTCTGTACAAAAAGCATTTCAAGATCGACCTGCGCGTGGTTGATGCTTCGAAACTCTTTCTGCGCCGACTTAAGGGCGTCACGGAGCCGGAACAGAAACGAAAGATCATCGGCAACACGTTCGTTGAAATTTTCGAAAAGGCGCTGAAGACAATCGGACACGCCGATTTTCTCGGACAGGGAACGTTGTATCCTGACGTGATCGAGAGCGTTTCGATCGGCAATAATCCCGCATCGTTGATTAAGACGCACCACAACGTCGGTGGTCTGCCCGCGCGGATGAAGCTCAAGCTCATCGAGCCGTTGCGCGAATTGTTCAAAGACGAGGTGCGTAAAGTCGGCGCGGCGCTCGGTCTACCGAAGGAAGTCGTGTGGCGTCAGCCATTCCCCGGCCCCGGACTCGGCGTGCGTGTCATGGGTGAGATCACCGCAGCGAACCTGGAAATTCTCCGTAACGCCGATGCCATTTTGCACGACGAGATGATGTCCTCGGAATACTACTACAAAGTCTGGCAGTCGTTCTGTGTGTTCCTCCCCGTGAAAACGGTCGGCGTGTTTGGCGACGAACGCACCTACGACTACGTGATCGCGTTGCGGATCGTGGAGAGCATCGATGCGATGACCGCGGATTGGGCGAAGATTCCGCATGACGTGCTGCAACGGATTTCCAGCCGCATCACCAACGAAGTCCGCGGCGTGAGCCGGGTCGTGCTCGACATCAGTTCGAAGCCGCCGGCGACAATTGAGTGGGAGTAAGATTCTCCCCGCCCGTTTTCCCCATGCGCACGCTCCATCACGCTTCAAAAACCTTCGCCAGCGATCTCGCCGCTTTTTGTCAGGGTGCAGTGGTGCCACGTGCCATCACGGATTCGGTCGCCGCAATTCTGGCAGATGTGCGCGAGCGCGGCGACGAAGCGGTGACGTATTATGCGGCGAAGTTCGATGGTGCGAAATTACGGGCGCGGGAATTCCGCGTGAAGCCTGCTGAGCTTGAAGCCGCGGCGAAACGGTTGCCAGCAGCGGAACATCGCGCGCTCGTGGCCGCGCGAGACAGCATTGTCGCGTTTAACGAACATGGTCTGCCCAAAGCATGGACGACGAAAAATCCTCAAGGCGCTTTGGTCGGCGAAAAATTTGATCCGATCCGCCGCGTGGGTCTGTACGTTCCCGGCGGACAAGTCCCACTCGTATCCACGGTATTGATGACCGTGACGCTGGCCAAGATCGCAGGCTGTCCCGAAGTGGCTGTGTTTACGCCTTCGAACGCGAACGGCAAAATCGCCGACGGCCTGCTGGCCGCGCTTCATCTCCTCGGCGTGGATGAAGTATATCGCATCGGTGGCGTGCAAGCGATCGGCGCGATGGCGTATGGCACGACGACGTTGCGGGCGGTGGATAAAATTTTTGGGCCGGGCAACGCGTACACCTGCGAAGCGATGCGTCAGGTTTTCGGAGTGGTAGGTGTGAATGGTCTGCCGGGCCCGAGCGAGTTGATGGTGATTGCGGATGAAACCGCGCGTGCTGATTACGCGGCAGCCGATTTGCTGGCGCAGGCCGAGCACGGTTCCGGGCGCGAAAGGATTTATCTCGTCGGGACCTCTGCCAGCGTGATCGCAGCGATCTCGGCGGAAGTGGATTCGCAGCTGGAAATGATTTCCCGTTCCGACAAAACGCGGCGTGTGCTGCACGAAGGATTTGTCGCCGTCGAAGTGGGAACGCTGGCTCAGGCGGCGGAGGTGGCGAACTATGTTGCGCCCGAGCATCTCGAGTTACTCGTGACCGAGAGCGCGGTAAAAAAACTGACGAAAGACGTGACGACGGCTGGTGCGATTATGATTGGTAACGATACGCCGACCGCACTCGGCGATTTCACCGCAGGCCCCAGTCACGTTTTGCCAACGGGTCGCGCCGGCCGTTTCTTGAGCGGAATGCGTGTCGCCGATTTTTTGCGTCGCACCAGCATCGTCCAGTACGATCGCAAGAGCGTCCAGAAGGCGGAGCCGGTGGTGGCTGCTTTTGCCAAGATGGAGCAACTCGACGCGCACGGACGCTCCGTAAAGATTCGGACCAAGTAGGTTGCGCGCTCGCCGCGCCACGGTTTGGCGATCTGTTGCGCGGCGAGCGCGCCACCTACACGAGTGGGTCGAGTCGCCGCACTCCGAATTATCTCTTTGCGCCTTGCGGGCGTTTTTGCGGCGATCGCTGGATGTCTGGTTTGTCTTCTCTTGCTCTGCCGCACGTTGCGAGTCTCCACGCCTATACTCCGGGTTTGCAGCCGACTGAATCCGGCTGGGTAAAACTCAACACGAACGAGTGCCCTTATTCACCGAGTCCGCGCGTCGCTGAGGCATTGCACCGCGATATCGGCGAGGACGGTGCCGCTTTGCGTCTGTATCCAAATCCCAAGAGCAGTCCGTTGCGCGCAGTGGTCGCGGCACTCCATGGGCTCCGAGAAGAGAACGTGATTATTGGCAACGGCTCGGATGACATCTTAAATTTGTTGGTGCGCGCCTTTTGCGGTTCGAATCCGGAGGTGGGGCGAACCGTCTCCGGTGAGCCGCGGCACGGCGGGGACGCCTCGCCCTACCTTGAGGCGGCGGCGGGGTTCACTTTTCCGAGCTACTCGCTTTATCCGGTGCTGGTCGAAATTCAGAATGGGCGCAGTAGCGTCATTGAATTCGATCGTTCGATGCGGCTGCCGGTTGAGCGGATTGCTGCATCGCAAGCTCGCGCGTTTTTTCTCACATCGCCCAATGCTCCGACCGGCGTTGGTTTCACGCTGGCCGAGTTCGAGGAAATCCTCGCGCGGTTCAAAGGCCTTCTCGTGATCGACGAAGCTTACGCGTTGTTCGCGCGGGAGAACGCGATCCCATTGCTCGCGCGTTATCCTAACGTCGTCATCGTCCGAACTCTTTCGAAAGCATACGCGTTGGCGGGAATTCGCGTGGGTTACGCCCTCGCGCATCCCGAGGTGATCGATCTGCTCGATCGCGTTCGCGACAGCTACAATGTGAACCGGCTGTCCCAGACGGCAGCGATCGCAGCGCTCGGCGACGTGAGCTACTATGCGGCGGTGGTTTCCAAAATTAAAACGACGCGCGATACGTCGGTGAGCCGGTTCCAGAATCTCGGCTGGTTCACTTATCCATCGCAGGCGAATTTCATTTTTACCGAGCCGAAAAACGCGCGGGGCGAGAGCGGCCCGGCGATCGCGAAATCCGCCTACGAATTTCTCTATGCACGCAAGGTGCTGGTGCGTTACTTCGCGAGCCATGCCTTGACCGCATCCTTTCTCCGCATCAGCGTCGGCACGGACGACGAGATGCTCGTCCTCCACGAATCCCTCGACGCATGGCAAAAGGCACCTCTCAACGTCTAGAACCCGCGGCTTTTGCCCGCATGGCGACCGTTTCCCGCACCACGGCGGAGACGGATATTGCGCTCACTCTCGCGGTCGACGGCCGCGGCGTGTCGAAGATCGAAACCGGCGTGCCGTTTTTCGATCACATGCTGACGCTGTTCGCCAAGCACGGCCTTTTCGATCTCACGATTAAAGCCAAGGGCGACACCGACGTTGATTATCACCACACGGTCGAGGATGTCGGTCTCGTGCTTGGCCAGGCCTTCAAGGAAGCCTTGGGTGATAAAGTCGGCATCAAGCGCTACGGATTTTTTCTCCTGCCAATGGACGAATCGCTCGCGCGGATCGTCGTCGACGTGGGTGGCCGGCCGCATCTCGTGTACGAAGCGGAAGCGCCGACGATGTTCGTGCGCGATTTCAACATCATCCTCGTGAAAGAGTTTTGCCGCGCCTTCAGCAACGCGCTGGGTGCAAATCTGCACGTCCACCTGGTTTATGGCGAAGAGCCGCATCACGTGGCCGAAGCGATTTTCAAGGGCTTGGCGCGTGCGCTTGATGTTGCGACGCAGATTGAGCCGCGTGCGGCCGATTTGCTCCCGAGTACGAAGGGGAAACTGTAAGACAACGGCCCGTCGTTTCGACTCGCCCGCCTTGTAGTTTCTTTTGAACAGCGGTCGCGATTGGCCGCAGTCACATGATGAATTCCGCCATGAACATCGCCGTTATCGATAACGGAATCTGCAATCTCCGCAGCGTCACTAAAGCGCTCGAAGCGGTGGGGGCATCGCCGCGCGTGGTGCGCACGCCTGAAGAAGTCCGCGCGAGCGGTGCCAGCGGGTTGGTGCTGCCGGGCGTGGGCGCGTTGCGAGACTGCGTCGCTTCCCTGCGAGCCACGAAGCTCGATGCGACCGTGCGTGAATGGATCGAGGCGGACCGACCGTTTCTCGGCGTGTGTCTGGGCATGCAGGCGCTTTTCGAGAAATCAGAGGAGGGCGGAGTTGCCGGGCTTGGCATTTTCCCAGGTGAAGTCAGGCGGTTTCAACTCCCGGCGTCTTATAAGATTCCCCACATGGGTTGGAATACCGTTCGCTTCGTGCAGGCCCAATCGGAACTCGCAACGTCGTTAACACGTGAAGGCGAGGCGTTCTATTTTGTTCATAGCTTCCACTGTGTGCCGGCGGATTCCTCGCTGGTGCTGGCGGAGTGCGACTATGGCGCTCCGTTTGTGGCTGCCATCGGACGACGCCGCTGCTTCGCGACGCAGTTCCATCCTGAAAAGAGTCAGGCAAAAGGTCTGCAAATCTATCGAAACTTTGCTGACGTGGTGGCGCGTTTTTGACGTCGCGGGGTTTGGCTGCGGAGACCGACCGCAGGAAAAGCGAAATTTCTGACAGAACGCGCGAACTTGGCGTAAGATTGCTTTGCAAGAGGCGACGAATTGGCTTGGTTTCGCCCAAGCATGGCCAAATCAGCTTCCGCCAACCTCAATCTTGATGGCAAAGATTATACGTTTCCTCTGACCGAAGGCTCAGAAGGCGAACGCGCGATCGATATTTCAAAGCTGCGCGCGGAGACGGGCGCCATCACGTACGACGACGGTTTCGTCAACACCGGCTCGTGCAAGAGCTCGATCACCTTCATCGACGGCGAGGTTGGGATTCTGAGGTACCGTGGGTACCCGATTGAGCAGCTCGCGGAAAAATCCAGCTTTGTTGAGACCGCCTATCTCGTGATCAACGGCGAGCTGCCCACGTCGGATCAGCGGGGGAATTTCTCCAAACTGCTCACGCAAAACGCTCCGTTGCGTGAAGGCATGCTACGGTTCATCCAAAGCTTTCCGCGCGACTCGCATCCCATGGCGGTGCTGTCGGCGACCTTCAATGCGCTCGGTGCTTATTACCCGCATCTGGCGAGTAACAATCATGTGCGGGATCTCGAGTGCTTTGACGAAGCGGCCGCGATCGCGATTTCAAAAGTTCGCACCATCGCTGCTCACACGTACCGCGTGAACAGCGGACTGCCGTTCAATTATCCGCGTCCGAACATTGGATACTGCGAAAATTTCCTGCACCTGATGTTCTCGGAGCCGTACAGCGAGTACGTGCCCACGCCGGAAGTGGCATCGGCGCTGAATCTTTTTCTGCTCTTGCACGCCGACCACGAGCAGAACTGTTCCACGTCGACGGTCCGCATGGTGGCGTCAGCGGGTGCGAATCTTTTCGCCTCGATCTCAGCCGGCGTGAACGCGCTTTGGGGTCCTTTGCACGGCGGCGCCAATATGGCTGTCCTCGATATGCTGCAGAGCATCCACGACGATGGCGATGACGGCACGAAGTTCATTGCTGCGGCGAAGGCCGGCAAGGGCGACCGCCTGATGGGATTTGGTCACCGGGTTTACAAGAATTACGATCCGCGCGCCAAGATCATCAAGGCCAGCTTCTACAAGGCGCTCAATTCCCTCGGCATCAAAGACGACCCGCTCCTAAATATCGCGATGAAGCTCGAGGAAGTGGCGCTTAGTGATGACTATTTCATCTCCCGCAAGCTGTATCCGAATGTTGATTTTTATTCGGGCCTCATCATGCGCGCGCTCGGGATTCCGGTGAAAATGTTCACGGTGATGTTCGCGATCGGGCGCATGCCGGGCTGGATCGCGCAGTGGCGTGAAGTCGCGCAGAACCCGAAGCTCAAGATCTACCGTCCGCGCCAGATTTACGTCGGGCCGCCGAAACGGGATTTCGTGCCGCTCGAACAGCGCGGGTAGTCGCACGGGCGCGGCGGCTGATTTGTCGCTGCGCAAACTCGTACGGGCGCCGCGAATTTCGCGGTAGCTGATCAAACGGAGGACGACGAACTGTCGCCGGCCGGGGCGGGCTCCGGCTTTTTTGGACCCGAATGAAAAATTTCGTCCAAGGTGAGTCCCGTGAGTTTCTTCAGTCCGTTGAGCAAGCGCCAGAGTGCGAACATGGTCATTGCCATGCTTGGCAGGACGATCACGGGCCAGCTCAACCAATGCATCTTTCCTAATTCCGCGTTAAATTCCGGCGTGCCCGCTGGACTAACGAGAATATTGCGGGCGAGCCCGAAACCGAGCACGGCACTCAGGAGAAATGATACGGTCAGCAAATAGCTCGAAGTGATCATCAATCGCTCAAACCCGCGTTGTGTGCCGCGAGCGGTCAGAGCTGCGTCGACACGGGTCACGTCAATCACCTGTTCATTATAAAGGAGCGAGTGCACCAGTGGCCGCTTCGTCTTCAGCGAGACGAGTACGGCGATGGCGATCACGGTGGGAACCGCGGCTTCTTTAATCGCGAAACCCATGCCGCCGATATGCATCAAGCCGAGTCCGCCCGTCAGCAGCACGCTGAGGAAGCCCACGATGGAAATAAAATTGGCCTGCCGGCGTCGGAAAAAATCCCAGACGCCGTAGCCGACGGGAAACGAGAGCGCCACGACTAGTCCAATCGCTGGTCCGAGCCGAGTCGGCGCACTGAGGTTTGAGAGCACCAGTGCGGGCAGTGCGATATTGAACACCAGATTCAGCAGGAGGTTTTCCTGTTTGCGCGGAGGTATGGTCACAGCAGAAGAATGATGCCTAGGAAGCCATGAATCCGGGCCGCGCGGCGAATCATTTCTTGGTTTCCACGCCTTCGAACTTATATTGACGATCCCTTGATGATTCTCCTCGGCGTTAACATCGATCACTGTGCCACTTTGCGACAGGCCCGTTACCGGCGGGCTGATGCCACCACCGGAGGAGCCGTCGAGCCCGATCCGGTCACACTCGCTTTGATCGCCGAGCGCGCGGGTGCAGATGGCATCACGGTCCACTTGCGCGAAGACCGCCGTCACATTCAGGAACGCGATGTGTGGCGCCTGCGCGAAAGCATCGCGACACGGCTGAATTTCGAAATGGCGTGCATACCAGCCATGACGGAGTTCGCTCTTAGATTGAAGCCGCACTCGGTTTGTCTGGTCCCCGAGAACCGCGAGGTGGTAACCACGGAAGGCGGTCTCGACGTGGTTCGAAATCGCTCCCGCGTCGCGGCCTGCGTCGAGGCGATGAATTCTGCCGGCATCAAGACCAGCCTGTTCATCGGGCCGGACGAAGCGCAGATCCAGCTCGCCGCAGAATTAAAGTCGCCATGGATCGAGCTTCACACGGGGGCGTACGCGACGGCGTATGCAGACTCCCCGAAGCACGCGGACGAGTTTCAACGATTGCGGCTAGGCGCGGTGCAAGCCCACGATCTTGGTCTCGTGGTCAATGCCGGCCACGGTATCAACTACGTGAATATCGCGGAAGTTCGGACACTCCCGCATCTTCATGAACTTAACATCGGCCACAGCATCATCAGCCGCGCGCTGTTCACCGGCATCGAGGAAGCCGTGCGCGAGATGAAAACGCGGATGAATTCCTGAAGTTGCGGGTAACGAGTATCCGCTGCCGCACGATTCACCTGATTTCTTACTCTCCGCTCATCACACTTTCGCACCTGTCATGAACATTGAACTCCCTCCTGGCGGCGTGCTGATCGGCCTTGGTGCGGACATTATTGAAATCTCCCGGATTCGAAGTGTGCTGCTGCGCCATGGGGACCGCTTCGTGGAACGCATCCTGACGGAGGAAGAGCGCGCGTACTGCTCGGGAATGGCTCATCCTGAGAAACACATCGCGGCGCGTTTTGCCGCGAAGGAAGCGGTGTCGAAATGTTTCACGACGGGTATCGGGTCCGAATTCGGCTGGAAATCGGTTTCGGTTTACCACGGTGCGCGTCATCAGCCACTCGTGCGGTTGGACGAAAAGGGCGCGGCCCTCCTGGCTCACGTGGGCGCGACGCAAATTTTACTCACCCTGTCGCACACGGAGAATTACGCGATGGCGGTCGCCGCACTCGTGCGGGGCTAGGTCGCTGTTTCCTTATGGACGAAACTGAAAACAGTCCGGCTGTTCCTCACGCGCGTTTGTCGAAGACCCCGTCGTGGATCACGTTGGGTTTCGTGCTTGGCGTGTTGTTCGTCCTGGCTTTGCCACGCGACGAGAAAAAGGCGGCGATCAACTCATCGCCAGCGGTGTCCGCGCGGCTCGTGCAACTGGAACGGCCGAAGTTGACGGAGGTGGAGGCTGTGTTTGCCGAGTGGGAACGCTTCGCGGTGTGGAAAAATAATCTCACTCAGGTCGCGCTGTGGGATACCGAAAAACACAGCTACTCGATTTATTACGAAGTGCTGCGGCAAGACGAAGAACGCTATTGTCGGTCCATCCCCGCGCTGACCCGGCCACTGATCACGCGTGGCGTGCCTGCAGACGCACCGCTTCAATTCACCGAGACAGAAGAATCACGGCGCGCCTGGATCGAGCATGGCCAGTTCGAGCCGCGCGAGGAGCCGCCGCGCAAGAAGTGAGTGGGCGCGCAAGCCATCATGATCCCCGGCACTCATCCGATCCTTTCGTGCGACGAGGCCAAGCGCCTTGAGACGAATTTATTTGGTGGTGACGAGGCCGGGGAATGGAACGCGATGCGCCGCGCCGGCGGTGCCATCGGTCTCGCCGTCCTTCGCGATAGCCAGGAGATCGGCGGAATACCGTCGAATAGTCGCGTCTTGGTGCTCGTCGGAAAAGGCCACAACGGCGGCGACGCGCTGATCGCTGCCGAAACGATTCTGGAAGCACGTGGAGAGGCGCGGGCGGACATTGGCTTTGTCTTCGGCGAGCGTCCGTTGCGCTCACTCGTTGTTCGCGCGTGGCAGGCATTGGTGCATCGGTTTGGCGAACGTGTTTCACTCGTCACTCCAGCGAGGCTGGCTCCGAGCTACGATCTGTGTTTGGACGGGATTTTCGGTTTTCAGTTTCGACCGCCGGTGGAAGCGCGTGTCCGAGATTTCATCGAACGTGTGAACGCCCTCCCGATTCGCTTCCGGGCGGCTGTCGATCTCCCGAGTGGCGGATTATTTCGGGCCGATTTTACCTACGCGACGGGTTCGGTGAAATCGACGGCATTGGAAGGCGACGCGGCAGGCCGGGTTCGTTACCTCGATCTCGGTTTCTTTTCGGAAGGCGCGGTGGGTGCCCAGCGCGTACTCACATCGGCGATACTCGCGCCGCTAGCCGGATTCCGCTCTCCGCACTCGGACAAACGCAGTCACGGGCATCTGTTCGTTCTCGGCGGATCGCGCAGTTATCCTGGTGCAGTGATGATGGCGGTGCTCGCTGCGTTGCGAAGCGGAGTGGGATTAGTGACGGCATTTGTGCCGGAGTCGCTGGTGCCTGCGTACGCGGCGCGCGTGCCAGAGGCGATGTGGGTGGGTTGGCCGGAAACGCCGGATGGGGGACTTGCTTTGGAAGGGCTGCATTTGATTCGCGACCGGATGGAGCGTGCGACGGCGTTTGTGATCGGACCGGGAATGGCACGGGAACCGGAGACCTTGGCGCTCGCTGCTACGTTGGCGAAAATCGCTTCGGTGCCGGTGTTGTTGGACGCCGACGCGTTGCAGCCGGCGATTATCCGCGAAGCGAAATCGCCGCTGGTTGTGACGCCGCACGCAGGAGAATTCGCACGCATCGCGGAAAAAGCGACGATCGAAGAATTCGCCAAGACGACGGGCGCGGTTGTGGTTTTGAAAGGGCCGGTTACACGCGTTGCGGGAGATGCAGAGAAGGGCGAGGCGGGCGGCACTACTTACTATTCGCTCTTCGGTGGGCCGGTGCTCGCGCGGGGCGGGAGCGGTGATTTGCTAGCGGGGCTGATCGGCGGATTGCTGGCGCAAAATCCGGCCGATCCTTTGCTGGCCGCGGCGCGAGGAACGGTCTGGCACGGTCTGGCGGCGGATTTGCTGGCGCGCGCTCGCGGCCAAGTCGCGGTGAACACGACGCAGCTGGTCGATTTCCTGTCGCCCGCGTTGCGGGAGTTGTAGGTTGCGCGGCTAGCGCGCCACAGGTAGGGCGAACCGTCCCGGTGAGCCGCGCCCGTGAATGCGAGTAAGCCGCGCGTTCTCGGCACGGCGGGACGCCTCGCCCTACCTTCGATCGATTTTAGTCGCGGCGCAAAGTCTCGCCTGCAAGTTCATGGCATGAGTAGCGAATTAAGCGAGCGACAGGCGTTTCTCGTGCTCAACGCGCTACCGAACGTCGGGCCCATCACGCTCAACCGTTTGTTGGAGGAACTAGGGGGCGATCCTCGAGCGATTTTCGACGTGGGTTCACGCCGCTTGGAGAGTGTCAAAGGAGTAGGTCCGGTGATCAGCGCAACCATCGCCGCTTGGACTGAACACTTCAATTTACTCCGCGAGGAAGAGCGGATGGTGAAGAGCAACGTGGATTTCATCACGGCGCGCGATCCGGGATATCCGAAGCTGCTAAAGACGATTAACGATCCCCCGATCGGACTGTATCGAAAGGGCCGATATGAGTTCGAGCAACCTTGCATCGCAATCGTCGGCTCCCGGCGAACCACGCTTTACGGGCAGGCGACGGCGAAAAAACTGGGCGCGGAACTGGCGCGGTTGGGTTTTTGCGTGGTGAGCGGATTGGCGCGCGGCATCGACACGGCAGCACATGAAGGCGCGCTCTCGGTGGGTGGCAAAACCGCGGGCGTGGTCGGTTGCGGGATCGATATCATTTATCCGCCGGAGAATCTCGATCTCTACCGGCGGATCGAAGCGACGGGTGTGGTGCTGTCGGAGTTTCCTTTTGGGCGACGGGCGGATCGGCAGAGTTTCCCGATGCGCAATCGCGTGGTCGCTGGGATGTGCGAAGCGACAATCGTGGTCGAAACGGATGTGAGCGGCGGCGCGATGATTACCGCAAGATTTGCCGGGGAAAACGGCCGGCTGCTTTTCGCGGTGCCTGGGCGCATCGATCAGCCGACGAGCGCGGGTTGTCATCAACTGATTCGTGACGGCGCCACGCTGCTTACGAGCGTCGATGATCTTTTGTCCGAGTTGAACTATCTTGACGGACTGCGGCCGCTGCCGATCGGAGAAAGATCAGGTGCACGTCTCGGTGGACCAGCCGGAGTGCCATTGAATCTCACGACAGAAGAAGCGGCGGTGTGGGCCTGTTTCCAAGGCGGAGAGATCGTGTCGTCGGACGCGGTTGTTGCACGGACGGGATTTCCATCGGCGCAGGTTTCCGCGGCGCTGATGATGCTCGAGCTCAAACGGCTGATCGCGAAACGGAGTGATGGAGCGTTCGAGGCGCGAAGTTGAAGGGCGCGGCCCGTTCCTCGTGCTCGTGATCGTACTCGTGCTCTTGATCGCTGGTGCTCTTTCTCGAGCTCAATCCCAGCCGGAGTCGATCATGAGCACGAGTACGATCACGAGCACGAAAAGCCTAACGATCGGGGCCGGCTCAACGAGGCCAGCTACACGAGTTCTTCAGCTCAGCGAATCCCGTCCTGCTTTGAGAGCGTTTCCTTTCGAGCAAGGACGAACGCCTTCACTGACGCCGGATGGTTTTGGTCGTCTGTGGCGGCCGTGTCTTGATCGAGGTCCTGCACGAATCGGATGTAGCTCCAAGGCTTGTGCGTTTCCGTTTTCACGTCTTCGGCGATCAACGCGTGATACTGGCGGGCGATTGGGCCGAGGCGTTCCCAAGTCAGCCAGTCTTCCACCACGTAGCGGATCGTACGAACATAGCGCGCGCGCAGAGCGGGGATGACGAGCAACTTGGTGAGAAGCGGCCGATCTTTTTCGCCGAGTGCATCAAGTGGCAGCCACTGTTCATAGCTCACAGCGGTCTCGCGACCGCCGCCGCGAGGGCCGCGGCCAGATCCGCCTCCGCGGCCGAAACCAAGTGGGATCGGGCCGAGGGAAACGCCCGCATTCACGGGCGATCCGCCTGCGCCAGGTCCGCCGGCTTCGCGGCGGTCCGATGCGCCGGTGTCGACCGACTCCAAACGTTTGATACGCGACTGATCAGCTTGAAAAACAGTGCGTGAAAAAACCGTGCCGAGGCCGCGCTGAATGTCGTCGCGGGTAAGCCACGTGTGCTTGCCCTGACGCCAGGCGGTGAACCAGCTGGAGAACGCTTCGGTGAATTCGGGTTCGGTCAGCCGACCATCGGAATTGCGATCGACGGCGGAATAAAAATCTCCGCCGAGAATCGCGGGTGGATCTTCGCCGCCAAACGTTTGAGTGGAGCGCTGGTCGCGAGTGGAAGGCGGCGTGATGAGATTGCGAAAGCTTGAGAGAAATTGGGCGCGAGTGGCCACGCCGCCATGTTCTTCGTCGATCATGAAAAACCACGAATGAGCGAACTCGAGCCACTCGTCCTGCGAAAGTTTTTCGTCGTCGTTGTGGTCTGCTTTGTTGACGAAGCTGTAGCTCAACAGCATCGCGAGATCGGTCCCTGCCTGTTTCGGAAACTCACGGGCTTTGAGCGCATGGCTGAGGAGTTCTTTTTCGCGATCGGCGGAAGGCGCGCTCGCAGTCTCGGGGCCGCGTGAGTCGCCGCCGCCGCGTTTTGAACGTCGACCGGAGCCGCCGGTGCGCTCGCCGCGTTCACCGCCTCCGCTTGGCTCGTCGCGCGGGCGCTCAACTTGCTCACGGCTTTCCGCGAGTTGGAAAACGGATTCGGCAACGAGCGGCACCAAATGAAATCGGCCGTCGGGATCGAGGTAGAGTCCGTAGCCCCCGCCGGTTTGCCGATAGCCGGATTGATTCATGAGGGCGTTTTCAATCCCGAGGAGTTTCAGCGCGCCTTCGACATCGAGCAGCGGAGCGAGCGCGGTGGAAAGCTCTTCCGGCGGGGTGCGATCCAAGGTTCGACAAAGCTCGATCAATCGCGTCCATGCGGCCGGATCCTCGGGTGTGTCGAGCTGATAGACCTGGCGATACGGTTCGGGAGCATCGCCGAGGTAGGCGAGAGTGGCGCCGCGAGGCAGAGTGAATCGGGCGCCACGTGTCGTGGGAAAATGTTGAGCGACGAACGGTTCGTCGAATGGCTGCACGCTGAGGTAGATGCCGCGGAATTCTCCGTTGATCACGACGCGGACGAAAGTCGCGCGAGGTGTCGGGCCAAATGCGGCCGCGATATGGTAAAATAACGCGGCGCGAATCAGCGTGGAATCGTTCCGAAGATCGAACAGCTGGAGACGACGCTCGCCATCACGGAACGGTGCATCGAAGGCGAGTTCGAGAGAGCGTTTGTAGCCGATCGGAGAAAGTGCGTCGGCGCTGCCCGACAGAAAATGCGCGTGTGCGGGCGGCAGGATTTTCTCGTCGAGTTGAACTCGCGCGGGCAGGGGAATGTCGGTGGGCGCGAAATCGGCGAGAGACTGTTCCCAATCGGCATCTTCGAAATCGATGAAGACGGTTCGCAGTGAAGCTTCGTCAAACAGCGGCTGATCGGGCGAAATCGAAACGTCTGTCGGCGAGAGTTTGGCGCCGGCTTTGGCGGGTTCGAGCGTGGGGATGTCCGGCGGCGGTTCGCCAGGTCGACGGGGCGGAGGAGCGGCGGGCGTGACCGGATGCTCGGAGAGATAGGCGCGGGCGGCTTTGCGTTCGGCTGGGTTGAGTTGGTGATCTCCGTCGGTGTCGAAACGAGAGAGAAGGGCAACGGGTGCCGGCTCGGCTGAAAGCGCCGTGGTCAGAGCTACAGCGGCGAAGGTGAGAAAGAGAACGTGAAGCGGGAAAAAACTCATGCTGACGTGCGACGCAGGGATGACGCGCGTGCATGTCGAGCGGATGTGATTCCTCTGGCGCCGGAGAGTTCCCGCTTTGATTGCGCGGAGTGGTAACCGAGGTTCTGACGCAAATCCGCGGCGGCTGTTTAACCCGGCGGCCAGGTCATCTGGCGACCGGCGAGAAGATGGACGTGAAGATGGGGCACGGATTCGCACGCGTGCGGACCGTTGTTGATCACGAGGCG
>CBRAFL010000034.1:0-24828 GCA_967755055.1 uncultured bacterium
CCTCCACGGGTGCGCAAAAATCCGGTTGCCAAAACGTCGCGATGTTCGGCGACGGTAGCCGTTCGAGCAACTGCCGATGTGCGTCAGGCGTCGCCGTCAGCGTGTTCGCATGGCGTTCGAACGCGATCGTCACCTCCTGATTGGCCGCCATCGCCGCGATGCGCTGAGCATCCTCCACCACCCGACCCCAACCCGCCGCTTCAACGGCCTCCGGTCCGCGGCTGCCAGCCCACACTCGAACCATTTTCGCTCCGAGCGCGATCGTTGAGCCTAGCACCGCCTCGAACGCGAGCCCCTGGGCCTCGCTCTCACCGACGCGATAATACGAGCCATAACTGACATCGAGCCCGAGGTCCCGCGACCAGGCGCCGATCTGCCGGGCGCGATGAATATCGCCGTGAGGCGCGTGGACGTCCCCGCCCCACTCGATCGCCCCGAGTCCGGCATCCGCCGCCTCTTGCGCGATGGTTTCCGGCGGCAATCGGCGAAAGGTGACCGAAACCAAACCGACGCGCAGTAAGGACTGACGCGGTTTCACGAGCAATGGCTTCACAGAAGAAATTTTCAATGCCCCCATGAATTACTTGGCGCGGACGCGCGGCCGGCGGCTGACGCGGATCAGCCCAAGGCCAACCAAAATAATCGCTGTCGCGATTCCCCCAATGACGAGACGGTCTCGGAAACTTGTCGCGCCGATCATCAATAGCCCAATGAGCACGCCCGTGATGAGTGCGAAAATTCCGGTGATCCGCTGCTGCACGTCGTCGTTCGCTTCGCCCACTTCGTTCGCAAAATCCACCGGCCTTTGCATCTGCGCGTAGAAGGTCACAATCTTCGCTTTCTGCTCCGTCGTGACGCCATTCCAAAACGCTGCCGTGATCGCATAGGCCACGGAACCCGTGCCGAGCACGGACAACACTTTGGCTTGATAACTCCACTCCGCGCCGAAGATATTTTCGCTTAAGAAGCCCAGCATCGAGCAAGCAAATCCAACGCTCACGCTGAAGAGCGCAGCCCAGGTCGGCGTGCGGCGCACGAGCAGCATCATCACGAGTGGAACCGCCATCGGCAGCGCGATCGTCGCCATCAAATCGAGCATGATGCCGTAAAGGCCCTTGCTGCCGGCGCGCGCAAAATAGCACGCGAGGACAATGATCGTGACGCCAAGCAGCGCGCTCACAATTTGGCTCAGGATAAGTTCCATTCGCGACGCCACCGCGTCCCAACCTAATCGGCGCCGCAATACCGGCACAATGTCGCGCACGATAATGGCAGCGTTCGCATTTAAGCCGACATCAAGCGTGCTCATCGTCGCGGCCAGCATCGTGACGACCACCAGCGCCACCATGCCCGGTGGCAACAGTTGCATGCTGATGACCGCATAAGCCGCCTCGGCCGGGCGGGCTAAACCCGTCGCCGCGACCTCGCTCGAATAGAGCAAACGCGCGACCATCGGCGGCAGAAAAAAAATCGCGGTGCCGAGCACCATAAGCACTGCATGCAATGCGGCCCCTCGCTTCGCCTCGCGACCGTCCTTGGCTTTAAAATACAGCGAAGCGTTTGTGGCACTCGTGACGACCATCACATTTTGCAGGAAGATCGCCAGCACCCAGCCCCACCCCAGATCCGTCCCGAACCCGCCAGGTTTCAACGGTGTGAACGCCGCGGTGAGATCCGCCTGCTGAACGGCGTGGACGAAGCCACTGAACCCGCCGACCTGCCATAGGCTCACCGCAGCGACCGCGATGGCAGTGAAGACCAGAATCAGTCCCTGCAAAAAATCATTCGTCATCACCGCCCACGTTCCACCGATGGTGGCCGTGATCGTGATGACGATGCCCACCGACACGATCATCGCCGTGAGATCGAGCCGGAACACGACGGCCACGAAAACGGCGACGCCATAGAGCTGCACGCCCGAGATGAATAACCGGCTGACGACGGTCAACCAGGCATACACCTGTCGGGTGACTGGACCGAAGCGTTGCTCGAGCATCTCCGGCGCCGTGATGACGCGCATCTGCCGGTACCATTTCGCCAATACGAGAGCGTTGACGATCAGCGCGCCCACTGTGCCGGAAAAAATCACGCACGCGCTCCAACCGCTGTGATAAGCCAGATCAGCAGCGCCCGTGAACGTCCACGCGCTGAAGATCGCCATGAACGCGCTGGTGCCGCTAAGCCACCACGTCGCGCGGCAGCCACCCCGAAAGTAATCGTCCACATTCCGGTTCAGCCGCCGCAGCACCAAACCCACCGCGATCAGCAGCACGAAATAAGCGGCAATGACGATATAGAGAATCGAACGATCGTTCATGAACAATTTTAGTCTGCCGTCATCCGAACACGACGCTCACCTTAAATGCGAGGGCGCGAGAGTGCGGTTTCATCTTTTGGTTAGTCAGCGAGGCGGACGGAGCTTACCGTCTGCGTCGTGGAAGTGGAATGGCGGATAGGCTCACAAACATGGTCTATCGGTTCTGGGACTGTTGCTCTCGTCTGACTCACGGTGCACAGGAGTCGGTGGAGGGGCTCGGAAAATCGGATTGCGCAATAACGCTTCGAACGCCCGCGCCCCGCTCTCCAGCGCTTCGAGGGTGATGAACTCGTCGGCCGTATGCGCCTGCGCAATCGACCCCGGTCCAAACGCGACAGCGGGAATGCCGTGGGCGTTGAGCACATTGGCGTCGCTGAACCACGGCACCGCAGCGAATCCATTGCCGATCTTTGCGAGCGACCGGAGCCAAGGTGTTTCCCGGGAGATCGAGAACGACGGGCCGCAGCGGTACACGTCCAGTCTCAAGCCTTCAGCCGCCGCGGCGATTTCTTTCAGCGCCTTTTCGTAGTCAAAGTCTGGATGCGTGCGAATATCCAAGCCAATCTCACAAGCATCAGGCACGATATTCAGTTCGGTCCCTCCGCGCATCACGCCTAGGTTGAGCGACGCCGCACCCAGCACCGGATGACGAATCCGCGCAAAACCCGGAGCGAGCACATCCCGGCAGCGCAGGAGAAACGGAGCCATCGCATACACCGCGTTTCGACCGCGCTCCGGTGTTGAACCGTGAGCGGCGCGGCCATCTGCGCGTACCCACAATCGCACGACACCTTTCGCTGCGTGGACGACCTTCAGGTCAGTTGGTTCGAGCACCACCGCGAAATCCACGTTGAACCCACTTCGACAGAGAGCGCTCGCACCGACACTGAGTTCCTCCTCGCCCATCGTTGCCGCAAAAACGACGTTGATTTCACGCGTCGCTCGACGTCTCGACCAGCCACGTAACGCCCAGAGCGCGGCCGCCATCGGCCCCTTCGTATCGCAGGCGCCCCTCCCATAAATCCGACCACCACGAACCTTTGGCCGAAAGGGCTCCACCGTCATTCCGGCAACTCCCACGGTGTCGAGATGCGGGATGAGTGCGATCGTCGGACATCCGAACTTCGTCGCGCTAAAGCGACCGATGACATTGGGCCGGCCCGGTTCGACCTCCTGAAGCTCAACCTCCGCCCCACACTCGCGCAGAAAAGCAGCAACATAATTTGCGACTGCCGCTTCGCCCGGAATTGAGCCCCGGGTCTCCCCACCCGGCAGCACGCTTGGAATTGAGACGAGATCTTTCAGCAGATGCAGACAACTTCGGGGAATTTTCATTGCGGCAGCTCGGTCCAAAATTTAAAAAACGCACGCGTCCCGCTAGACAATCCGCGAGGGAGGAAATTTTAGCCCAGTGGGGGTTTGGGCGAGTCCACCTTCGGAAGTCTCCTTCAAAGCGCGCGGCATCCTTCGGCCGATGTCGCGCATGGCGAGCACGACGTCGTCCAGTGGCACGACGCAACGCACGCCGGCCAGCGCCATTGTGGCAGCGAGAAAGGCATGGACGGCGAACATCCCGTTGCGACTGACGCACGGAATTTCAACGAAACCACCAATCGGGTCGCACACCATGCCCAACGTATTCATCAATGCGAAAGCGGCCGCGTCCACCGCCTGCTGCGGCGTGCCGCCCTCGCATTCGACCACGGCTGCGGCCGCCATGGCCGACGCGCTGCCTACTTCAGCCTGACATCCGCCTTGGGCACCAGAAAACGGCGCCCGGCTTCCGATCACGATGCCGATGCCCGCCGCCGTGAAAAGCGCATGGGCGGCCTGTGTCGACGAAAGGCCCCGCGTCTCTTCCAGTCCGAGCAGGCATGCCGGCACGATCCCGGCCGATCCGGCGGTCGGCGTGGCGACAATCCGGCCAAATTGGGCGTTCGATTCGAGTACCGCGAAACCATAGGCGGCAATCCGCGCGAGATGCGGGCCGAGTAGCGCGTCAGCTTTGTTTGAATACGCATGCAGGCGAAGAGCATCGCCGCCGGAAAGTCCGCTGGCGGAACGTCCGTTTATCCCAAGTCCTTTCCGCACGGACTCCCGCATCGTGACGAAATGCGTTTCCATCCGCTCCAGGAGTTTCTCGCGCGGTTCACCTGAGTCGGCGGCCTCACGGCGCAAAGCGATTTCGGCGATCGAGCAATTTCCTTCGGCGCAACCCTGCAATAACGTTGCCGCCGAATCGAAGCGCCAATTCTCAAGCGAAGAACTCATGGGAGAGGCGGAAAAGCTCGCACGCGGCACAGGCCGGTAATCTCGGTGATCAAATCGAAGGTGGAGGCAGCAATCGGATGATCGGTCTCCACGACCGTGAGCGCTCGACCCCCTCGGCTGCGGCGCGTCGTCGCAAGCGTGGCGATGTTCACTTCGTTCGCGGCAAAAACCGAGGTGAGTCGGGAAAGAAACCCCGCTTGATCGGCGTGCCAGCAAACCAGCGTGTGCCTCGCCGCCCCAAGCGCCGTGGCGTGACCGTCGATTTCCAGCACCTGGATGATCCCTCCGCCCAACGACGCGCCCGTGAGATCGATTTCACCTTCGGCTGACCCAAGGCTGAGATGAACCGAGTTCGGATGCGCCGAATCACCAAGATCGATCGCAGAAAAAACAAACTCCAGACCTGACGCGCATGCTCGAATGATTGCGGGATCGCTTCGTGGTCCGGAAAAAATCCCAACAGGCCAGCGACCAACGCCCGATCGGTACCATGCCCTCGACCCGTCGCGGCGAATGATCCGTGCAATCCGATGTCTGCGCGTCGCGGAGTGCCGCCGAGCAATTGCCGGCCGATCAACCCCAGTCGGACCGCACCCGCGGTGTGCGAGCTCGAAGGCCCGACCATCGCCGGCCCGATCACGTCGAAAGCGGAGAGGTTCAGGCCAGCCATCGATGAAGATTGGCTGCAACAAACGCGTCGTCATTCAGCCACGGATACGCATGGGTCACGCGATCGAGTTCTGCCGATTGGCCGGGCGAGAGCACTTCACACGGGTTGAGGCAGGCATTCGTTTCAAAGAGTCCCTGTCGCCGCAGGACCTCGTGGATCCCGGACAGGCACCCGGCGAAGTTGTGGGCCGCATCAAACACCGCCGCATTCGCGTCGGTCAGGGCCGCGTTTTTCGCGAGCCAGAGGGAGTCGATTCGGCCCCGCTGCCGAATCGCTTTGATCTCGGCCAACATCTCGACCGCTCGTTGGGTCCACACGCCCCATTGGCCAAGAAGGCCGCCGACGATGCGACGGGTTTTTCCAGCATAATGAAACGGCGTGAGCAGATCGGCGACGATGTTGTCGTCATTGCCGGTGTAGAGCGCGATGTCTTCACGGCCGGAATCGATCACCGCGCGGACCACGTCCAACGTCTGATAGCGATTAAAGGGCGCGATCTTGATCGCCACGACATTGGGGATCTCGGCGAACTCACGCCAGAATCGGTAACTCAGCCGTCGGCCGCCCACGGACAACTGCATGTAGAAGCCAATCAGCGGCAGGACTGTCGCGATGCGGCCGCAATGGCGCAGCATGGCGCGCTCATCTTTTTCGCGCCACGCCCCGAGGCTCAATAATGCCGCATCGTATCCGAGGTCTCGTGCGAGCTCAGCTTCAGCCATCGCTTGCGGAGTCGCTCCACACACGCCCGCGATCCGCAGAAACGCGCCGGCTCGTGCCGGGTTCCAAGTGCGCGTTGTTTCAGCCGCCAATCGCAAGACGGGCTCGTACAATCCGTGGCGAGGCTCGCGAATTTCGAACTGGGTGGAGTGAACGCCAACCGCGATTCCTCCGACGCCGGCATCGATGTAATAACGCAATACCGCTCGTTGCCGTTTTTCCGACCAGCGGCGGCGTCGAGTCAGCGCAAGCGGCAAAGCCGGGATCGCCTGTCCGTCGAGGAGAAGGCGACGCAGGGTCACAAGGGATTGGACCATGATTAAAATTTCCCCTCGCGATTCTGAAATCCGGTCGGTTTGCCCCAGGTGTCGCCGCCTTGGGCCAGCCAGGCTGCGATCCAGCTCTCCATGGTTTCGATCGAGGTGGGTGGAGCACCAAAAATGCGGTGGCTCCAACTCGGATTGCTCAACCAAGCGGTCGGCGCTTCGCACCCCGAAAAGACCGGCGCCACGCCCAACAGCTTGCCAAAGCGATCGGCGATATCGCGAACCCGGTGAATCTCCACGCCCGTAATGTTGATCGGCACAGGCGGATTGCCCGCCAGCACATGGCTGCGGACGATGTGAGCCACCGCATCCTGCTGCCAGATCACGTTGACGTAACCCGTCGTGAGATCGATTGGCGTGCGGGAAGCGACCGCTGTGGCGATGTCCACCAAGACGCCATAACGGAATTCCACGGAATAGTTCAGTCGCACCAAAACGATCTTCGTGTGGAATCGGCGCGCCGCGTCGGCAAAGGCCTGCTCACGCCGCAGGCACGATTCCGCGTAGGCGCCCAACGGGGCCGGCGCCGTTCCCTCGTCTGCGCCGCAGCTATCCGGCGTCACGAAAGGATAAATACATCCGGTTGAAAATGCGACGATCACGGAATTGCGGTAACGTTCCGCAACCAGTCCGGGCACCGTTACATTCATTTTCTCGAGCAGGGCAGGATCTGATGCGGTACCAAATTTGACGCCCGCCAAAAAAAACACCGTCCCGGCATTCGGCAGCCGCTCGACTTCCGCCGGAGCAGACAGGTCGGCGGATATCACTTCGATGCCGCGACTGACGAATTCCTCTCGATCCCGCAAGGTCCGGAATCGCGATACCGCGATCACCTTCTCCGAGTGACCCGCGGAACGTCCTGCAGCCGCGAGCATCATGCACACGTGCAATCCCATTTTTCCTCCAGCGCCGAGTACGATCACCGGCCAGCGCATTTCTGCGACGGACCGAATGACCGCAGACGTCGGCCGGCTGAGAAAGTCATCGATCATCGCCGGAGCGCACGGAAGTGCGCTGGCCGAAATTTCCGGAGTAAGAGAACGGGGAGCAGAGTCAGGCGTCATGATATCGCCCACAGTTTACACTCGCGCCTCGACCGCTGGAATGGTGGATCGGCTCGCAATGATGGAGGATTGGCACACGTCCGCCAAACTCCACATGCCCCGCGCTAATTCGATCAACCTCTGCGGTTCAGTCGGTATTCGGACGGAGGCAAATGCGTCACGGCGCGAAACGCCTTGGAAAACCAAAGTGGGTCCGCATAGCCGACCTTATCCGCAATGGTCTTCACACTCAAATCCGTGCTCTCCAGCAGCGCGCGGGCATGCTCGATGCGCAAGTGGATGAAGTACTCGATACAGGAGTGACCGACGTGGCGTTTGAAGTGAGCCTTGAAACGCGAGGGCGACATGTTTGCCATCGCCGCGAGCCCGTCGAGACGCAGCGGTTTGTCGAGATTTTGCTTCATGAACTCGACGCACCGCGCGATCTGCTGGCGCGGGTCAGGCTCTAACGCGACCCGTTGCTGCCGCCATAGGGTGGAACTGAGCAGATGCCCCAAGGCGTAGGCGGAATGGATCAGATTCGTCGTGGTCCAACCCTGTTCCAAGGTACCGAGCGCTTCCTCAAAAAGCATTGGCCATTGTGGATCGCCGCCAACGGAAAGTATCGGACGGTCGAGCGTCACCCCCAGCTCCTTCAGAATTGGACCGACTTGATCGCCGATCACTTGAAACCAGGAAACGGTCCACGGGTCGCGTGAATCCGCTCCGTGAGCGTAGATCTCGCGCGGCGGCGAGATGAGCAACGACCCGGCACCGACTTCATGCATTTGCCCGCGGATTTCGCACCAGCCGCGTCCCTTTGAGCAATACATGAACCCCACGCGCTCCACCTTTTCTTTGCACTCGTGCAAATGGTCCGTCGCGCTGGGAAAAAACCCAATTTTTGTCGGCATTAATCCCTGCAGCAAAGGATGCCGGCGCGCGGACGCTACGATCTCTGCCGGAAGTGCCACCATCCGCTGCCCGGAAAAACCTTCGCATCGCCGACGTCGAACGATAGCAGGCGCGCATACCATGTGAGTAACTAAACGGATACTAGTGGCGCATACTTTTCAAGTCCTAAGCCTGAACAATTCAGCCCCGGCCGCAAAACACGTTTTGCCCGTGACGGAAGAAACAGCGGCGGAGGGACCGGCTCCGTCCGGTCCGTTGGTCAGGTGATTCCGCTTCGCCGACGCCGGACGACACGGATGCGCCTGAGGCGCACAGGGGCTTGCTCGCCTGTGGCGAGTCGTCCCTCCATAGATTCATGTGGAAGAATCCGCACAAAAAAGTGCGAGCACCCACTCCGCGTGAACAACCGATCCTACGCTGATATCACAAATCGACGTTCGCGTCGTCAAAGCGCACCTGCGCGTTACCAGCGTGTAGTCCAAATCCGCCACGCCACAGGTTTGTGTCGTAAGCTGAGAGCTGCTCGACCCCGTTGACGAAAAACTTCAGCACGCCGCCTTTCACGACCGCCTTAAAGGTGTAATACGTGCCGGTGTTGATGGTGTAGGCTGTTTCGGCCAGCACGGTTGGCGTGGCAACGATGCCCGCCTGACCGACGAGCACTTCTTCGATGCGGAGTGTCGTCGATGCGCCATTCTTATAAGCTACGAAGCGGTAGCCGCTGTTTCCGCTTAACGAACGGGCAACGATTCCCGCCCGGCTGGGTCCGGTGCCCCAAGCCACGACTTTCACCTTCGACTGACCAACGTAATCGCCCAGAGAATTCTGTGTCCGGCTGCGAACCTCCGAATCCACCTCAGTAAGGCTGTCGGCGTAGAGTTCGGAATTATTGATGAGAAAATATCCCTGCCCGATCTCCCACTGGTTTCCGTTCACGGGTTCGGTCACGGTGACGTTATCGAAGTACGCGTCGCGTCGATGCGCACAAATTCCTGTGTAGCCTTGATAGAGGTCGGTATCGTAGGCCGTCAGTTTAAGCACGCCGTCGACGAAAAACTTGAGTGTGTTCGCGCTCGCCACCGCCTTAAGCGTATATTTTTGCGCGTTGTTCATCGTGAAGCTGACGCTGGCCAGAGTTGAGGGGGTGCCGTTGAAATTCTTATCGATCTGGAGCTGGGGAGAACCGCCATTGCTGTAGTATCGGAAGTGGTAATTATTCAGCCCGTCCTGATAACGCAGAAAAAGGCCAACCCCGTTGTAGCTGCCCGATGCGGTTGTCGTGGTGACATCGGCCTGCGCCAGCACGTTGGTCCACTGCGAGCTAGTCACCGCTTTAGCTTCGACCGCGGCGGAATCCGACTGCCGATAGACTTTCGTGCCGATCGTCTGGACGCTCCAGGTGCCGGATAGTGGAGTCCAACCGGTGGCCGTCCCACCCTCGAAATCCCAGGTTTGGCTGACGAGGCCCGTGAGATTGAACGCGTCCGTCAACACATTGGTTGTACCGCTGCTCGGGATGGTCGCTCCCCCGACAATCACATTGCTGCCACTCGTTGTGAAGCTGACGACATTGCCGTTCAGTCGCACCGTGCTGACACCAGGCGCATAGATCGTGATCGTCGGCGTCAAAACGTCGCTTGAATAGAGATCGAGCGTCGTCCCATTATAGCTGACTGAAAGATTCTGCATGGTCGCCGTCGCGCTGATCAGATTGGTCGCTCCATCTTTGAGCAGCGTTCCGCGAATGATCGACGCGGTTTTCAGCGCGCCCGCAGAGGTCTTTTCTACATACGCGACTTCGCCGTTGGTGTTATAGACATCAAACGTCCGGGTACCTGGCGTGGTTTCGTGAGAGAGATAATAGCAGCTGACGTTACCGTTGTTTCCCTGGTCCTGCTCGACTTTCAACGCCGTGGCGACTGTCGAAGCCGCGCTTGGTACCGTGGCCAGCCGGGTAAGGACCACATTCTTGCTCACCCCAGCCGCCACCGGATAGAGTACCGCATCGAACGTCGTGCTGCCCGTCGCGGTCTTTGCGTAGGACAGATACTGGACGTTGCTCGTGACGATGTTCTGCTGCTCCGAGTAATATCCATTGGTGGGAACGGTCGCCGTGAGTAAGCTCGGATCCGCCGGCACCACTTTCACATTGGCCTCTCCGGAGAAGCTCGTGATCGCGGTTTTCGTTGTGCCGTTAAGCGTGACGGTCGTTGGCATGAAATGCCAATACTGCTTGTACGAGTTTGAAATCGTGCTGCCAGTGAGCAGATCGGAGACGATCCAAAAATCAGGCTTCGCGAAGAAGACCTTACGTTCGTGAACGATGGGTGCGTAGTCCCGATGCTTGCCGTGATAGAAATCGAAGCCGGCGTTCGAGTGCCACTTCACGATCTTGCGATCAATGTTCGACTGCACAAATCCGTTCGGCTCGATCGTATTGTGCGCCTGCGTGGTGTGGCGAAGCCAGTAGCTGCCGGGATCGGCATCGTCGTATTTGCCTACGCCGGGATCGACGATCAGACGTTTCCCATAGGCATACATCATGAGGCTAAGATCGTCGGGGTGATTATGGCTTCCGGTGTAATTGGTATCCTCGTTTTCGATCACCAGGTATTTGTCATTCACCGACCAGCCGGTGCGCATGATGCCAAAGCTGTTGGGGTGCAAAACGGAACGATTCGTCGGAGTGGTGCCCTGCGTCCCCTTCTTGGCAATGTAGAGGAAGTCAGAGCGGCCGTAAATATTCGCATAGTCGGACATGACTACCCCGACATCCATGTGCAGATGCCCGCTGTCCCCGATCATCGGGAAATCGAAGTTCGGCAGCGACAGGTCCATCAGGATTTCACCACCACGCTCGAGCAGCTCTTCGAGATCGGTTAGGACGCTCTCCCCATTCAAAGCTCCGAGACCTTGGATGATGTTGGCCAGACTCAGGCCGTAGGCATGATAGTTTTCGGTCGGCTCGATATTCATTCCATCCCCCTTCACGTTTCGGTGGAGGTATTTCACCGCCGCGCCTTCTCCTCTCATTTTCCAACTCGCTGCATTCTTGAATTCGGGAAAATACAACCCGGCGCTGTAGAACGACCGGGCAAGGCTCAGATACCAATTGTTGCCCGCAGTGTTCTCGAGTTCGGTGTTAAGCGTATCTGCCATTTGCCAGATATGTTTGAGATAACCTGTGTTGCCGGCGGCATCGAGCGTGGGGCTGTTCTTAAAAACCGAATACGCGCTGATCCAAGCCGCCATGCGCTTGGCCAGGTCCAGCTGGTTGTTATCAGTCGTGACAAAATCAGCGTCGTTTCCCCTGTCCGTAACATAGTCGATGGCGATCCTCATCCACGCATCGGTATAAGTGACCCGCTTCGGATCGGAGGGACTCAGCCCGTTGTAGGCCGGCGCGAGGACAGGATACATCGCGCAATCCAACATAAAGAAGTGATCGCTGCCCGGCGTTGTCGTCGTGCCGTCCCATAAATCGTCCCAGTTGATGTTCGTTCCAAAATTTCGGGTTATCCCGTCCTGAAACTTGAAGGTGAAACTAACCACCTCATCTGGCGTTGAAGTCATCGGATCGTTGCTCGGCACCGTCCCGAGATCGAAGTAGACTGGAACCGTCCGGTTCCTGAAATACGTCAACAGATCGGCCTTAGCCGCCGTGTAATTACTCGCCAGCACGTCCGCCTTGACCGTTGCCAGCCCCGGATAATCAAGATTGATCTTCGCGAAAAAGGTGGCGTCGGACATCGTGCTTGGGTCGGTATACGCACGAAGGAGTGGCGAGCAGCAGGCCGCCAGGAGCCACAACATTTTGTGACCAGGAAGTTTCATGGACGTGGGGGTTGAACCAACGTTCCCGAGGGAGCGTTGGCTGGGGTTAGAATCTGGCGCGGACGCCGGTGGTAAATCCAATGGCGTTCCAACCGGCGAAATACTTGACGTCGTTCTCCATGACGTCGGTCCGGGTTGGCTCGTCCGTGAGATTGTTGACGTCCAGGAATACCTGATACGTGCGATTGATTGTATATTGCAGCTTCAGATCCAACATGACCCGCTCGGCCTGATAGAGCGACGAGAGGCCAGCGCCGCCGACGTAGGTTTTGCTGCGGTAATTCGCCAGCAACCGGGCGTCCAAGCCGTAGCCAACGTAAGTGAGACCGACATTGGCGCTCCGGGGCGTGAAATTGCCGAGCTGCGCCTGCGAGTTGGTCGTGCCGAAATCTCCGGTCGCCTCCTGGTAGGTATAGCTCGCCTGAAATCCGAGCCCACGAAGAGCCCCCGGCAAGAAACTGAACTGCTGCTGATACGCGAAGTCGACGCCTCGTATCCTAGCCTGGCCTGTATTCTGCGGCGAATTCAACGTGAAGCCGGCATACTGTCCGTCGAAGCCATTGTTCGGTCCGGTGCCGACAACGGTCACGATATTGCGAAAATAGTCCGTGATCTCCTTCAGGAAAAAACTCACCTCAAACATTCCGATCGGTTCGAAAAACTTCTGAACAGAAAATTCGAAGTTGTCGGCCTTGAAGGGCCGAAGCCCAGGGTTGCCGCCGCTGATGGTTCCGGCATCGGGATTCACCACATAGAGTGGCAGGAGATTCGCGACCGGTGGCCGTGCAATGGACGCGTTGTAGCTCGTGCGTAGTAGCAAGCCCCGCGTCGGCTCGTAAATGAAGTGGAGACCCGGAAACACGTTTTGATAGCTTTGCTTGTCGATCTTCCTTCCGGTGAAGGAGGCGAACGCTCTTGCCGTGTTTGCGGCCGGACTCAGCGATGGGTCCAGCGTCGTGCCGTTAGCCGCCGACGTGCTTCGCGTCCATGAGTCGATTTTCGTGTCGGTCTTCTCCACCCGCAGTCCAGCGAGCACACGAAGATCACCTATTGTCACTTGACTGGAGACATACGCCGACGTGACCGCTTCGGTGAGTTTCGCGTCTGCCGACAAGCTTTGCACAACGTCATTATAGGCATCGCTGGCGGTCTTGATCCACGATCCGGGCGCCGCCATTGTGATGTCGCCCTGCTTGCCTGTCCCGGGCAATTGTAAGAACGGAAATGGTCCATACGTGCCGTAAGCTTGGGAATAAGGATAGCCGACATAGGCGCCGATACCGGTCGGACCGGCCCAGGTAAAATTCGACTGATTGCGCTGCGGCTCACGGACGTCGTGATCGTATTTTACGCCGACCTTGATGTAAGCCGGAACAACGGTGGCGATGTCCTTCCGAAAATCGAGCCGGGCGGTTTTCAGCTCATTCGGCGAGCTCTGGGTTTGCTGGAAATAGACCGACGGGCGATAGCTGGCTGGATCGCTGAGGGCAGGCCCCGCCGTTTGTGTAAAGGCGGGCAGCCATTCATCACGATTGCGCCGATCGAGCTGCCAGCCAATCCCGGTCGCGACGGCGCGCGCATCAACATAGTTGGGATAGTCGATGTCGGCGTAGGAGTAACTGGCCCTGAAATCCAGCTGCCCGTCGCCGCCGAACAGCTTGCGTTCGAGGCCTCCCGAAATCTGGTAATTGGTGGAGAACTTCGGAAAGATCGAGGAGATGAGCGTCGCCGTGGAAACCGGCAACACCGTCTGCTGCTCGAAGGTGCTTCCGGCCGCGAAACTCGCGACGTTGGCCGGCGCGCTGACCTGCTGGCGGATATATTCCTGATGCTGCTTATTGCTGTTAAAAGCCGTCTTCAGGTAAACGTAGGTGTCAGCATTCGCTTTGTAGTCGATATTGAGACCAGTGTTAAATGACACCGCTTTGTAGCCGATGTCGCCGGTACCGAACGTGGACTGCAGAGTGCGAGATTTGTCCGCGTTGAAAACGTAGGCGCCCGCGCCGCCCGTGAAGAATGCGCCGACCTCGTCCTGCACCGTCGAGCCGACCCGATAATTGGCGTTAAATGCAATGCCGAGGTTCTTTTTGTCGGCACCGACGCTGAACACGTCAGAATATGAAAACGTGAGTAGATCTATGTTGTCGGCGTTATCCTTGAAGGGTCCTTCGACGCCATTTCCGCGCACCCGCCACAGCGTGCCCGCCGTCACCGACATCCGCCTTCCCGGCAGGTCAAAAGCGCGCTTGGAAACAAGATTGATATAGCCCGCGACGGCACTGGCATCCATGTCGGGAGTGGGTGCTTTGATGATTTCAACCTGCTCGATATTACCTGTTCCCATCTGCTCGATTTGGTAGTCGCGGCTGCCCGAACTTCCGGCCGACGTGGCGATCTTGTTACCGTCTACCATCAGGTTGGAGAAGGTCGGGGCCATCCCGCGGATCAACACGGTGCGAACCTCGGAACCGACGATGGTGGCGGTGACTCCGGGAAGCCGCTGTAGCAGCTCGCCCGGGTTGGCGGCGGGATTTCCGAACGTGTCCGTCGCGGCGACCGTCTTCGCGTTAACGGTTTCACGCTGCAGTTGCAGCGCCCGCGCGTTACCCTCGCGCAAGCCGGATACCGTGAAAGCGTCGAGCATGTAGATCGACGAAGTAAGTAGCACGTCTTGAGTGATCGTCGCACCCGCCGTGGCTTCCACGGGAATTCGCGCGGTATCCAGACCGGTGAAGCTGACTATCAGTGTTCGGGTCCCTGCCGGCACTTCGATCCTGAACATGCCACCTCGATCCGACGTTGTGGACACGCTCGTGCCTTCGATCTGAACGATCGCGCCTGGCAGCAAATCCTTGGTCGCCTGGTTTGAAACCCGGCCAACAATCGTACTAACCGGGTCCTGCTGCGCGAACAGCTGACAAGAGAGGAAGACAGAAAGAAGAAGGCAGAACCTTCGAAGGGACAGCGTCGACCTGGACGCTACCCGTTTGCTTGAAATGGTCATGGGAAGAGGGACCTTTGCTTGACGGTTCGATTGGCGGATTCACACATCCACACCGGTCGATCGAGGCACCGAAGAAAAAAACGGCATCAAGATCGGAGGAAGCAAATGTGAAGGAAACGCGGCCATCTTATTAGCAAACGCCGAACAAGGGAATGGTCGAAAGGCTCGAATCCATGGAGGATTTGTCGAGCTGGTAGATTCGTCCCGAATCACTCGGTTAACAGTTCCAAACTTCGTTCGTTCTCGGTTCCGCGAACTCGCAAGAAGACGCGACGTGTATTCGCAGAATACTGACGCCGGGCAGCTAAGTCCCCGCCGTTCCGAAACGCGGCGGCTACTGTTCTTTGAAACTTCTTTGGCTTCGCTCGCGAGTTCGCGCGTGCTAATCGCTCAACACCGCGCGAGGTTTCTTTCCCGTCGCGAGCACCTGCTCGACCGTCTTGACGATTGCTGGCGCCGAGATCTCTTCAAAATCACTCAACTCCTCCGGACTGCCGCTGAGAGGGATTTTTCGCACCGCCATCATCGTGATCGGCGTCGGATGGCCTTCGATCCGGCTGCGGAAATGGCGAAACGACATCAGCTCCTTTTCGTCGATGCACCTGGCGGCAGCCCACAACGCGTAAAACAGCGGCGACGCATGGCCCTTCGAAAAAATCAGCCGGTCATTATTGGGTGATTCAGGATCAACCACGCTGAAACGAAACGCACCTCCGAAGAGCAATCCAGTCATCAAGTCCGTGGCGGAAAGCGATGACGTGAGATGCCCCGAATGGGCTGTGCTCGTGGCGTTGATACAGTAATAGCGGATCAATCGCGCGAGCGATTGGAGGCGAGGAATCTGGGATGGCGGGTCGAACTTCATGGTGGCGTTTGCTGGGAGAAAAGTTGGCGCGGGGCTCAGTCTCGCAAACGGTCCTGCCCGAAACGGGCAACAGCCGGTGACCGCGCTCGGATTTTCCCCAAAAATTGCCCTCGTGCGCGAGATAGGGCGCGGTCTCCGACCCGCTCTGGCATGTCGAAGCATCAGCGACTGTGAATCGGCGTCGGATATGGTCAGAAAAATGGGGTCAGAAAAATAAATGAATCAGACTCCGCCCGGCGTTTTACGATCGCCCGATGTCCGACATTTTCTGCCCCCATCTTTCTGACAAATCAGACTCGGGGCAGATCAAGAGCAGCGCCATCTGGGTTCTTCATGGATTGCCGCAGCCCGCGAGCCTCCTTCGCAATGACAAACACGGCGAGTTCATTAGCAGGAGGATTGCCGAATGCGGGTCGGACTCTCAGCTCGCAACCCTCAACGTGCCCCTTCCCCTTCAAATTTCCACGATTGCCTCAGCCTCCCAATGTTCTCCGAATTTTTTCACCATCAGACCGTGGCGGGTAATTGATTTCACTTCGCGCATGAACCAGTGGCGCGAGTGATCGACGTGCTCGCCCACGACCTTCGCCTTAAGTGCGCGCCCCTGATCGTAACTTCGAATCGGCAAAGGACCCATTGCTGCGTATCGAATCGAAACAGGAGTTCGGAGAGCCAGTCGTAAAACAGCTGCTCCAGGTTTTTCGATTTGAGTTCGAAGGTCTGCGTCAACTGAGGTCGGATCTCGTTCGGATTCTCGACGACGATGGAAAACAATCCGCGGCCGGCTTCCGCGAATACATCGTTCAACTCGGCTGCGCGTACCCGCAGTCCCAAATCCGCTGTGTGCTCAAACGTCTCGAACATCGCCTGTTTTCCTCGTCGCCAACCAAGTCCAAAACCCTCGCTCCGCAACTCACGGCTGCTTTGTTCTCGGAGCGATTTCGCGTTCGACCCAGCAGTAGAGCGTGGGCAATAGCACGAGTGTGAGAAAGGTGGCGCTAACGATTCCGCCAATGACCACCGTCGCGAGCGGGCGCTGCACTTCGGCGCCGGGACCGGTCGCAATTGCCATGGGAACGAAGCCGAGTGCCGCAACCAGCGCCGTCATCAGCACCGGCCGCAACCGCAGCAGCGATCCTTCCACTGCAGCGTCGCGCACGGAGCGACCTTCAGCGCGCAGTTGATTGAAGCAACTCACCAGCACCACGCCATTGAGGACCGCGACGCCACTCAGCGCAATAAACCCCACGGCCGCCGTGATGCTGAACGGCAAATCCCGTGCCCACATTGCGAATACTCCACCCGTCACTGCGAGCGGAATGCCCGTGTAAACCAGCACCGCCTGGCGCACCGACCCAAACGCCATCAGGATCAACGCAAAAATCAACAGCAACGCCGCCGGCACAACGATCGCCAGCCGCGCCTTCGCCTGTGCGAGATTTTCAAACTGCCCGCCGAATTCGAGCGTCACGTCGGCGGGAAGCTCGATCTTCTCTTTCACCTTCGCCTCGGCCATGCGCACCCAGCCTTCGACGTCACTCGTTTCGAGATTCACGAGCAAGGCACTGCGCCGGCGGCCCGCATCCCGCAGAATCGGTGAAACGGTTTCTGATTTCCGCATCTCCGCCAGTTTGCTGATCGGCAACATCCCGTGTTCCCCCACCCGCACCGGCAACGCGTTCAGCGTATCCAAGTTTGCCCGCGCCGTCTCCGGCAAACGAACGACAATCTCCGTTCGACGATTGCCGACCACCAATGAGCCGACCACTTCGCCACCCAACGCCGTCGCGATCGCCCGGTTTATCTCCTCAGCCGCGACATTGTAGTTCAGCAGCGCTTCGCGTTTCACCACGAATTCCAACAACGGCGTGCGCCCCAGCGTTTCGAATTCGATCTCCTCGGCACCCGGCACGGTTTCGAGCACTTCCTTGATTTCCGCCGCCAGCTTTTCCGTCACGTTGTAGTCTTCGCCGTAGATCTTCACCGATACATCGGCGCGAATCCCTTCGAGCAGTTCATTGAACCGCATTTCGATCGGTTGAGAGAAAAGCGATTCCTGATCAGGAATCGCCCGCTCCAACGCTTTCTGCATCCGCGCGATCAGTTCGGCCTTCGTCAGTAAATTTCCGTTTTCCTGCCGCCACGTGTCACGGGGCTTGAGCATCACATAGGTGTCACCTTGGTTCACGCCCATCGGATCCGTCGCAACCTCAGGTGTGCCGATGCTGGAAAAGGTCGATTCCACCTCGGGAAATTCCTTCCGCAAAAAACGCTCGGCTTCTTGTTGCGCCTCGATCGAGGCCTCCAACGAAGTCGCCGGCGGACGGATCAACTGCACAACAATCGAGCCTTCATCCAAGGTGGGAATAAACTGCGCCCCACCACGAGAGAAAACAAAACCAGCGGTAATCACGAGCGCGAGAGCGACACCTGTGACAATCCAGCGCCCCCGCAGTGCCCATTGCAACACCGGCTCGTAACCTCGACGCGCCAGACGCATGAACAGATTTTCCTGTTCGTGAATCGAGCCGCGCAGCACGAGCGCGCAAAGCGCGGGCATCAACGTCAACGCCAGGATAAGCGCGCCGCCCAACGCGATCATCACGGCGAGCGCCATCGGATGAAACATTTTCCCCTCGATTCCGCTAAGCGCCAGGATCGGCACGTAAACCACAGTGATGATGAGCACGCCGAAGAACATCGGCCGCCCCACTTGTTGCGACGCCGACAGCACGGCGGAGAAACGTTCATCGCGCGTCAGTGGACGACCCAGCGCGTGCTGTCGCGCACCAAGCTGGCGCAAGACGTTTTCAACGATAACGACGGCGCCGTCGATGATCAGTCCGAAATCGATCGCACCAAGACTCATCAGATTTCCGGAGATGCCGAATTGCACCATTCCGGTGAGCGCGATCAAAAACGCGAGCGGGATGGCCGCGACGACGATCAGCGCAGCGCGCCAGTTCCCCAACAAACCGAGCAGAACGACAATCACCAGAATCGCTCCCTCAAAAAGATTTTTCTCCACCGTGTGGATGGTCGCATCCACAAGATCAGTACGGTTGTAGAGCGGCCGCACGACCACGCCGGGCGGCAATTGCTTTTGCGCTTCGGTGAGTCGCGCGGCGACACGTTGCGCCACCAGGCGGCTGTTCTCACCTGCCAGCATCATCGCGACACCGATAACCGCTTCGTCTGCATTGACGGTCGCCGCGCCCGTGCGCACGGCCGATCCGACCTCAACATCGGCCAAATCGCCGACGCGCAACGCACGCGACGCGCCTGCGAACTTCACAGGCAACGCAGCAATTTGTTCGGACGATTCGACGCGACCCACCGCGCGTACGATCAGTTGCTCACGACCCTGATTGATCACGCCGCCGCCGGCGTTTTCAACATTGCGCCTCACGACGGCTGCGAGCTGATCCACGGTCAGGCCAGCGTCGCGCAACGCGTCGAGTCGCGGCGCCACCACCATTTGCCGCTCATATCCGCCAGCGGTGTTGATCTCAGCCACGCCCGTCACGGTCCGTAGCAATGGCTTCAACGTGTACTCCTGGATTGCGCGCAGCTCCATCAACTGCTCGCGACGCGTCGCAGGTTTGCTGCGTGCCGTCGGCGCGTAATCGATGGTGTAGAAAAAAACTTCTCCCAAACCCGTGCTGACCGGCGCGAGTTTCGGAGCGAGCCCCGTCGGAAGCCTTTCGATCGCGCCCTGCAGTCGTTCGCTCACGAGCTGCCGCGCACGATAAATATCCGTGCCGTCTTTGAATTGAAGCGTCAGTTGCGAGAGTCCGAATTTCGAGAGCGAGCGCAGGTCCTCGACGCCCGGTGTGCCGGCGAGTTCGGTTTCGAGCGGGAACGTGACCAACTTTTCGATTTCCTCCGGAGCGAGCGCAGGGACTTCGGTGTTCACCTGCACCTGCACGCCCGTGATATCGGGCACCGCGTCGATCGGAAGATGCAGCGCCGACCACACGCCCGCGGCAACGAGCAGCAACGTGCCAAGAAAAACGAGCGCGCGCTGCCGCAACGCCGTCTCCAGAATACGATGAATCATGGCGCGATCTCCACTGCGTTGAAGTCGAGGCCGGTGAGTTGCTGGAGCTTGAGCCCGGCGTCGAGCGCTTCCTGCTTGGTATCGAGCAGTGCCTCGACTGCTTCGAGATAGGCGTTTTGAAGTTCGACGTAAGTCGCAAGCGGCACCGCACCGAGGCGATAGTGCCGGTCGGCGAGTTCCGCCGCCTCACGGAATTTTTCCACCGACTCGGGTGCCCAGCGACGCGTTTCATCGAGCTTCGCCGAGAACGTCTGGGCCGCTCCCATCACCTCGCGTTCCAGGTCGCGTTGAGCAAGCCACACCGCGGTCTCAGCTTGACGACGTTTCGCCTCTGCCGATTCGACCCCGCTGCGTCCACGACCTGAAATCGGCAGCGGAATCGACAGGCCAATGCCGACGGTCGTGTCGCGACTGTCCGCGTGTTCACGAGAATAATACGGACCGACCGTGAACGCGGGATAGCGCTCGTTGCGCGCAAGCGAGACCACGAACCCTTGTTGTTCGAGTTCCACTTTCTTCATTTGAAATTCGAAATTTTTATCGCGAGCCGCCGCGAGCAATTCACCGAGCGGCGGAGCCGAATGAAACACCATTCGCCCCTCAGTGGTGCGCAGCGGCGACTGCGCCGGCATGCCGCGGAGCTGGTTCAATTCAATTAGGCTAGCCTGTGCCTTCAGGCTTGCTTCGGTGGCGCGTCGTTGGAGCGAAAGCTCTTTCGCTTCGATCACCCGCGTATCGAGCAGCGGGGTGATGCCCGCCGGATCGCGCGCGAGAAACGTTTCGCGCAACACGGCGAACCGATCCGCGACTTCGCGCGTTGCCTCACTTTTTTCCGCCGCCGCATAAAGTCCATAGGCGAGCGTGCGCGCTCGTGCGGCGAGTGCGGCGCGAAAGCGGGCCAAACCGAGTTCGGCGAACTCGACCTGCCGGTTGGCAATCGCCTTGCGCAGCGCGAGCCGCCCCGGCCACTCAAACGTCTGATTGAGCGCGACGGACCACGCCGTGCCCTCGCCCGCGAGGGCGCCGGTCAGATCGCGCGAACGTTTGTGACCGGCCTGAATCGCCAGCTCGGGATTATTGAGCGCACCCGCGCCGCGCGAGTCGGCCTTAGCGGCGGCGACTTCGTCCTCGTAGAAACGAAGTTCGGGATTACGCGCCGCAATATCGGCGGCAAGCGCGTCGATATTGACCACATCATCAACTGCGCGCAGCAGCGGTGTAGTCGTTAAGATAAGAAAAAGGGAAAGGCGTAGCTTCATGGCAAAACAGGTTGAGGCACGGCACGAGGCCGCAGGAAAAAAGCGCCCTATCACGCGCAGCGCGCGGAAGGACGGTTGGCCAGACTCGCGCAGGAGTCGTTAAGCCAGGAAACTCGGAGCCCGTGGCGGCAATGCTGCGCGCCTGACGAACTGCCAGGTCTGAATCAGTTCCGCTGGAGCAGTCGTGCGATCAAGCCGAATGGCCGGCGGCGACACGAATTCCAGCGGCGGAACCAAGAGCAACAAGCAAGCGGTGAGGTCCGGCGCCTTGAACAGGAAAGTGTTCGTCGGTGAGTGGAAGCCTCCGCTCTCAAGCATCGCACAAGCATCGACGGCGCAGTCCTCCGAAGCTGTACCGCCGCTCGAATTCCTGTCGTGACAGGTTCCGGAGTCAGCGAACAAGCCCGCCATCTCCATTTCACAATGCAACGTCGCCGGCAGCCAGAGTGCCAGGAGCGCGAGAGCAATGTACGAACGGATGCGATACACGAAACCAAACGAGTCGGCGTCCCGCCCGTTGTCAACGACGCGCGACTGGAATGGTCTGCGCCGGCGCGACAAACCTGCGACCGCTTTACCTCGCATTCCATGCGGTGCAGAGCAGCCCTCCTGCTCCCGCTGGCTGGCACCGGCTATTTGCTCGCGGCGTTCCGCGCGATGTTGCCGGCGCGCGCAGAGGAATCGATCGAACCAGCCACCGGTGAGAAAAACGGGGTCTGACTATCTCTCACGCTCGCCACGCAAAGCCGACGGGCTCGTTCGTAGGTCGCGAAATGTGCGGCCAGCGTTCGCTCCCAGGTGAACGCCGCGGGCGTCGCGCGATTGTACGTGGCGATCGCATCGCAAAGCGAAGAATTCCTGCACAACGCGAGCATGTAGTCGGCGAATTGCTCATCGTTTTCAGCAAGCAGTCCTTCTTGTCCATGGGTGATGAATTCGCTTACGCCGCTCTCTTTCAGCGCAACCACGGGCAGACCCGCCGCGCGCGCTTCGAGTGCTGCTATGCCGAACGCCTCGAGCCTGCTCGGGAGCACAAAAAAATGACTCCGCGCGAGCAGAGTTTTTATTTCCGCCGGGGCGAGTGTGCCGAGAAACCTCACTGAATTGGTCAGGCAAAATTCACGTACGAGTTCTTCGAGTCGCGCACGCTCACATCCGTCACCAGCAATTTGCAGGCAGACGTTAAAATTCTTTGGCAGCTGTGAACGAACACTCTCAAAGGCGCGGATGAGCGCTTCACCGCGCTTGCGCCGGGCGAGCCGCATCACGCAGGCGATATTGATCGTTTCCGTCGAAGCCCGGGGCACGAAACGCCACGCCGCGGGATCGATCGCGTTGGGCAACACGTCAACCGAATGCGGCGCGATCAGCGGTCGGAGCTCGCGCGCGACCCGTTCGCTCACACTTGAAAACGCCACCGGCCAGCGCGCCCAATGAACACATCGATCAAGGAATCGGAAGACGCGCGTGAAGCCGCCCAGGATCGAATGAGTCGTGCTGACGGTCGGCAGTCCGGATTTTTGCGCAACATGGATCGCCGCAAAAGCAGCTGGAGAAACGATGCTGCTGTGCACGTGCACCAAGTCGAAACCGCCTGAGCGCACCGCTTCCGCGACGCGATGAAAAGACGCGCGAGTCCAAATCAGATCAGCTCCGGGAAATAAACGCGCGGGAACCCGCTGTATCCGGATTTTTGACGCCGGAATCGCATCCGGCCCTTTCGCCGGAGTAATCACCGTGACGCGATGACCGGCCTTTGCAAGGTGCCGCCCCAGTCCGTCCACGTGACGCTCGATCCCGCCGATTTGCGGAAGAAAAGAGTCACAAACAAGCGCGATTTTCACAGGAAGAATGCGAGATGAATTCGAACGTTAAGTTAATCGCCGACGAAAACTCCGCGGCAGCCTTTCGCTTCATGGACGAGCAAGCGCGCCGTTGTGTTCCGCGCGCGAACTACCCCGGACGCGGTAGGGTTTTCGCTGAATTAATTCGCCACGAAGGAACGAAGCCTACCGCAGCTTTCGCTCTCTGTGGCTTGGTTCTTCCATGGTTCAATTTCCGCCCCCACCTATGGATATATGTTCGGGCGGTGACCTTCAAAGCCCTCGCGCAACGCTTGTGCAAACGCGTTTGCCGTAGCCGCACCGGTTACGATGCGGGTTGGCACTCCGTTCCATACACCCGGTCGCTCGATACCCAAGGAACCGCCTACCGCCACGGACCACTATAACCGGATGAATACCCTACTGCTGATACTTGTTCTTCTCCTCTTGTTGGGCGGCGGTGGTTTTTATTTCGGAGGGCCGGCTTACGGAGGCGGAGGAATCGGACTGATTTTGTTAATCTGCCTGATCGTTTATTTATTCGGCGGATTCCGCGGTCGGCCTTAGGCCGCGGCGCTGTAAATCAAAGTAACCGCAAAGAGCGCAAAGTGGATCCGCAGATCATACGGGCTGCGGTTCGATTTCTGTGCCCTATCCCTGCGGTCACGCCGGTCTCTCCGCGTCTCTATGATAAAACTTCGCGTCAGTCGGATATCCAGCGATCCGGAAATAGTCAGAAATATAGAGGTCAAAACTGTTGGGATCGACTGATCCGGAAAAGACCTGAAGCGCCGCGCCTTTTATTTTTCTGACCCCATTTTTCTGCCTCCACCGTTCCTCGACCGGTGAGCGAACCGTCAGGGGTGAGCTTCGCTGCTCATGGCCGGACAGAAAGATCTCGTCCCTTTTTTCAACCTCTTCGGAATCAGGGTCTACCCGGCTCAGGGTTCGCACGTCGGCACGCGCTGTCTGGTAGATTCCTCAGTTCGTCCCGGATCATAGTGTTCGGGAAAACCCCCGAGGCCACGGCTCGTTACCGAAAGCCAAAGTCTCGGTCTGTGCAAATGCGCTCCCGTGCCCGTGTGCCTCAATTTGAGTCCCCGCCGGCTGCCTTCAACCCCGCCTCTCACAAAATCTTCCATGATCACACCCGGACTTTTTGACCCCGCGTCGCGCTGCACGACTGGCGTGGCGGGATTGGACGAAGTCTTGGGCGGTGGTCTCCCGCGCAACCGGCTCTATCTGGTTCAGGGCGATCCTGGCGTCGGAAAAACCACGCTCGCGCTTCAATTTCTCCTCGAAGGCGCGCGGCTGGGTGAAGTCGTCCTCTATATCGCGCTCTCGGAGACGAGAGAGGAAATGGCAACGATTGCCGCGAGCCACGATTGGAATCTGGGAAAAATTAATCTCTTCGAACTCTCGGTACGCGAAACCCAGTTGGCGAACGAATCCGAAACCACGTTCTTTCATCCGTCCGAAGTTGAGCTGAATCGAACGACTCTGACGCTGATCGATGAAATCAACCGCATAAATCCTTCCCGCGTGGTCTTCGACTCCCTTTCGGAACTGCGCATGCTCGCCGACACGCCACTCCGTTACCGGCGACAACTTCTTCAGCTCAAACATTTTTTTAGCGGCCGACAATGCACTGCGCTTTGCCTGGACGATCGCAACACCCGCGGGCCGGCGACCTACTCGCCGTCGAACGCGGCCGTCGC
>CBRAFL010000035.1:0-24660 GCA_967755055.1 uncultured bacterium
CGGCGTCCTGGCTGATGTCGGAGTTGAACGTGCGGATGACGATGCGATCCAACGCTGATCCCGGTTCCGTCACCGCTTTTGCATCGCGCAGCACAACCAGCGGAGCGGCGACCGGTTCGAAGCGCAGATACGTGAGACCTTCCGGATCGCGCGGCAACGCGAACGCATTCGCCAGCGCACCGGCGAGAGTGTCGTCGACTCGAAGACTGTTGCCTGCGAGGTCCACGGCACGGGCGCGCAACCGATAACGCGCGCCGAAACGCAAACGGGGGAGGGAGCCCGGCACGATTTCGTAGCGCGCAGTTATTTTAAAAGGCGTTACGGGTTGATCCTCGGCGAATTTTTCCGGCTCGTTGTCGCGCGGGACGGCATCGGCAGCATTCGGATAGCGGCTGAGATGTTTCGCTGGCATCGGCACGCTGAGACTCCAGCCCGGCCAACGCGCAATCGCCTCGTGCAAGTAGAGATCTTTGGTGACCGGCTTGGCGCCTTTGGCCGGCTGCATCACGGCGAGTTGCACAAAACCCTCCTCTGGATTTGTCGCCGGCGTGAACGGCAAATCGCCGACGTTGTAATCGGCTTTGCGCAGATGCAGCGAGTGCCACGCCTTCGTGTGCGAGTCCCACACGTCGAGCCGATAACCGCGCACCAAGTCCTCGGCGGAAAACGGTCGCGGTTGTGCGCCCGCGCTCGTGATCGCGTCGTTGAACGCTTTCGATTGCTGGAGCGAATCGAGCAATTGCAGCGCACGTCCATCGGCAAACAATGACAGCCCGCCGCTGCGCAGGGAAGGCAGCGTGGCGCCGGGATCGAACACTGCGGGATTCGGCGCGTCCTCGGGCTGCGCGTTCGGATCGAGGTTATGGCCGTTGGCCGGCTTCAGTGTTTCGGCGAGCATGATCGCCTTGTGCATGCCGCCGTCGATGTCGACTTGGGCGAGGCCGAAGCGCGCGGGATCGAGATCCAGCAGGCCCATCACAATGAAAGGTGCCTGCGGATCGCCGAGCACGCGCGGAGCGGTGAAGAAAAATCGCTGCGGGCCCACGGGCCAATGCAAATACGCCGTCGCAAGCGGCGGTATCGCAGGCGACACCGACCAGTCCCATCCGGGTTTTGTGCTGTGCACGGAGAGCGAACCCGGTTTTCCGTTCGGCGTCTCCACCACGAAATCGCGCGGTAGCGTCAAATCGAATACGAGCCCCAAGGCACGCAACAGTTCGGGGTACGCGTTCAGCGCGCTGAGTCCCTGGTGGAAATCGAGCAGCGTGTCCGGATCGATTTTCAATTCGTCATGCTTCGGCGTCGGCATGTGGTGAAACACCGCGAAAGGCACCGCCACTTTTTGCCGCGAGGTTGGATCGGTTTTTGCGACGATCAGGCCTTCGCGATCGAGCGGGCCGTGCAATGCGGCTTGCGCCGCGGCGAGTCGCGCGGAGGTGGGGGAGTGTCGTACCGCTTCGCGCCACCGCGGCGCTTTCCGGCCGTCCCAATTCACTTCGAGGCCGTGCACCAGCCCGCGCAGCACGGCGCGGTTGCGCCCTTCGTGGTCCTGTTTTTCTCCGTCGTCTTCCGGCAACGCGAGCGCGACGCTCGCTTCCTGGTAAATCGATTTAAGCGTGCTCAACGCTTCGCGCACGCCGTACGAAATAATGCCGCGGTCCGAGTAATCGTCGAACGTGTGAGAGCGCACCAGGGTGTCGCGCTTGAAAAGCTGTTCCCACAATTCCGGCCGCAACGGCGCCCGATCAATGGGCGCTCTGAAGGCGCGGGTGCCGCAGGAGAATTCCAACTCGAGTCCGTTTTCCTTCAGCCGGCTCGTCCAGTGCAACCAGTCGGGAAACGCTCCAAGCTGGGCTGCGCCTTCGAGTCGTGGGGAAACGAATACGGAGATCGGGAGCGGGTCGGCATTCACGCTCATTCCGCGCGGCATCACAGTGAAAAGAACCGTTTGTTTGATGGCCATGATCGCTCTCCAGAATTATGCGAACGCCAGCGCGTAGTTGCTCCACGTGTCGGGCGTAGAAAACATGTCGCCGAAATGCGGATCGCCGCTGCCGCCAAACGCGCGCTCGACCGTCAACTCGACCGATTTGCTGAAACAGAGAACTTCGACCTGCACGGTCAGCGTGGCCCGGCCATACGCTTTGTCGCTGCGGCTGTCGTAGGTGAAGCTGAGGTTGAACTCGACCGAGATTTTGATCAGCCCAAGCACGCTGAGAGAGCCGCCCATCCGCAGGTAGCCGGTGAGGACGGCGGACAAATCGGGGCTGCTTTCTTTTCGCTGCAGCGAAAAATAAATTCCCGCCATGATGTGCACTTCGCCGCTCGCCACCCCGATATCGATCGCGGCGGCGGCACCGAATTCGAGTGCGACTTCGAGCTGTTTCATGCCCGCGGTGTCGAGCTGCAGGTGGAAAAATCCACCGCCCGCAAACAAACTGACCGTCAGCAGAAACGGATGCGGCCGTTCGGAGACGTTGAAATCGAACACCGGTTTGCCGTCGAGAAATGGAAGCGTGAGCGCCGCTCCGAGACTGACGTCTTTCAATGCAAACACGCCGACAGCGAGTGGTGGCAACGCGAACGCGAAGCCAGCGCGAACGCCGGTGGGCGAGATATCGAGGCTGGGTCCCTTGCCGAACAAATCGGGCGGGATCGCTTTGCGCAGATCTTCGACGAATGCGAGATCGCCTTTGAACTCCACCGGTGTTGCGGCGTCGAGCTTCACCTTCACATCGGGTTTCTGGCCGCTGCGGGTGCCGAAACCAAACTCATCGAAATTGATGAAGACTGACTGGAGGACGCTGACCTGAAAATTGTTCAGCGTCCCGGTGAACTGAGCTTGCACGCCGTCGGCTGGTGGCGCGCCCAAGGTGACGGTTTTCTGAATTGTGCCGTGAACCAGTAATTTGGTTACGCCGAGGTGGTCCTTCTTAAATGCGGCGAGTTTGTCGTCACCGCAGTTCTGAACCGTGGGTTTCCAATCCAGCGTGGTGATGATCAGTTTGCCACCCGGAACATCCTGCGCGCGCGTGCTCAGCTTCGGCGCATTTTGATTGAGCGAGGCAATGGGCAGCAGATCGAACAAGTCGAAGCAGCCGAATAATTGCGCCATGCCTTTCGGGAAAAATTGCTTTGGGTCGAACGCGCCGGTGACGGCGTCCTCGATGCGACCCGCGAGCGGTCCAAGCGCGCGAGTGAGCGTGGAGACGCCGAGGTTTGGCGTGGCGAACCCACCGGCTTTGTCGGCGCTGAAATTCACGTCGAGCGTGTGGGGCACCATCGCCGCAAGCGGATTATCCGGTGCGAATTTGCTGAGATCTTCTTTAACGATCTGGGCGAATACGCCGCTGGCGCCGTCGAAGTTGGCGGCGACGTAAGCTTTGAAGAAGGCGATGGTCGTCGGCGTATCCGTGCCGAGCATCTCCTGGACCGCGGGGAGCTTCACTTCCGCTTTGAGCATGCGGGGAGGAGAGCCCACGGCATCGACGATAAAATTCAGCGTCTCCGTAACGAGCTGGGTGTTGTCGTTGCGCTTCGCGGGATCGCCGTCGGCCTCGGCAAATAAAATTTTTTGTCCCGGCACGACAAGATTGCGCCGGCTGACGTTCGCGGGCGCGTTGTACTCGAGCGCCACGGTTTTCAGCTGAGTGGCGTTGGCGACATCGGTGATCGAGACGAACATCAGCGGCACCGTGAAATCGACTGTGTTGCCGCCGACATCAGTGCCGAGGGCGTGAAACTTGAAGAGGTCGGGCGTCGTGCCGCTCGTCATCACTTCCACCCAAAATGAGCGACCGGTCTTGGGCAGGGTGAGATCGATTACGGGCAGGGTGACGGGATCGGCGATATCAGGAGTGACGAGCGTCGTCAGCCGGACGCGTTTAAACGGATTGCCGCGATCCGTGGTGGCGAACGTTTTCTCCGGCTCGCGCACGACGATGAACATGCGCTGGATGAGATAGGCGCCGATGATGCCGCCGGTTTCCTTGAACTTGCGCTCGGTGACCTTGACGAGCGCGGCGCGATGGCGGAACGGCCACAATTCTCCTTCGTAAACGATGCGAACGTAGTGATCCCGGCCGAGGCTCGCGACGTGCGCCCATTCGGAGAGATCGAGTTGATATTCCTCGGGAGGCGGTTGCCGAATCATCGCGGCAACGTTGTCGGTAAAATTGGCCGCCGGGCTCGCGACGACGCCGTGTCGCTGAGGATTTAGTGCCTTGAGCACCGCGGCAGTGTCGAGTTCTCGACGGATGTTTGGCTTCGCCGTATGCGGCGGTGTCCAATGGCCCTTCGATTTCAGCCAACCGCCGAGCGGCGAGAGCATCAGCTGTTCCGCTTCGAATGGCGCGGGAACGTAGGAAACGACGCGTTTGAAATACGACTGGATGCCGAGTTTGCGGCTGACCGCCAGCTCGGGTGCGAAGCCGAACGGCTCGATGCTGATATCGCGTTCCACCTCGTATCCGTGAAATGCGGACGTGAGCACCACGATCTGATGGCGATCATTGGGCGACATGGCGGTGCGCCCCAAATCGGGATCACGAAAATCGGGTAGAGGAATTTTATTCGGATTGTAATCGGGCGACCAGATGGCGCGCAGCGAGGCGGGGTGATCGCGCGAGAGCTCCGCGATTCCATCGGCCGATTTCAGTGTGAGCCGCGTGTGCCACAATTCCGTGCGACCATGCGAAGTAAACGGGAGCGAGCGATGTTGCCACGCGACATCGCCCGTCGGCGAAATCACCAGCCGGTAGGGCAGCTCGATCGCGGTTTCGTTCGCGGCGGGCGGGTGAATTCCGGGTGCGTGCGCAATCTCGTCTGGACTCGGTGCCCGACCAATCGCGGCGATGGGATTGACGTTGAGCTGGAGCTTCGACCAGTCGAGTAGCCCTGCGATGGAAAACGGAATGCGCGCCTCCGCTGGCACGCGGAAAACCAGGCGGCTGGGATGGCCGAGTTGAGCGGCGGTACGGTGCGGCGTCTGAGGCTGGCCGGGCGGATCGAGCGGCTCGATCGTGGTGTTGGTCGCATCTGTATCGGAACGCTTACTTCCGGCGTCTGCGGGCTTGACGATGGCGGCTTCGAAATAAGCCGACTCCGCGATCGTCTGCGGGGGAAAAGTGACGGTGAGAAAGGCGGGTTGCTGTGGATCGTCGACGATCAGCACGGGATTCGCAGCGTCGGTTGAGTCGAGTCGCAGACCGGCGATTTCGACGCGCAGGTTCAGGAGGTCCTCTGAACGCACGAGCTCGATGGTGGAGCGGCTCATGACGCGGGCCGTTCGACCTCGGGCGGATTTCCAGCGCGCGTGAGTGGAGTACGCTTCATGTTTCCGAGATCGGAAACATGATCTTACACGAACGATCTGTTTAACGGCATCAGGCCAAACCCGGTAACGTTATATAAAATCCACGCTCCGAGCCTGGGACGTCAAAAATGAGCGCGTTACGATTCAATGTCGGACAGCAGGCGTCGCGACTGGAAGACCGGGGTAGCGCGGCTCGAGTTCACGGGCTTTGGCGAACGCGGCATCGGCGTCGGCGGTTTGGTTGAGCGCGCGATAGGCCCAACCCAACGCGACCCACGTGTCGACGTCGTCATCGATCCAGGCGGCCGCACGGCGGAGGAGTGGCAGTGCTTCTGCGGGCGACTTGCGGGCGACGAACATTTCGCCGGCATTGCGGGCGATAATCCAATCATCGGGAGAGGCGGTGAGTGCGCGGTCGTAGATTTCGCGCAAGGCGGGGAGAGCGTCGGGGCGATTGAGCAGGGCGGTCGCTGTATCGACACGGCGCTGCCAGGTGGCGAGTCGTTGAGTGTGGTCCGCTTGACCGGTGAAGGGCGGTTTATTGAAACGGTTGAGCAACTCGAGCGCGATCATCGCTTGCTCGTGCGCGGTGAAACCGAGTCGAAGCCGCATCTCGTCATAGGTCGGAATGGCGACAGCGGAATCATTGATGAGCCGGCGGCGCGCGAGGTCGGCGATGACGTGCGAAAAAAGTCCGGACGCGATTTCGTACGTTCCACGCAAGGTCAGGTGAACGTGTTCGTAGAGCAGGTCGTCACCGATCACGCCGCCGGTGCTGCGTGCGGCAAGAGACGTGGCGAGATCGATGACCTCGAGATCGGGAGCGCCGGATCCTGCGAGTGAGCGTATAATTTCATTGAGCGAGGAGTCAGTGCGGAAGCGGAGCGCGTCGAGATCGAGTGCGCGCTGGAGAAGCGATTGTGCTTCGGCGATACGCCCGGCTTGCAGGACGAGGCGGCCAAGACGAAAGACGAGTTCGGCGTGTCGGTCGTCGATCGCAAGAGCGGCGCGATAACTGGATTCGGCGGCGGCGAGATCGCCGGCGCGTGCGGATTTTTCGGCGGTGTCGAAATGGGTTTGCCAGCGGGTGAGATCGTCGACGGAAAGGCCCGCCCGATGTTGCGAAAGAAATGGGGCGAAATCGCGCTGGTTGGTGGCAACCGTACAGAGAAGCGTGCGCGCTCCCGCGGTGTGCGCGGCGTTCGCGATCGCGAGCAGGTTCGTACGAAAATGGGCGCGGACGGAATCGAGTCGCGGGTCGTCGGCAGCAATTTGCTGATGGAGGAACATCCCCATGCCGCCCCATTCGGCGGGAACGTTTTTTCCGCCGGCAAGGGCGCGACTCGCGGCGCCCGTCAACTGGGCGGTCCGCGTGCTTTTAAACCAGGCGAGGGCGTGGATGGCCGTCTCACTGCGGAAGAAAGGCGCGAAAACACCGATGGGACCGAACGGACCGATAACTTCGTTATGTCCTTCGTAGACGACGAACAGATCCGGTTCGAGTCGCGCGCAATCTTCGGCGATGTCCCGAACGAGATGGGAGTTGATCGCGGTGACGGCGGCGTTGATGACCTCGAAATGCTGCTGCGGATACGCGGCATGGAGCATCGCTTCGAGCATGCGGCCCATTGAAAAGGACGACTCGGGGTCGCCCATCGCGGCGGAGCTACCGAGAACGAAAATGCGGTAAGTGCCAGGCGCTTTTTTTTCAGAGAGGCGAAACGGTTGGGGGCGGCGGACGAGTGCGGGCGAGAAAAATGGAGCGGTTGCCCAGCGATTTTCCCGCCAGATTTTTTCTCCGGTCGGAAGCGTCGCGCGGCGGGCAAAGTGAGACGAGTAGCCGTAGTCCGCGAGACGGAGACCAAGCTCAAGGCCGCCCACGAGCACCGCGGAGACGGTGGCGGCGACCAGCGTGCCGAAAAAAAGTTTACGACGAAGCGAGAGAGAGGGCGTGCTCACGGTTTAACGACTGAACAGAGCGCAGTTCATCGCGAGCGGGCAAATCAAGCGCAGCCCTTGTAGGGGTAGGAGCAATAAACACCTTCGTGTCATGGCGAGGAGCGAAGCGACGTGGCCATCCATCTAGATAGAGTTCTTCGTGGATTGCCGCAGTCGGCAAGCCTCCTTCGCAATGACAAACAGCGAGTGCCATGAACAGCAGCAGTAGGCGCAAAAAAAGAGGGCGAGATAGTCTCGCCCTCCTGAAGAATACCGAAACTACGAGCGGCAACCGCGTCGGCGCGATGCCGCTCGTGGTGGTTTAGAAGTCGAGACCGAAGGTTAGACTTGTGCGGATGGGTGTGGGAACCGCGTAAGGCTCGGTCGAAATGATCGACGCCGATCCGGTGGCTTTCGAGCCGACGTAGTCGTCCTGCTTTGTGAGGTTCTTCGCGTTGAGTTGCAGGCTCGCATTGTAGCCGTGCAGCTTGAAGCGGTAGCCGGCGAAGGCTTCCGCGTAGAAGGTGCTCGGGTTATAAAACGCGATGCCGTGATGATAGCCCTGCAACGATTTGCCCGCGGCCTGGAGACCGACACCGAGGTACAGATTTTTCAGGCCCCCATCGGCGAAGGTATATTTGGTGAGGATCGAGTACTGATCCTTGATCGAGCCGATGTTAGGCTGACCGATCGTGGAAGCAGTCTTCGCGCTCGTGACCTTGTTGTCGTTGTGCGCGTAGCTGAAGAGCAACTGCCAGCTGCGGGTCGGCTGGAAGATCAAATCGGCTTCATAGCCTTTGGACTCGCGTCCGGCGCCGGGGACAAGATCACCGAGGAGATTGGCGCGAGTTTGTCCGGGGAAGGCAACGGCGCGTTGCGCAGCCGTCATGGAATCCCAACGCTGGGTGTTGAGATTCTCCGCGGTTGGGTCGTTCTGGGAACCGCCGTCTTGCGTAATCTTATAGTAGCTGACGGTGCCGCTGATCTTGCCGCCGAGCAGTTCAATCTTGGAACCGATTTCCGTGCTCTTGCCGACGACCGGCGGCATTTGCGTGCCGAAGCTGTTCTTGTCCGTCGTGGGGAAGAGCGAGGTGGAGTGAACCGCGAAGACCGAAATTTCTTTCGTGATATCGAACATCGCGCCGTACATCGGCGAGTTTTTCGACTGCTCGGTGGTGTTCGCCGTGGTCGCCTGACCATTGGCCCACTGCACCAGCTTGAGGTTGGTGCGGTTGATCGCGACGTTTGTCTTCAGGCGGTTGTCGAACGAGGACGTTTGCCACGCGGCGAAATAATAATCGTTCGAATTGTTCTCGTGTGTGTAGCCGTTGCCATCGGTGACGGCGTGAAGATCGCTCGGCGGACCGATGGGGATCGTCGTGGTGTTGATGTTCGCGGCGACCGGATACGTGATGAGGATCTGGTTGGCCGAGCCCGCCTGCGTGGACGAGCGTGAGACAAACCGCTCCGACCACACGTTGGTGCCGAAGGTGAATGTATTCTTTACCTTGGCGAAATCGACTTTGTAAACGCCAGTCGCACCGTACGAGTGCATGGTGTTGCTCCAGTCACGATAGCTGTAGCCGGCTTGGATTGATTCCTTGATGATGGCGCCAGCGCTGTTGCGATCGACGATCCAGCCGCCGCCAGCTTCCCAGCTGTCAGAGCCGCCGGAACCGTTGGCGTCCCAACCGTTGCCGTCGATCTGCTTGCGCTCGGAGAACTGAACATAAGCGGTGGCGGTGAAGTTATCGCCGAAGGACTGATTGATCGTGCCGCGATACAGTTTGGTATCGAGGGAGCGCATATTCGCGCCGTTGGACCAGTTCCATTCCCACGGAATTTCCGGGTGAACAATCTGTAGTGGAATACTGGAGTCGTTGCCGAGCGAATTGCCGGCGGCGTCAGTTTCACCACGGGTGAAATAGTTCAGACCGTTTGGTTTTTCACGATAGCCGCGTTCCGCGAGGAACTTGATTTCTGTCGTCGGCGTGGGCTGCCAGTTCGTGCTGATCTGCGTGTAGCGGATCGAGCCGTCAGAGTGAGCGCGGTCGTCCTTGGTTTCGGAGTTGGCCGCGTTGAAGCGCAGGCCGAATTTGCTCCCGGAGATGGTGCCGGAAAAATTCGCGTCGATCGTGGCTCGAAGCTCGCCCTCGGAATCACCAGTGAAACGGAGCGAGGCGAAGTTCTTCGCGAAGTCGACGTCCTTGGTGATGTTGTTCATCACGCCGCCTGGGTAGGCGAGACCGTAGAGTGCGGCCGCGGGACCTTTCACGACCTCGACGCGCGCGAGACCCTGCGTGTCGATGGGATCATATTCGCGGATACCGTCGCGGAGGCCCCAGTTTTGGACGAAACCGCGAAACAGAAAGGCGTTGTAAGCCTGTTGAATGGGAACGGTGGACCGGGAGTCGGCGGCGCCGTTGATGAGCGAGGCGTTGTAACGCTCGAGATCGACCTGATTGGTGATCAATAGATCCTCATAGAAATCCTTGGTGAAAACCTGAATGTTGAGAGGAATATCTTTGATCGGTGTATTGGAGCGTGTGCCGGCGATCGAGTTGGAGGCACGATAGCCGACGTCCTTTGCCGTCGAGACGGTGAACGGCGACAGAGTGACAAGCTCCTCGTCGGTCGGTGTGGCACTGCTCTGAGCGAGAGCGACGCTTCCGAGCGCAGGGAGCGCCAGGAAAAAACCGGCGCGGATCAACCGTCGGCGGCTTGTGGTGTGATGTATGGGTATGGGAACGTTCATGGGTCTTCTGTTTACGGTGCGGCGCCGGCAGGAGCCGACGCCGGGCAAGTCTTGTTTTGAAACTGTGGGCGAGAGGTGGAAAAGAGGGGTGAGATGCTCGCGGAGAGGGGCAGGCCGCGCGAAACGACGTTCGCAGGTCTCGATAAGGCGTCGCCGAAACTCGGAGACAAAAGGTTCGCGGCTCTATCATTATAACCAACGCACATGGACGCGTCATACGACTACAGCGACACGTTGTGTTGTCCGCTTTTCCGGCGGACCCAATCCGTGAATTGGAGAACGAGAACGATTAAGAGAATGAGAACGAGCGAACTGGACAACGCGGAGGTCGTCCACTCGCCGCTGTGCTATCCAATTTCCCACTACGCTCTACACCCAGACCGATGTGCGACGCGCTTTCTGTGGGGCGGTGGTGCCATCCTGCCAGTAACCGGGAATGTACGTAATCGTTTGTGCCTCGGGCACGCCCCGCTGGTAGGCGTCAGTCATGATGGCGAGCTGCTCCATCGCGCGCCGACCGACGAGTCCGTGATTTTGGACCACGCCCGCGACGTGGGGAAGACTCGGCGGAATATCGAGTGAGGCGAAGGCGACGTCGTCCGGCAGCCGGATGCCGGCGGTGGCGAACGTGTCGAAGAGTTCGTTCCAGTTGGAGATGATGGCGTCGACTTGATGCTCTCGAATCCACTCAGGAATGAGGCGGGACAGCATCGGGACCTCGGCGAGACTGAAGATGAGCGGGGGCACGCACTCGGCCTCGGGCAGCGAGGCTTGTTCAATCAACGCGCCCATGCCGAAAGATTCGGCGAGTCGGGTTTGGTCCTCGCGCGCCGTGGCGAGACCGATGCGGCGGTAACCGAGTTTGCGCAGCCGGCGCATGGCCAGGCGCGCGACCTGTAGTTGGTCGTTGGACACGGCATCGAGATTAGGCGTGAGATGGAGGCACTCGATTTTCACCGCGCAAAATTGTGCCCAGTCGAGATCGAGCTGCTCGATGTCGATTTCGAACGTGGACAGCAGGACGCCTGTAACGCCGCGCGCGTTGAGGATGGTGTTGAGTCGGGCGGGTGCGAGGTGACCGTGACCGACGACAAAAATATCCAGCGTATGACCGCGCGCTTCTGCGGCGGCTTTTGCGCCCGCGTAGACTAGCGGCTGGTAGTGATTACCGCCGAAGAGACGGGTGGTGCCGGCGTGGACCACGAAGGCGGAATTGACGGAGCGGCTCTGCTGCGTCTGTCGGGCGCGATGAAAATTGAGCGCATCGAGCCACGGGTCGCGTTGGTATCCAAATTCCTTGGCCACCGCACGTATCCGCGCACGCGTGACCGGCGGAATACTCGGGTGATCTCGCAGTGCGAGGGAAACGGTGGTGACGTGCACCCCCGCCTTGGCCGCGATGTCGGCCAACGTGTAATACCGCTTGGGCGGCGTCAGGCGCTCAGTGCCGGGGGGGAGCACTGGGGCCGTCTTGCCAGACGCTTTGGACATAAATGGAGGAGGGGAACTCGGGAAGACCGCGCTCAGTGGATTTGAGTTGGGCGACCACGATCGAAACCGCGCGTTCGCCGACGAGATGGAGGTTGGGGCGCACGCCCGCGAGTCCGGGGGGAATCGGCTCGCAGAGGCAAAGGCTCGCGCACGCGACCTCCTCAGGAACTTTCAGGCCCTCGCAGCGCAGCATCTTTTCGATGATGCCCCAATTGCAGAGAACAACGTCGACCTGGTGTCGGCGAATCCAGCGAGCGATCATGCCGCGCAGTGGCACCTCGGAAATATTATAGGGAAATAGCAGTGGCGGCACGCGGCGGTCCGCGGGGAGCGAAGCTTCCTCCATTAGATAACCGGCGGTGTGACGATGTCCGCTTGAATCCTCGTCGGCGCGGCCGATGGCGAGTCCGATGCGTTGATAACCGAGCGCCGAGAGACGACGAAACGCGAGGCGGACTTCGCGTAATTGATCATTCCCTACAACGGTCGCCTCCGGCTCGGTGTGGCGCGAGTGAATCTTGGCCACCGCGTAGTCGTCCCAGTTGAGCGCGATCTCCGCAAAGCCCGGCAAAAACGAAGCGAGAACGATGCCGGTGATCCCGTGCACAGTAAGATAAGTTGTGAGGCTGTGGGAATCGTGATCGTCCTCTCCGACCGCCAGCGGATCCAACTGATAGCCGAGCAGCTCGGCCTGGCGCTCGGCTCCGCGGAAAACCACCTCAAGATGCGGCGGCCGCGATTGACCGGAGCCGGCTCCGAAATTTTCCAGATAAGCAATCCGCGGAGCCGGCGCACAGACACTTCCTTGCTGGCGGAAACGACTCAACGCGTGATAGACGGGATTTTTTTGATAGCCCATGCGCTGCGCGATTTCGCGGATTCGCGCGCGGGTGGCTTCGGGAATGCTCGGGTGTTCCCGCAGCGCCAGCGAGATCGTGGTTATGTGGTATCCAGATTCCCGTGCCACGTCTTTCAACGTGGGTCGGCGGGCATTATTTGGATCCAGTTCCGGCGTGGTGCTCATGGCGATACGCCGAAGCGGCGGTGATAATCCTGGCGCAGTTCCGCGAGTACGGGAGCGGAGGGATTGGCGTCGGTTGCGCGCTGCAGCCAGGTCGGCGTGCGCGAATCGCCGGATTGAATTCCGTGGCGGGCTAGCATCAACGCAGCGGCGCTGTCTCTCGGATGATGCGCCAGCACGTCTTCCAAAATTTTCACGGCAGCTTCCGGCTGGCTGCGGCGGAAGTAAATGTTGGCGGCTTCAAACGCAGCGGCAGTTTGATCGGGGCGATTGCGCCAGGCGTAGTCCAAATGGCCGAGAGCTTCGTCGAGCCGTCCTGCGTGCGAGGCAATTAAGCCGGCCTCATAGCGGAGCGCTGAACTGGCGGGGCAGGCTGCGACGCCGCGCGCCACCGCGTCGTCGAAGGCCGCCGAGTCCTGCATCTGGCGAAGGATCGCGAGCAGATCGAGATGGATCGCGTCGTTCGCGGGTTCCAGTGCGACTGCGCGTTCCATCTCGGATCGCGCCGTTTCGAGTTCGCCCATCGAGGTGCGAATCCGCGCCAACTGCCGATGTAAACGCGCGTCGTTTGGAGAGAGCGCAAGTCCGCGATCCAATATCGACAACGCATCCCGCGAGCGGCCGTCGGCGAACGCCGCGGATGCTGCCGTCAGCAGCATGTACGGATCGTGGCAGTCGCTGATGAGTTCGGTCAGCCAGGGATCAGGAGGCTCCGTGTAATGCCCATCGCTTCGCACGTGAGCTCGCGCGAGTTCGGCGCCTTCCATGTTTCCGAGGCGTTCGAAGACTGATCCGAGCAGGCTTTGGGCGCTGGCCGAATCCGGATGAGCGGCGACCGCGCGTTGCAACTGGCTGCGGGCCGCGGTCAACCGATCCGCTTGCAAGTCACAACGGGCCAAACCGAGCATCGCGTGCGCGTTATCTGCGTCGCGTTGCAGAACTTCACGAAAAGCGGCCTCGGCCTCCGCGGTCGCGTTGGATTTCAATAATGCTTCGGCGAGTTTCAGACGCGCCGTCGAGTAGTCGGGCGCCAGTTCGACCGTGCGGCGCAGCAGAGGCAACGCTTCGTCCAAACGGCCGTATCCAGCGAGAATGGACGCGAGGCGGTACGGCCAGCGAGGCTCATTCGGGTTGAGTTTGATCAGGGCCTGGTAGCCGGAAATCGCGGCGTTCAACTCGCCGTTCGCGTGGCAAACGCGCGTGAATTCCGCCAACGCGTTCGCATCGGGCGGCCATTTGACGAGACGCTCCTCGGCGGCTCGAAGGCGCGCGTCGAGCCCGGGAGCGGATTCACCGACCGGCGAGGGAAGCATTGGCCGCATCGCCGCCCACTCGCGGCGAGCCGATGCGTTTTTCCAGCCGAAATATCCGACCACGACCATGCCCAGGAAAGCGGCAAAGAGCAGAGCCTGACGGAGCCGGTTCATAAGCGGGTTAGGACAAGGGACGTACTGAAAACAAGACCTGCACGAGAGGGGAACGGGCGGGTGTGGGAACAGCATCCTCGATGTGTAATGCGGCTCAAGGCGAGGGTCATTCTAACGTTTAGTGTAAACTCAGAAGCGGCGCCGGTGAACATGGGTTGCAGGCGTCGAACGAAATGAATTCTTGTGTGACCTCCGCACGCCGGTTCTAGCGTGGGGCCTGCCTGCATGCTTTCACCCCCTCGCATTCGTCACGTTGCTCAACTTTCACGTAACTCTTGGTGGTGCGTTGTTCTGTGCATGAGTTGCGTCATCGGGCCCGGCGGTCGGGCTCAAGAGAAAGGCGGTTTGAAATCGGAGCCATTCGCTCCGCGCTCGGGGCCTCTGCAGGCAACGATGTTTACGACTTTGCCGCCCGAGCGCACCGGTGTGCATGCGTTCAATGCGTATGATGATCCGCGAATGTGGGGGCAGTTATATCGCGAGTTTTCGTTGGGTGGAATCGGTTCGGGTATCGCGATTTGTGACTACGACGGAGACGGCCGGCCGGATATTTTTGTCGTGAGCAAAACGGGTCCGAATCACCTGTTTCGGAATCTGGGCGACTTTAAATTCGAGGACCTCACTGAGCGGGCGGGAGTGGCTGGCCCGCTCGGCGCGTGGAAGCAGGGAGCGGCCTTTGCCGACGTCGACAACGATGGACGGCCCGATCTGTACGTCTGCCGTTTCGGAGCGCCCAATCTGCTCTACATGAACCAGGGCGACGGCACGTTTCGCGAAGAGGCGGCGCTACGCGGACTGGCGTTGAGCGACGCGAGCGGAATGGCGGCGTTTTGCGATTACGATCGGGACGGCTGGCTGGATGTTTACGTGCAAACAAATCTGCTCGATGGCGAACGCCGGCCCAACGGTCAGCGGGATCATCTCTACCGAAATGAGGGCGGCGGAAAATTTGTGGAGGTCACGGACCGCGCGGGAATCACTGGCGACACGCAGGGTCACTCGGCGACGTGGTGGGATTACAACGAGGACGGCTGGCCCGATCTTTACGTCGCCAACGATTTCAAGGACCCCGATCAGCTGTATCGTAACAATGGCGACGGCACCTTCACCAATGTGCTGAGCTGGGTCGTGCCCCACACGGCGCATTCTTCCATGGGCGCTGACTTGGGCGACGTGAACAATGATGGGCACATCGACCTGTTGGTCGCCGACATGGCGGCGAGCACTCGCGTCAAAGATCACCGCGGGATGGCGAAACTCCGGGCGGGCTTGACCGAAAATGAGCAGCGTCCTGAAGCGGCACCTCAATACATGCGCAACGCGCTTTTCTTGAACCGCGGTGGCGGCGTGATGCTGGAAGCGGCGTTCCTCGCGGGACTCGATGCGACGGACTGGACGTGGTCGGTACGCCTGGAAGATTTAGACAACGACGGTCGGCTCGATGCGTATTTCACCAATGGGATGATTCGCGAATTACACGGCGCGGACGTCGTGCAACGCATGGCGGTAAAGGAAAGTCTTTCCGATCGCGTGCGTATCATGAAAGCAAGTGCGCCCCTGACGGAGCAGCATTTCGCATTTCAAAACCAAGGAGACCTGCGTTTCGCCGACAAGAGCGCGGCGTGGGGGCTTAACCACGTCGGGCTGGGCTCGGGTGCCGCTTTTGCGGATCTCGACGGAGACGGCGACCGCGATCTCGTGTTCACCAGCATCGACGGCGACGTGACGGTTTGCCGCAACGATGGCGCGGCGGGTCACGCGATCACGGTCGCGCTTCAAGGCACCGCCTCGAATCGCTTTGGAGTTGGCGCGACGGTGCGGCTCGAAACGGCTGGCGGAATTCAAGTGCGCACGCTCACGCTCGCGCGCGGATATCTTTCAACGAGCGAGCCGATCATTCATTTTGGCCTCGGCGACATGACGGAAATTCAGCGTCTGACCGTGCTGTGGCCGAGTGGACGGACGCAGACGTTTTCTGCTCTGGCGGTTGACCGGCACTACGTGATTACGGAGGATAAAACCGCGCCCGTAGCGGGGAAATCCGTCGAGCCCGTACCTGCTCCACAATTCACGGAAATATCGGAGTCAGCGCATCTCAATGTTCAGAATCGCGAGCGGCCGCTCAATGAGTTGAACGAGCAACCGCTGCTGCCCTTCCGATTTAATCGGCCGGGCCCAGCCGCTGTTTTCGCGAATCTCGACAAGGATCGCGAAGATGATCTCGCGGTGGGCGGAGTGGCTGGTGAAGCGGGGCAGCTTTTTTCAAATCTCGGTGGCGGACAATTTCTCGGCTACGGCCAGAGTGTGTTTAGCGACGCCGCGGCGGTGGCGGATGGACCGATTCTCGCGCTCGATGCGGATGGTGACGGTGATCTGGATTTGTTGGTGACGAAGGCGGGCGTGGCCGCGCCGGCGGATTCGCCGGCGTATCGACCGCGCCTTTTGCTCAACGACGGCACCGGTCGATTTACTCCCGCGGCGGCGGACGTGATTCCATCGCTGGCGATCAGCGTGGGCGCGGCGGCGGCGGCCGACTTTGAACACACTGGACGGCTGGGCGTTTTTCTCGGCGGTCGAGTGGTGCCGGGCGGGTATCCGAAATCGCCGCACAGTGCGTTGCTGGCCTGGCGCGACGGACGATTCGTGGACATCACGGCGGAAAGGGCGCCGACGCTGGTGAATCGGGGGATGGTGACAGCGGCGCTGTGGAGCGATGTGGACGGAGATGGCTGGGCTGATTTGCTGGTGACGTACGACTGGGGATCGATCGCCTGCTACCGCAATCTCGAGGGCAAACGATTCGAAGACGTGAGCGAAAAATGGGGTTTTTCCGCCGCGGGAAACGGCTGGTGGAGCTCGATTGCGATGGCGGATTTCAACGGCGATGGCCGGCCGGACTATGCGGTCGGTAATGTCGGTCTTAATACACGTTATCACGCGACGGCCTCCGCTCCGATGGTGCTGTATTCGAACGTCGTGGCGGAAGGCTCCGCGCCGCAACTCGTCGAGGTTCAGACGGAAAACGGTCACGCTTATCCGCTGCGCAGTCGCGAGACGATGATCAAGGCGTTCCCTTCATTGGCGAAACGGTTTCCAACCTGGGACGCGTACGCGCGCGCGACGTTGGAAGACGTTTTTTCGCCGGAAGTATTGAGCGCGGCGAGCAAGCACACGGCGACGGAACTCAGCAGCGGAGTTTTCCTCTCTCAAGCAGATGGGACGTATCGATTCACACCGCTGCCGCGGCTCGCGCAGATCTCACCGATCCATGGAATGGCGGCGGGAGATTTTGATGGCGATGGGCGAGCTGATCTTTTGGTCGTGGGAAATTCCTATGCGCCGATTCCGGAGACCGGTCGCTTCGATGGCGGAGTCGGTTTGCTTTTGCGCGGTGATGGCAAGGGCGGTTTCATGGCGGCAAGCCCGACGGAGAGCGGCGTGATCGTGCGCCGCGACGCGCGAGCGCTGGCGATCACCGATTTCAACCAGGATGGCTGGCCGGATTATTTCGTCACGCGCAACAACGACCGCGCGCTCGCGTTTTTAAATCACGCGCAGGCAGGGCGGCATATGTTCGGTCTCGCCTTGCGTGGCGCCGCGGGAAATCCGGCGGCGGTGGGCGCGCATCTCATGCTCACGCTCGCGGATGGCACGTCGCAAACGGCGGAGGTGACGGCGGGCTCGGGATATTTTGCGCAGTCCACGGCGACCGTGTTTTTTGGATTTCCAGAGAATGCTCCGCCCAAGGAAATGAAAATTCGCTGGCCGGAAGGGCGTGAGACAATGCACATCTTTACCGCGCCCCCCTCGAAAATCCTGCGCCTTTCCGCTCCGTGAAAAAAAACTCCCCGCCTGTTGTTTCTCCCTCACCCCAATTCAGGCGATCGCTCGCTTTGATTTTGCTGATCGTGAATCTCGGGCTCATCGCTTGGGCGTGGCGCGCAGGAGATTCGCATTCCGCAGCGCAGCCGGACAGCGCGCCTGTTCCAGCGCACGTATCCTCGACGGCGGCGACCACGACTCCAGTGACGCCACGTGAACTCCGGCCTTATGCGGCGCTGGGTTCATTTATGGCGGAGAGTAATCGAATTCCGGACCTGAATTGGACGGCGCCACAGTTTGCTGCTTTCCTCGACGGTTTGCGGGCGAGCTATGAAGGGCGTGGACTGCCGCTTGATGACGACGCGAAGCGGTTGCGTGATGACATCAGTCAACGCGTGCAGGCGATGCTAGCGAAAGAGCAGCCCAATCCCGTTGAAGAATATTTTCGTAATCTTCGGGAAAAAGAAAACGTTTCCCGGACTAATAGCGGCCTGCATTATCGTGTGACCGAGCCCGGCGAGGGACCTCAACCTTCGGCGGCGGATACGGTCGTGCTGAGTTTTGCGGCGCGCTTGCCGGACGGACGAGACCTGCCGCCCTTTACGCGGACGCGAGTGCGAATGCCGGTGAAGGATTTACTGCCCGGCTTGAGCGAAGGTGTGCAGCTGTTACGCGTCGGCGGAAAAGCGTTGATCTATCTCCCGCCGGCACTCGCGTTCAGCGAAGAGAACTGGCCGGAGCAGCTCCCGCGGAACACGCCGTTGGGATTTTTCGTTGAGCTGCATGAAATTATTCCGGCGGGAGGCAAGTAGGTCGCTCGCTCGCCGCGCTACAGCGTGTCGAATCGTTGCGCGGCGAGCGCGCCACCTACTCAATCATCCGCGCCGAATGCGCGCTGTTCCACTCTACTCTATCGATGGAGTGCCGGTCGGATTCCCGCTGTTCGTTAGAGCTGAGCATGCTGTTCGTTCGCTCCAGCACTCACATCCCAGCTTCGTGCTCGCGCTTGCGGTGGACGCGGCGCTCGTCCCAAGCTTTGCCTGCTTTCAACTTCCCCTTCGACCCTCTGATTTCTGATGGCGGCAACCTGACCGTTCGCTGTCCGAATTTTATTCCATGACCTTCGCCCGCCCCTCGGTTCGCCATGCCATATTTTGGGTGCCTTCGCTGTATCTCGCGATGGGTATTCCGTTTAACGTGATCAACAACACGACGTCGACGATGTTCAAATCGCTCGGCCTCAGCGATGGACAGATCACGGTTTCGCTCGGCAGCATCGTGGTCGCGTGGTCGCTCAAACCGTTGTGGGCGGCGTTTCTCGACATGTACCGCACGAAGAAATTTTTCGTGCTCACGATGGAAGTGCTGATCGCGGCGCTCTTCGCGGGTGTCGCGATGTGTCTGCCGCTGCCCGGTTATTTTCAAATCACGATCATTTTGTTGTGGGTGGCGGCGTTCGCCTCCTCGACGCAGGACATTTGTGGCGACGGTATTTATCTGACAGCGCTCAATAAAAAAACTCAGGCGACGCTCGCGGGCGTGCAGGGAATGTTTTGGAATTTGGGCAAGGTGCTCGCGACGGGCGGCTTGGTGAGCGGCATGGAGTTGCTCGCGAAATCCCAAGGATGGCCGCAGCAGAAGATGTGGATGGCGGTGTGGATCACCGCTGCGATCGCGATGATTCTTTTCGCGTTCTATCACATCGTGATGCTGCCCACGGGAAGCGTTGAAAAACGGCCCGAGAGCACGCGCCACGTCTGGGCGGATTTTCTAGGCTCGGCGACGGCGCTGTTTCACAAGCGCGCGTTCTGGGGCATGATCGCATTCGTGTTTCTCTTCCGGCTCGGCGAAGGACTGATCCTCACGGAGGGGAAACTTTTTATTCAATCGTCGCAGGCATCCGGCGGCCTCGGACTGAGCGCTGGCGAAGTTTCGAACATTGATGCGGTGTGGGGAACGATCGCGGCAATCGTCGGCGGAATACTCGGCGGATTTTATCTTGGGAAAATCGGACTGATGCGCGCGCTGCCGATTTTCGGATTCTGCCTGAATATTCCGCATCTCACGTTCGTCTTTTTGAGTCATTACGGAGCGGCGGGACACGGCCTTGATTACTCGACGATCGCGCTTCTCGTGAGCATCGAGAAATTTGGTTACGGCTTCGGTTTCGTGGGCAACATGGTTTACATGATGCAACAACTCGCTCCCGGCCGCTGCACGATGACGCATTACGCTTTTGCGACTGCGTTGATGAATTTGATGTTGGTCCCGACGACGATGATTTCCGGGCCGCTGGCGGAATTACTCGGCTTCTCCACGTTTTTTTTCGTCGTGATGTTTGCTTCCGTCCCGTCGATCTGGGCGGCCTGGAAAGCACCTTTCCCATTGGAGGCAGACGATGCGAAATTACCGGCCGGTGACGTTGCGGATGAGCGTGTGACGATCACGGTGGACGATCCCACGCGACTCACTCCGGCGGAACGCGCGGTGCAATTGATCGCGGGCCGCGCCTCGATTTATGCGATGCTCAGCATTCTTGTGATCTTGCTCCTCGATGCAAAAATCATGGGCTCGCTGCAGAATCGCGCGCCGGGCACGGGACAACTTTCGTTTTATCTGCTGCTCGCCAGCGCGGCGCTGAAATTATTGCTGGCGCAGCGCACGTTCAAATTCGCGGCGGAAGCCACGGCGGAAGGTGCGCGGACGAATGAAACAGTTTACGTACGCAACGCCCGCGGTGCGAAGATCGCGACGATCGCGTGCGGCGTCGTCACGGTCGCGGTAATTGGGGTGGCGGCGAAATTGGTCTTCTGATTTTTCGCAGGTCGGTTCGCGGTGCTTGTGATGCCGCGAACAAGCGCACGCAAAAGATAGAGGGGGCGCGTCGTTGTGTCGGTAGTACGGCGTCGCAAGTTAGCGCGCTTGCAACCCGCGCATCGCGCCGCCTCGGTATTATCGCCGCTTGCTAGCGTGGCTGCGCATCGTGCCGACGGCGCGAGGCGCGGTGAATCGGGCGGGGATCGATTTCTATCATCGCATTTTCGATTCACTCGAGCGCCACGACATCACGCCGTGGGTGACAGTGTTTCACTGGGATCTTCCGCAGGCGTACGTCTGCGAAATATCCGAAGGAGGGAACCGCTAATGGGATCCGCCAATGGGCAGATCCTCATGTCACCCCTCCGGCTGATCGCCTACGGAATACGTGAGGGTTCTGCTGATCGCAGATCGCGATCAGCTGGGAAATCCGATTAGCGTTTTTTTTGGCTGCAACTTTTTTGACGCATCCGAGTTCTTCACGTATGAAAACATTTCTCCAGGTGTTACTTTGCGTGTTGCTCGTGGTTGTCGCGATCAAACTCCTTCCCTTCATTCTCTTTCCGCTGGTGATCGGCGGTGGTGCTTTGTTGTTGGTGGCTGGACTGGCTTTCGGCGGGGTTGTCACGGTGGCCGGCGTTGGAGTCGCGGCTGCGGCGGCATTGCTCGCCGTCGCGATAGCGGTGATTGCCGCGCTCTCGCCGATTTGGATCCCAGTCCTCGCGGTGGTGGGAATCATCGCGCTGATTCGTCGGTCGAAACGCACTGCGGCGTAAATGTCGGGGTACTTAATAGTAACCTAATAGGTTACTATCAGGTTCGGCGGCGAGACGGAGGGAAGGATGCAGGGGCGGATAAAAACAGGTTGGCGGCGGACGATGGTGTGAGTTTGCTCGAGTGAATGACCGGTGATCTTCCCTCCAGCGTTGTAGCCGAGATTGCGTTTATTCAGCGAACGAGCGGTTGGGTGAAAACGCTTCGCGGGTTCAAGAAGGCGCATCACACGCTTCCGGATACGGCGAACGCCACGACCAACGCGTTCCTGGGAAAAATTTGCGCGGAGGAACTCGCGGCCGAGGCAGAGGCTTTATTTCAGGCGGTGCGTATGGGGCTCGAGTACAAACGAAAGGACGTGGCGCTTCAGGTCGCGAGTCCGACCGCCGTGCTCACGGCGAAAGATTTTGTGGTGGAATTCCTCTACGCTTTGGAGGAGGCCGAGCCTTCGCGGTACGCGGTGACGACCACATTGCGTGCGTTACGCAGCCTCAATCTGGCTCGTACGGAGGAATTTTCCGCGATTTTTGCGGGGCGGTTCACGGAGATTTCGTTCGCGCTGAAGAAAGGTGCCCGAGTCGAAGCGGTGATCGATACGATCGAGGCGGCGGGCGGTGAGAATGGATTGGCCGTGAGTTACCCGTCGGATTGTCGCCAATGCGAAATCACGGTGGACGGCGTGGAGGCGGTTGTGCGCTGCACGGCGGCGGCGCTGGAAATCGAATTTCCGCGAGGAGGCGCGCCGCGGGATTTGATCGAGGGATTCGAGGCCGTGCGAAACGCGTTCGCGGTCAGCAAAGTTCTCCGCGGGCTGATCGAGTGAGACTCGTTAACGAATACAAAAAAAGCGGCGCTCGCGTGGAGCGCCGCTGAAGAAATAAGAACGAAAACGAGCGCGCGTTTTTATCCGGCGATCATCTCGGCCACGAAGGCGCGCTCTTCGACGAGCTCTTTATTCGTCGCGGCGATTTTCGATTTCGCGAAATCGTCCATCACGTAGTCTTTGATGACTTCGTAGCTGCCAGGCGTGGTGGTGCGCACGGGCATGCCGGCCCAGACGTTGGCGTCGAAACCGTAGAGGCCGTTCGATTTTACTGCGATCGAGTGAATGGCGCCGGGGGTCACGAGACTGCGGACGTGATCGACAAGCGCGTTCGCGGCCGAGGCGGCAGACGATGCGCCGCGTGCAGCGATGATGGCGGCGCCGCGCTTACCGACGGTTTCGCAGAATGGTCCCTGCAACCACGCGGAGTCGTTGATCACCTCGGTGGCGGGACGACCGTTGATTTTGGCGTGGGCGAACGCGGGGAACATCGTGGGACTGTGATTCCCGTAGATGAAGATGTTTTGGACCGCGGTGAGATCGACGCCGGCTTTTTTCGCGAGCTGAGTTTGCGCGCGATTTTGATCGAGGCGGACCATCGCGGTGAAACGCTCGGCGGGGAGGCGTTTGGCCTGGCTCGCCGCGATCATGCAATTCGTGTTGGCCGGATTGCCGACGACGGCGACGCGTGCGTCAGCGGCGGCCACAGAGTCGATGATCTGACCCTGCGTGATGAAGATCTTGCCGTTGTCTTTGAGGAGATCGGCGCGCTCCATGCCGGGACCGCGAGGCTTCGCGCCGACGAGAAGGCACCAGTTGGCGTCTTTGAAACCGACTTCAGCTTTGTCAGTTTGAACGATGCCCTTGAGGAGTGGGAACGCGCAATCATCGAGCTCCATCGCGACACCTTCGAGGGCCTTCAGGGCTTTCTCGATCGGCGCCTCGATCAATTGAAGAATGACCGGTTGGTCAGGTCCGAACATCGCGCCCGAAGCGATGCGGAAAAGGAGGGAGTAGCCGATCTGTCCAGCGGCTCCGGTGACAGCAACACGAAGGGGTGTTTTCATATGCAGAGGTCGTTATCTATCGTTGCGGGCGAAGGCACACGCCTGAATTGCAAAATCAGAGCGGAATAAGCCGGCGCTTAGGAGGGTAGTAGCTCTCGACGTTCAGGCAAATCGTGGAGAGAGAGAGGCGTGGACTTCGCGAACGAGCGCCTCGGTGGTCGGCCAATCGATGCACGCATCGGTGATGGAAACTCCGTAGCGCAGCTTTTCTTTCGGCTGGGGAAACGGCTGGCTGCCGGCCGCGAGATTGCTTTCGACCATCACGCCCATGATCGAGGCGCTGCCGGCGGTGAGCTGTTCCAAAACGGCGCGCACCACTTCCGGCTGCCGCTCGGGCTGCTTGGCGGAATTATCGTGGGAGCAGTCGACGAGGATGGATTTCGGCAGACCGGCTTTGCTGAGGAGCTGTTCGGTTTGGGCGATGTGGGCGGGTGAATAGTTGGGCCCGGTCGCACCGCCACGGAGGACGACGTGGCAATCGGGATTTCCCCGGGTGACAATCGCTGAGGCCGAGCCGTCGAGATTGATGCCGAGAAAGGTGTGAGGTTGCGCGGCGGCTTTGATGGCGTTGATCGCGGTGGCGATCGAGCCGTCGGTGCCGTTTTTAAAGCCGAGCGGCATCGATAGGCCGGATGCCATTTGTCGATGTGTCTGCGACTCGGCGGTGCGAGCGCCAATGGCGGACCAACAGACGAGGTCAGCGATATATTGTGGCGTGATCGGATCGAGCAGCTCGGTCGCGGTCGGTAAACCGAGGTCAAGGACGTCGCGCAGAAACGTCCGCGCGAGTCGCAGGCCGGCGGCGATATCGTGCGAGCCGTCGAGGTGCGGATCCATCACGAGGCCTTTCCAGCCGACGGTGGTGCGCGGTTTTTCGAAGTAAACGCGCATCACAATCATCACGCGATCGGAGACCTCTTTCGCCAACGCAGCGAGCCGGCGGGCATAGTCGCGACCTGCGTCCAGGTCGTGAATCGAGCAGGGGCCGACGATAAAGAGAAAGCGTTTGTCGTCAGTGAAGATGAGTCGGTGAATTTCCCGACGTGCGCGGGCGATAAACTCGGCTTGGGCTTCCGTTTTGGGCAGTTCGGCGAGGAGCGCGGCGGGCGAAGGCAAGGCGCGAGTCTCGACGACGTTGATATCCGATGTTCTCTGCATGAATCGCGAGATTGGCCCGCGGAGGTTGTTTTCTGCAAGCTCGGCTTCCGTCATTGGCGAATCGCCGAATTTGGGCAAAAAAAGTGGCGGGCCGCTTACCCCTAAGCGGCCCGCCTTTGCTTTCTTAGTTACCCCAAAACTCCCGCTAGGCGGGAGAAGTGTTAAATCTGATGAGTTGAGAAGTACGCGGCTTTGCTGCACCGTCAAACAAAAGTTATCAAAATCTCCCAGAATATTTTTGAACGCGCTCAAA
>CBRAFL010000036.1:0-24148 GCA_967755055.1 uncultured bacterium
TCAAAGCAGGCGAGCGACAGACCGTGACACTCACCGTACCCACGACCGCACTACGCCGCTGGAGCTCGGAAAAGAAAGACTACGCGATTCCCGCGGGGGAATGGACCCTCGCCGCCGGTGCGTCGTCAGCCGACGTCCGGCAAACCGCCGCGATCAAGCTCTGATCCATTTACCGCTAACTGCGACCCCAACCCCAATCACTCCATCACCATGCCTGATCCATTTCTGATCCTGATCAAAAAAGCCGCGTTGATATCCTTGCTCGCCTTCGCCGCGTCCGCCGTCGCGCAAGACGGGACGATCTACCCGCTTGACGCTCCCGCCGAGCCAAACGCTATTTCGCTCGGCACGGTTGGCGTCGAAAACCAGCCAGCGAAGGAGAGCTGGTTCCGTCAGTGGGGCGAGCCCATGGCGCGCAACGTCTCCATCGCCACCCTGACGCCCTTTCTGCCCGATCCGGCCAAGGCGACCGGTGCGGCCGTCATTGTGGCGCCCGGCGGCGGTTTCCGGTGGCTGTCGATGAATAACGAAGGTTGGAAGGTCGCGCGGGCTCTGGCCGATCAGGGTATAGCCGCCTTCGTACTCAAATATCGGTTACAGCCGACTCCAGAGTCACTCGAGGGCTTGAAAGAATCAATGAACCGGACCTTCGCCGCCGTTAGCCCAGCCACCGGCACGCCCGCCGGAGAGGCGCCGAAACCGCCGCGCCCCGACCTCTCGAACCAGCTCGCGGACGCCGAGGCGGCCTATGCTCTCATCGTCAACAATGCGGAGAAATGGGGCGTCGATACCAAGCGGCTGGGAATGATCGGCTTTTCCGCCGGCGCCGGCCTCACCATGCATTGCACGCTCCACTCCAAGACCATGAAGCTCGCCTTCATCGGCCCGATCTACGGCGGCATGGGACCGGTCGATGTGCCGAAAGACGCACCGCCGATGTTCAACGTCATTGCCTCGGATGATTTTCTCTTCCGCGGTCAATTCAGCGTGATCAAGTCCTGGTTCGATGCCGGCCGGCCGGTCGAGTTTCACCTCTACCAGAACGGCGGCCACGGGTTTGGGCTCGGCTACCCCGATCGCACCAGCAACGGCTGGTTTCCCGTCTTCATGCACTGGCTGGAGGTGAACAAATTCCTCGTCGCCAAGGCTAAATAATAGGACTGCGAGGATTGCACGCGGCGGCGTCGATTGGCTTAACCTGAATTCTTGCTGATCGGCGCACATCCCGATCCGCTTCACCGGCCGAAAGACAAAATCTTCCAAGCTTCATTCTCATTCATGATCACCCACCGAGCGCCAAAACTCGTCTTCATCGCCGCGTTGCTCTCGTTCGGCTCCACGCTCCATGCCGCGACTGGCCTGGATGCAGTCGGCCAGCTTCAAGCCGTGCCCGCTGCGACGAAGGACGGATTTTCGTTTGTCCGACTGGAAAACGGCGTTCAGTTCCGCGTTGGCGGCATCACGAAGAATGTCATTTTCTACGGACCCAACCTCCTCCGCGTAAACGCGAACCTCGGCCAGCCGCACACGAAACAGCCCAGCCTCGCGATCGTGGCGAAGCCCGCGTCGGTTGTTTTCACGATCGAGGAATCGCCCGCGGCACTCACGATTATCGCGGAAAAGCTGCGCATCGCCGCCGACAAGCAAAGTGGTGCGCTCACGTTTTTTAGCCCCGCCGGCCAGGAGCTCACCCGCGAGCGAACTGAAAGTCCGGATACGATCAAGGAAGTAACGATCTCCGGCGAACCCACGTACGAGATCAGCCACACGTTCACGCTCGCCCCGGACGATTCGCTGTATGGCCTCGGCCAATACAACCGGCCATACATGGACTACCGCGGGCAGAACGTGCTGCTCGTGCAGACTAACATCGGCACCGTCGTGCCGTTTCTTATTTCGACGAAACGCTACGGCATTCTGTGGGACATTTATTCAAAGATGACGTTCAAAGACGACACCAGCGGCGCGACGCTCTGGGCTGAAAGTGCGCCTGCGGGGGTGGATTACTATTTCGTCGCAGGCGAAAACATGGACGGCGTGATCGCCGGTTATCGCACTCTCACCGGTGCGGCACCCATGTTTCCGAAAGCGGCGTTCGGGCTTTTCATGAGCAAGGAGCGTTACCAGACGCAGGATCGGTTAGTGGAAGTCGTGAAGAATTTCCGCCGCGAAAAATTCCCGATCGATTACATCGTGCAGGACTGGCAGTATTGGGGCGGCGACAAAGACGGCACGTGGAGCGGGATGATTTGGAATAAGGAACGTTATCCGGATCCCGCCGGCCTTACCCGGACGCTGCACGGCGAACTACACGTGAAGCTCATGAACTCGATTTGGCCCTCGATCGGCAACGATACCGAGCTGGCCCACGAACTCGACGCGAAAGGCCTGCGGTTCACGCCGCTGCATTGGATTTCTAAAAAGGCGCGGATCTACGACGCCTACAGTGCCGAGGGCCGCGCGATTTATTTTAAACACATCAAGCAGGGCCTGCTCGATGTCGGCGTCGACGCGCTCTGGATGGACGGCACCGAGGTCGAGGTGGGCGGTGCGTGTCACGATCCCGTCCAAGTTGAGAAAGACATCAAAAATCTCGGGCGAAACGCGCTCGGCGATTTCACGCGTTATCTGAATCCCTACAGCCTGCTGACGACCAAGGGCACGTACGAAGGTCAGCGGGCCACGAGCGCCCAGCGCGTGTTCACGTTGACGCGCTCCGCGTGGGCGGGGCAGCAGCGCTACGGGGCGTTGCCGTGGTCGGGCGACACAACCGCGAGTTGGGAGACACTCCGCAATCAGATCGCCGGCGGCATTAATATTGCAATGGCCGGGCTGCCTTACTGGACGCAGGACACCGGCGGCTTTTTCGTGAACTACCCCGACGGCGAGCGGAATCCGGAGTACCAGGAACTCTACGCCCGCTGGAACCAGTTCGCGATCTTCAACCCGATTTACCGCATCCACGGCACGAGCATCGAGCGCGAGCCTTACCTCTTCAAAACGCTCGCGCCGGAAATTTATCATTCACTCCTTGGCGCGGCGCAGCTCCGCTATCGGCTGCTGCCGTACATTTACTCGCTCGCGTGGCAGAGCACGGCGAACGGTTACACGATGATGCGCGGGCTGCCGATGGATTTTCCAGACGACGTGAATGTCCGCAAAACCGATGACGCATTCATGTTCGGTCCGGCGTTCCTCGTGCACCCGATCACTCGCGCGATGTACCACCAGAGCGATCCACCGCCGGCGACGATCCCGACTGCCGCGCTGCAAACATCGGACGGTCGCGCAGGCCTCACGGTGCAATACTTCGACGGAGTCGATTTGGAAAAACCCGCGGGAAAAACGATCGATGAAAAAATCGAGCACAACTGGCCAGGCCCGCCGCTCGCCGATCCGCCCCCAGGCTTGAACGGATTCGATAATTTCTCTGCGCGGTGGAATGGGATTGTCATCGCACCCGAGGACGGCGTGTACGAGTTCGGCGTCGAATACGACGATGGTGCGCGACTCTTTCTCGATGGAAAACTCGTTGTCGAGGATTGGAGCTACGGCGCGAAACGTTACCGCAGTGCGAAAGCGACCCTTACCAAAGGACAACGGGTCGAACTCAAAGCTGAGTTTCACCAAGGCGGGCAGGAACGTTATTTCCGTCTGGCCTGGCGCAGGCCGAGCGACCTCCGTGCGCTCGCGACTTTCAAGAAAGACCTCGATAACACGATGGCGACTTACCTGCCCGCGGGAGCGGACTGGTACGATTTCTGGAGCAACGAGCGCTTCAGCGGCGGGCAGACGGCGAAGAAAAATTGCCCGCTCGATAGCTGGCCCGTTTACGTCCGCGCCGGCTCGATTGTGCCATTCGGCCCAGCGGTGCAGTACGCGACCGAAGCGCCCGATGGGCCTTACGAAATCAGGATCTATCCCGGCGCGAACGCGACGTTCACGATTTACGAGGACGACAACGAATCGTACGCATACGAAAAGGGCGCGCGCGCGACGTATCAGCTCACCTGGGACGACAGCACCAAAACGCTTCGCCTTGGCGAGCGAGCGGGCGCGTTTCCCGGGATACGCGCTACTCGCGAGTTAAACATCCAACTCATGCGATCCGGTACTCCTCCCCTCACTCGGACGCTTCTTTATAAAGGCACCCAAGCCGAGGTGCAGTTCGCCGAATGAGTCTGTTGTCCAAAAGCTAGTTCTTCTTAACGTCGCGCCTCTTCTTCGAGCCTTGCTCGAAATTGACGAATTGCAGGTCGCCGAGCTCCACCTTCGTGCTCGGCTCGTAACGGCGAATGAGCCTGCCGCTGTCTGCACCGAAATACCGCGAGGCCCGCTTCAGCATCGCGGCGAGCGTTTCGTTGAAGCGATTGCCTTGGGCGCGAACGCTGACGCGTGTCGACCACAGCAGTTTCGGTTTCTCGCCTTTGCTGAGTGTCTGAAAATCATACGCGCCGACGATGACGTAATATCGCTCGTTCTCGATGTCGTCGAACAGATCCCGGTAGGAGTCCCCCGCACCCGCGAACCGGCTCGGCGTATCAAGATAATTGATTTCTTCCACGTAACCGAGCAGTCGTGCGTTGTATTGGTCTGCCTGCCGGCGCGCGTCCTCGAACATCGTCATTTTGAACAACTCGCCTTCAAATTCATTTCGCGCCGCATCGCGAACCGACCGCGCCGGAGTTTGAATACCGTCCGGCGTGCGCTGCTGGTCCCCCGCGTTCTCGCTCGCCCTTACGCTGGCATTGGCGGACGCCAACGAATTGGAGGCCGAAAAGAAAGTGTCCGCGTTCGTCCGATAAATCGTATCGTTAAACGGCGTCGTTTTTCCCCAAGTGATCGTCAACAGCAGGTCGGCTGACTTGGCGTCCTGTGCGAGATAGTAATTTTCCAGCGCCAGAAACTGCGCAACGATTTTGGCGACTTGCGGATACTTCACCCCGTCAATAGAGCGATCTAGCCCGACACCCGGTACGTACACGCCTTTACCGAGCGCGTAGTACTCGCGCTTGTACGAGCCGTCCGGCATCTTCTGCCGCTGGTAACCGTTGCTGACTTTCGAGTACACGGCGGTGACGATCGCGTCGTCACCACCGAACGCGGCCGAGACGGCCAGCAGCGAAACACTCGCCGCCAAACACAGGATTCGTGCCTTCATGGTGTCGTTTTTTTTGGAAATCGGGCGGGATACTGAATAGACTAACACCGCTCGACAACTTACCCCGTCACGGCGCGAAAAAAAGGGCTTTGTTATCCAAACATGTGAACCGGTGTACCGCCGCGGGTCAGCGGAAGCTTATTCGTGGTGGTGGTGTGCGGGCGTGCTCGATGGTGCAGGCCACGCGAAACTCTTGAGCACGATTTCGCGCGCAACGTCATCTCCTTCGCGAACGGCATAACAGCGGTCCAGCGCCAATCCGCGCAGCGTCTGGGTCTTACCCGTCGCCGGCCAGAAGATCTCCACGCGTTCGATCGCCCAGCCCTGCGCCAAGCCGATCTCCTGCTGCAAAGGCGACGCCCCGAAACTGCCCCCGCTGCCCACGACCCGATGGATCACGTGCTCGCCCTCGGAGGTTTTCGTCACGACCTTGATCCGCGCGCCAAGCGCGGAGCGATTCGATTGCACGCCCAGCAGCTTCAACTTCAGCCAGTGGTTGCCGTGACCGGGATTCGCAAAGAGTTGGTTGTGGTAATGATCGCCCAACAGTGCGCCACCGACGACGGAATACACGTCCTGCGCGCCATCGTTGTTTAAATCCCCGAACGCGATGCCGTGGCCTTTCTGCAACTGGCCGAAACCGCCGGAGGTCGTCACGTCTTGAAAGTGTCCCTGGCCGTCGTTTCGAAACATCCGGTGCGGAGCGAGCGTGCCGAGCGACGGGTCGCCTACTCCGACGTAGAAATCCAGCCAGCCGTCGTTGTCGAGATCGCCGAAATTCGCGCCCATCGACTCGAGGACTTTGAATACGCCGGCCTCTTTGGTGACATCGGTGAACGTACCATTATGGTTGTTACGATAGAGTCTCGGCCGCTCGGCCGTCGGTGGAGCTGTGTCGAGATAGTCGGCGAGGATATCGCCCACATCGGTGATGGAATAACCCGAGACAAAGATATCCGGCCAACCATCGTTATCATAGTCCCAAAACCAGGCGGGGAAGCTCTTGATCGGTTCAGTCACACCGGCGTCGGCTGCAACGTTCGTAAATTGCCACCGCGCCTTCAGAGAATGTTCGTTGTCCGCCGGACCGTCGTTACGCAGGAGAATGTTCGGCCCGCCAAAAACCGAGAGGTACAGGTCGGGTCGCCCGTCGTTGTTGAAATCACCACTCACCACCGCCTTGACCCAACCGACGATCGCGACGCCGTTTTCCTCGGCGACGTCCGTGAACGTGCCGTCGCCGTTATTCCGATACAGCTGACAGGGATCCACGGCCCCGCTATCTGGGATTGATTCATTGCCAACGAATAGATCGATCCAGCCATCGCCGTTGTAGTCGAACCACACCGCCGTCTGGTTCGGATGGAAGCTCAACAGGCCGGTTTCTTCCGTCACATCGGTGAACGTGTTGTCGCCATTGTTGCGAAGCAACGAATCAGGAAAGCGACCGTCCTGGCCGAGCCAGCCGCCGCGCATCACGAGTACATCGACGAAGCCGTCATTGTTGAAGTCGGCCTGGATGAGATTGAGCCCGCCGGTAAGACCTTTCAGACCGGCCGCCTCGGTCAACTCGCTGAAAGTGCCGTCACCGTTGTTGTGAAAATAGCGCAACGGGCTGTCGAATCCCGAGGCCGAGACCATGAGGTCGAGAAACCCGTCGTTGTCGAAATCGTCCATCACCACGCTGCCGGACTGGTCGTCCACGTCCAACGCCAGCGGTCCGGCAATATCGGGGAAGCGCTTGATATCGTAAGCGGAGTTAAAGACCTCCGGCGGCACACGCCACTGCTCGGGCACATGCTCCGGATACTCGCCGAGAGTCATGTAGGCGATGTTGTAGAGCCAGATCGCATAGGGGTTCGGACTGGCGTCGAGAATCTCCTGTAACACACCAATCGCGCCGCGCGAACCGCGCGTCTGCTGATGCACGCCGCCGCCGCGAATCGGAAGCAGACAGGAATCGGCGTTATGATTGGTGATGCAGTTCTGCTGTTCACCCAGGCGAAGCCAGGAGATTGCTCTCAACAGCTTGATTTTGCCGACATCCTCCGGCTGCGGCGACAATCCGTGTTCCGCAAGCATGCGATCGAGATCGTCGAGTGCGCGCAGGGCTTCTTCGGAGCGTCCGTCATTCAGCAAGGCCTGCGCATATCGCCACTGCATCTTCGCGCGCTCGCCGGCATTTTTCGCCTCCCCGAATTTCCGGGCCACCAAATCGGCCGTTTTCCCCGCAAAATACGGCACAATGAAAGGATCCACTTCGCGTGAAAGACCCGCGAGCCGCTCAACCATCCGGCGCGTGCTCTCGGGTTGCGGTTTGATCGTCGCCGGCGAAGCCCATGCGGAAGACAACAGCAATACGAAGAAGGCCCATGTCGTCCGCCAGCGGGCGTCTGTCAAATGCCGTGGGCCGCTCATGGGTGTTCGAAGGAAACGGTCGACGGCATCGCCGCCGTCACCGCGTGCTCAGAGGTAGCGCCGTCCGGCCAGCGGATCGCAATTTTTCGCGGGTTATTTCCATCAGGGAAACCGAAGAAAACCACCGGCGCAGACTGCGAGTAATAGCCACCACTCGCGGAAACTTCCGCGGTTTGCACTGAACCGTCAGCCAGCTCGAGCGCGACGCGCGCGCCGACGGCGCTCGGATTTCCCGCAGGGCCGTGGAGACGTACAGAAAACGAGTGCCGATTCGGTACACCTGTGTTCCGCCACGCCGTGGTGGTCGACAGATTGCGACTGAGAAGGAAATCGGGCCAACCATCGCCGTCGAGGTCGAGCACGACGAGCGCCTTGGCATCGCCCGGCACGACGAGGCCGCTCTCGGGAAGTAGCACTGGCGTGAAGTTGCCGCGTCCGTCGCCCCGCAAAAGCTGGCTCAGGCCCCCATCAAAGCGGCCGCTTCCCGGACTTGGTGCGTAGGAATTTTGCAGCGCGTAAATGTCTGGGTAACCGTCGCCATCGAAGTCGCCGGCAACGATCCCCTGCAGCGGCGCGACCTGCGCGAGCCGGGGTAAGAGCACGAAGTGATACGTGCCGTCCGACTGACTGAGAAAAACACCACTGCCCAACTCGGTTGCCGCGAAGCGTCGGGCCGCGGCGAGTTTTTCTGCGCCAAGAATCTCCGGCAGCGTGGCACTGGCGTACCGGTCGTTTTTCGTAAACCGCTGAAGGATCGAAGGAATGATCGAACCGAGCTCCTTGCGTGTGCGCCACGGGTAGAGTTTTCCGTTTTCGTAATACGCTTCGACGAGCTGCGGTCGGCCCGGGCCAAAGCTACCCGAAAAGAGCAACGCCGGATATTCGCGAGTCGCGTGGTATTGCGTATTCAGGCCTACATTACCACACACGAAATCCGGACGCCCATCGCGGTTGAAATCAGCGCTTGCCAGCGATGTCCACCAGCCGGTGCCAGCCGCTGCAAATCCGGCCGGTTCGCTTCGGTCGGTGAAACCCTGGCCTTGGTCGTTGTGAAAATATTTTATTTCACCCCACTCCAGGGCCAGCAGGAGATCGGGCCAGCTGTCGCCGTCGACATCGCTCCACAACGCGGAGCTGACCATGCCAACATCCCGGAGGCCATGGGCGAGGCTTTCGGTCACATCCTCGAATCGGCCGCCGCGATTGATCACGAATGCGCTCCGCGGAGTCCCCGGATACTGACCGGGCCGCACGCGCCCACCGATGAAAAAACTCAACCGACCCGAATGGTCGAAGTCAGCGGCGGCGATGGCTCCTGCGCTGATGGGGAGTAACGGCAGTGCATTGGTTGCAGCGCTGAAGTGGCCGTGTCCGTCGTTGAGGTAGAGCAGCGGTTGGTATTCAGAAGCATTATACGGAAGAATTGTCCCGCTCCGCGTGAGCAGGATGTCGCTGCTGCCATCGCCGTTCGCATCGAAGAGCAATGCCGGACCGTCCTCGACCAACGTGCGGTTGGCCAGCGCGGTCGCGTCCACGTTCGAAAAGCGACCGTTCGCACAAACTAGCAAGTGTGCGGGATCGGCGGACGTGCCGCCCACCAGAACATCATCGCGGCCATCGCCGTCGATATCACCCACCGCAAGCGCCGGTCCGCGTCCACGAAAGCCAACCGGAATCAGCGGCTGCGGAGTCGCTTCCTGCCGCGGAGCTTCCGCCGTGGTGAGCGCGAAATTTGCCGCATGACTTACGTCCACAAACTGCGTCGCCTGCACGTGCGGAGTATCGACCGGAGGAGTCGATTCTGCCGACTCGGTGATCGTGAGTTTCCGGTCGGCCGGCAGATGGGTGAACGACTGGACTGTGCCGCTGGGCCATTCGACCGTAAGTCGATCCACCACGGAATCCTCCCCAAGACCAAAATGGAGCACCGGCTCACTGCTCGACAGGTAACCTCGAGTCACGACGAGCGTTCGCATCTGGTGTCCCAGTGCGCTCTCGAGTCGCACCGTCGCCCCTTCCCCGAAGCGGTTCGATTTCGTGCCGTGCAAAGCGACGATAAGTCGATGGCCGGAATCGCTGTCGTTGCGCAAAACCGTCAGACCGGTCTCGTAGTTGGCCACGACCAAGTCCAAGTCCCCGTCGCCATCCAGATCCCCGCAGGCGGCGCCAAAACTGACCCCCCGCTGATTCAAGCCCCACGCCGCACCGATCTCTTCAAAACGCAGGTCGCCAAGATTTCGATATGCGAGGTTTGCCTCCATTAATTTGGGGCTGGCGCGCATGATCCGCATCCGCTCCGCCAGATTTTCCGCCAGAATGATCCGATCACGAAGATCCGCGTTCTGATATTCACGGTTCATGCCGTTGGTGACGAAAAAATCGAGCTGACCATCGTTGTCCAAATCCTCGAAACGCGCTGACCAGGTCCAGTCGGTCGCAGCCACTCCGGCGAGCTCGGCAATCTCCAGGTACCGTCCGACGCCGGTGTTCAGATAGAGCATATTTCGCGAGTATTGGTGACCAGCGGACTCAGCCGGCGCTGTGGCGATATCTGCGAGCATGCGCGCGTACGCCATGCCCCGGTGATCCTTCTCGTGCGTCGTCGCCGCCATGTCCGCGACGAAGAAATCGAGCCGTCCGTCGTTGTTGATATCACCAAAATCCGCGCCCATCGCCGAGTACGGCATGTGCGGCACGACCTGCGTGATGACGTCCGTGAACGTGCCGTCGCGATTATTGTGATACAACCGGTCGGTTCCGGCGAAGTCATTCGCGACGTACAGATCCGGCCAGCCATCCTCGTCGTAATCCCACCAGGTGGCGGAGTGCGACAGGCTGTCGCCGTAAATTCCCGCCGGCTCGGTCACGTTCGAGAACGTGCCGTTGCCGTTGTTGTGAAAAAGATAACCGCGCCGGCCGTTCGGATACCGGGTGGCGTCCAGCATATTGGCGGTGATGTAGACATCGAGCCACCCATCGCGGTCGTAATCGCAGAACGCTCCGACGCCACAGGCATCGACTACGGCCAGACCGCGAGCCGAGCCCTCTTCTTTGAACGTGCCGTCGTGCTGGTTCATGAAGAGCAGATTGGGCGCGTTGAAACGGCAGACATATAAATCCAGCCAACCGTCGTTGTTCACATCGGCGAACACCGCTCCCTGCCGCCAGCTGTTCGTATCCTCTTTCATCAAGACGGCGGTCAGTCCCGCCCTGTCGCTTACGTCTTCGAATTTCCAATCACCGAGATTACGAAAAAGTCGACAGGTGCCGGTTTTGCTGACGGCGAAAATATCCGGGCGGCCGTCGTTGTCGTAGTCGGCGATGGCGACTCCTGTGCCCATCGCGCCGAGCGCGATTTCCTGGTAGCGCTCGCCCCACATCCTCGGGTCGTCGTAGCGGTTCTCCGTCACAATGCCCGTCTGTTCGGGTGCCAACGTCGTGAACAGCGTTGCGCCCCGAGGCGCTGATCGCGCTGCGAACATGGTCTCGACCATCCCTTTCTCGCCAGCGGCCTGACTTGTCAGTGAGCCGAGCAGAAGACCAATGAGAGCCCACGAGAATCGCATGATCAGGGTGTTGTGCTTCGGCTGTCGGCTCGAGGCTTTCAACTCCCAACCCTCAATTGCAGTGCTCCACATCCATTTTCGCTCCACGCGGTGGCAGGTGGATATTCCAGCGTCGAGCAATCGTCCGTTCTCTCATGAGACTAGGCCAAGCTCGCAGTTCTGGTCTTGCTCGCCTGATGGTTGGGCCATCGGATTTTGTCTACCGCCGATTGAATGAGCTATTTGCCCCGGCTCTCACACCTCTTTGGGATCATTATTCCCCTTCTCGCTCTCGGGATTCTCGTGGCGCTGACCGCCTTCCGTCTGCGCCGGGTCGATGATGTCACCCATTTGGTACTACCGGATCTGGCGATCGATGTGACTTCACCAACGGGATATGTCGGTGGACTCCGCAATCTGATCGTTCCCGAGCACAATAACGAAAGCTATCAATGGATCATCCAAACCCAGCAGATGCTGGCGCCAAACGGTCATTGGCGGATCCGGGAAGTGCGCTACGACAATGCGCCAATTGGCCGCACCATTTTGACCCCGTCGCCCTACCGCTGGTGGCTGGCCCTCGCTGCTGAGGCGGACCGTTTGGTCTCTGGCCGCCCCATCGGGCTTTCGGTCGAACGGATCGCGAGAATCGCCGACCCCATCCTGTTCGTTCTGCTCATTGCGGGTGCCGTGACGCTGATCGGGTGGCGAATGGGACGCTGGCCGGCAGCCGTGCTCTCCATCGCGTTCATCACGCTGTTTCCGTTGGGTGGCGCCTTTCTCCCCGCCCAGCCCAATGATGGCAGCTTGGTGCTGGTCTGCGTTTCGCTCAGCCTTCTTCTCTTGCTCGCGGGAATCCGGCCGCGGCATGCGAATGGCGGGGGTAAAGCCCGCCCTGCCCGTTGGTTCTTCGCGTCGGGCGCCGTACTCGGCGTCGCGCTGTGGATCAATACAGTTCGCGTTGTACCTGTGCTGGTCGGCGTCGGTTTCGGGGGTTTTCTTGCTGTTTGGAGCGTCCGACGCGCGACCCCAGCGGATGTGAGCGCTGCGGCGCTGCCGTGGCGTCACTGGGCGACCGGCGGCGCTGCGGCCGTCCTGAGCGCGTATTTGTTAGAGTACTACCCAGAATTTTCCGGCTCGTTTAATTTGCGTGAAGTGCATCCGTTGTACGGCCTCGCGTGGCTCGGCCTCGGCGAACTGCTGAGGCGCACGAACACCGGGCCGCAACCACCGAGCTCATGGCGGAATTCGCGCGGGCTCTTGTCGGTTGCGCTCGCGGTGCTCGCCGTCGCATCGGTCCCCGTTGTTCTCGTCGCCACCGGCAATGGTAATTTTTTCAAGATCGACCCGCTAGCAACGTGTCTCACGAACTTTTCCGGGAGCCCCATCGCGCAGAACCTCTGGGCCTGGCTCGTCCACGATGGAATCAATCTGACAGTCGTCGCCACCTGTGCACCGCTCTTCTTGATCGGAATCGCCGGCGCGCTGCTCTTCATTCGCTCAGCGGACACAGCTTCGCGCCAGTTGCTGACGATCGCCCTCGGGCCGACGCTGGTGGTGGCGGGCTTCGCGTGTTTCCAGCTTCGAAGCTGGAACGAATTCGATGCGGTGTTACTCGCACTGGTGACCGCAATTGCCGTCGTGATTTTCCGCGTAATTGAAGTAAAACTACTTCGTGGCGCCTGCCTCGCGGGACTGTTGCTCGCCCTTGCTCCGGGTGCGATCTGGCTGACCGACCGGGCGATCGCCGACCGGCGCGAACCTGTATCCGAACTTGAAATCCAATCTTTGCTGGAGCGCGATTTGTCTCACTGGCTCGCGCGCCAGGCAGGCGCATCGGGTGCGGTGGTACTCGCTCCGCCGAGTCTGACGATGTCGATGATCTACTACGGAGGCTTGTCCGGGCTCGGGACGCCTTTCTGGGAAAACAAGATGGGATTCAACGCAGCCATGCGCATCGCCGGTGCCTCCTCCCCTGACGAGGCGCAGGCCGTCGCCAACGGTCGCAATCTTGGCTACATCGTGTTGCCCTCGTGGGACAATTTTCTCGAAGAGTACGCGCGCCAGGGTTCCTCTGACGTTCAGCACACGTTGATCACCTATCTGCAACATTGGCTTCCACCGCGCTGGCTGCGACCCGTGCCCTACCATTTGCCGAGAGTTGCAGGTTTTGAGGGGCAATCCGTCGCGATTTTCAAAGTGGTCGAAGTGCAGGACAATGCTACCGCGTTGAGCAATCTCGCGGAATACTTCGTCGAGATGGAAATGATGGAGCAAGCGGTGGCCGTCGCGCGCGCGCTCGAGCAATCGTTCCCCGCTGATCTCAGCGCCGCCGTGGCCCGCACACTCGTCGCGCAGGCCGCACAAGATACCGCAGCTTTCACGCAGGCATCGAACGATGTCCAAGCTTCGCTGGATCGCGGCGACAGCGATATTCTCGCGTGGGATCGACGCGTGAGCCTTGCGGTTGCGCTGGTGGGCGGCCGGCGCCTGGACCAAGCCAAGGCAGAAGTGAAACGCTGTCTGGTAGAGATCGACGAATCCCAACTGCGCTCGTTAACCACCGTGTCGCTGCACCGCCTGCTCGTGATGTGTCGCAGTTTCAGCCTGAAGATCGAAAACGACAAATTGAACTCACTCGCGCAACAACTCCTCCCGCCAGAGCTAAGGAAGCGTCCGTGAATCCTGCCTGTTGGGCAGCTTGTATTTGGCAACCAATGACGCAACGAGCGCGGGACACTTCCGAGGTGAAGATTGAAATGAGCGAAGGATGGGAACTCGACAGTGGAAATCTCTCGTGAAAGACCAGCGAAAGACCTCGCTTTGGAAGAAGCTCATGCTGTCGGTCTCGCTACCGATCGCAATTTTTGCAAGTGGCGAACTGGCACTGCGGGTATGTGGATTCGGACACGCCCTGACTTTCTTTATTAGCGATGACCGTCCTGGCTATCTGAGAACCAATCCGGCGTTCACGTCGTTGTTTTTCCCTGCGTCGTTCGGCTTAAAGCCAGAAAATTTTCGAATCGCGAAGAAAAAGAATCCCAACACCTATCGTGTTTTCGTGCTGGGAGAGTCGGCCGCCATGGGCGTGCCGGAACCCGGCTTTGGGCTCGCTCGGCAACTTCAAGCACTGTGGCGAGCGGCTTACCCCAAACGCCAGATCGAGGTATACAATCTCGGCGTCACGGCGATTAACTCTCATTGCGTGCGGCTGATTGCAGAAGAGACACTGCGCCTCGAGCCGGATCTGCTGGTTGTCTACATGGGTAACAACGAAGTCGTTGGGCCGTACGGACCAAGTTCCGAATCGGGAACCGTTCGGTCGCTGTCACTTATTCGCGCGAGCTTGTGGATTCGATCGATCCGCATCGGACAGCTTATCCAACAGCTCACGTCTAAACTCATTGCGAGAGGCCACGAGACGCCGGAATGGCGGGGAATGGAAATGTTCACAGGGCGAACCGTCTCGGCGCAAGACCCTCGTCTGACTCGGGTCTATGAAAATTTCGAAAGCAACCTGAACGGCATCCTATCGACGGCAGCCGAGCGAAACGTTCCAGTCGCGTTGTGCACCGTCGCCGTGAATGTTCGCGACAGCTCCCCCTTCGCCTCTGTGCATCGTGCGGCGCTTTCGCCGCCGCAACTACGCTCGTGGGAAGAAGCGACTCACGCGGCCAGCGATTTGATCGAGCTCGAACGGTTCGGCGACGCGAGGGCCTCTTTGGAAACTGCACTGGCCATCGATCCGGAGTATTCCGAAACTCACTACAGATTGGCTTCGGTGCTCGAGCGGTTAAACGAACCTCAGCTCGTGCGTAAGGAGTATTTCGCGGCTCTGCAGCTCGACGCTCTGCGATTCCGTGCAGATGCGAGGACCAATGAAATCATTCGGCACATCGGCTCTTCGTTCCCGAACGTTACGCTAGTGGATACCGCCGCCGCACTCGGCTCCTCGGTCGAAAGCGCTCACAAGCTCGCGGGACGAGATTATTTTTTCGAACATGTGCATCTCACTTGGGAGGGGAATTACGTGCTGGCCTTATCCATTCGGAATGCCGTCGTGCTCGGCGGTGAACGTCCGGCGAACAGCGTGCTTGATGCAACGGCAGTAGCGAAACAGGTCGGATTTACTGAAGCGGGACGCGCCGAACAGTTTCGGCGAATGGATGAACTGACTCGTCGCCCGCCCTTCACCGGCCAACCGACCTATGCCCGCGACCGAACGCTAGCCCAGGAACAAATTTCCTCTGGGCTGCAGCGCTTGGAACGCCCGTCTGCGCTCGATGAATGTTTGACGGCTGTCGCGAATGCTTGGGCGAATGATCGCACCAATCCGTTTTTGCCATTTCACGCGGCACAACTGCAGGCTCAGCTCGGTCGGTTCGACGCTGCGCTCGAGTCCAATCGCCGGGCAACCGAGCTGGTTCCCGAGTCGCCGGAGTTGTTGGCACAAAGAGCGTATCTCTTTCTTGAGTCGCGGAGCTTTACGTCAGCGGAAGCGATCCTTTTGCGATCACAAAAGGAATTCCCATTCTATCTTCAAACCTACGGACTGCTCGCTCAACTGTGGTCGACATCGAATCGCTTTGGGGAAGGAGTATCGTGGTTTGGAGAACTCACGGCAAAAATGCCGAAAAGCCGGGCCGCCCTGGAAATGTATGGACAGTTCCTGTACGCCAGCGGCAACGAGACGCAGGCTGAGGTCGCGTGGAAAAAAGCTCGCGCGCTCAGCCCGGACAGCGAGGGCTCCCTGATGCCACTGGTGCAACGGTTGCTCGCTTCGCGACGGGCGGAGGAGGCGATCGAGCTCCTTGAGCGGGCTCACCGTTACAATCCGAAAAACCTGACTGTGGCCGCATGGCTGGAACGAATTTACGATCAGCGCGGAAACGTCGAAATGCGCATCAAGTACATGCGCGCGATGATCGATTCCGGACCCGTCCAACCTGAACTCTTTCTCGACTTGGGAATATTACTGCGCGAACGGAAACGATTTCGCGAAGCCGAGGTTCTATTTTATCGCGCAAAGCGAGCCGCGCAATCCGTCGGCGATGAACAGGTGGCCAAGGCTGCGGCAAACTATATAGCAAATCCGCCCGCTCGCTGATCACGCCGCCGTGTGATTCGCCAAAAAACCCGCTGCGTGCGCTTCCGGAGCGAGCAAAACCGCGGTCTCGTGTAGAGCACGCGCATCGACTGGAGCTTCTCGTTGGCCTCGTGCCAAATCTTAACCACTAATATTAACCACAGAGACACGAAGGCACGAAGAAGACTCTGCTGTGGATGGAGTCTCCGTGTCTTTGCGTCTTCGTGGTTCAAAATCGTCGGGTCCTGTAACGTTCGAGAAGTTTGTGAGCGGCGCAACGTTCGCGGGTGGCGAGGCCGGTGTTTCTTCCGCTCTCTCCAAAAAAAAAATCCCCGGCGGATTAAATCCGCCGGGGACGAGACGACTACTACACCCTAAATTCTAGAATCTGAATGTATTTGTCAGCATCCAGGTCTGCGGCGCTCTTATTCGATAGGCAGCGGGAGAGCCATCAGGTTCTGTGGTTATAGGTATCAGCTCGTTGCCCACACCAACGTTGCGGACGTTCAACTGGATATTCCAATCGAAATCTCGCCAGATTCGCTTTCGACTATAGCCGACCCATAGGTCGTAATTCGTCTCGCTGGGTCCTCTATATGGGTTGGCGATATCGAAGCTGACTTCGTTGGCGGAGGCTCCGGCGATTGGCTTGTAGCCAATCACGATGTCTGACTCGTAGCGGACGCCGGCGCCAACGTTGAAGCCCTTGAGGAAGCTATGGTCGAAGTCGTAGTTGGTGATCGCATTCCAGCGCCACTTGCGCAACTCGGGAACGTTCGTGCCTTCCTGCAGCTTGCGTTGGTTAAACTCCGAGCCGATGCCGCCGTTCCAGTCCAGCAGCGTCGTCGTGTTACCCGCACCGCCCCACCAGATGCGGAGATCGCCGACGCCACCCTCCACGCCCTTCGTATACCCCGCGCCCCGTGTATTAAGCGCCTTTGTATAAGCAGTCATGAACGCGCGGAGGTTTTCACCGCCAATGTTCGAACGTTGCGCCTCCGTCTTGCTCGCGTTCAGGGTAAGCCGCCAGTTGCGAACGGGCGACGCATTGAACTCGATTTCGTATCCCTGCGACGAGCTGTCCTCGGTGACCGCAAAGCCGTTCGGTGGGGTCGAATTAACCGATTTGGTCTTGTCATTGAGGTTGAGGCCCCATGCGGCGTAGAAGCGCGGATCCACGCTCTTCTGCCATGCCCGCCACGCCGCGATCACACTCGCTTCCCGCGCAGCAGCCTGTGCCGGTGATTCACCCGGCCCTTGTCCGTAATTATATAGCGAATTGGTGGCGTAATCCGAATCAGCTGGGTTGGCCGCGTCAGCGATCGTATCATTCTTCCAATTGAATTCGAACCGATTCACCCAGTTGGCCGCCCACGCTTGAGAATTACCGATGAATCCCGCGTTGTTGAGGGCAGAACTGCTCGCACCCACGCTGTTGGTGGTGTATTTGTTGACCTTCAGGCTGTATTTGCCGTTCTGCGTTTCGAGGAGGATGCCAACGTCCTTGGTTTTGCCCGAAGGGGCGGCCAGCGGAACACCGTAAACATCGACGCGTTTGGCTTCCGGCTGGAAGTCGGTCGAGTGATTGTAGAACACGCTGACTTGGATGGGCAGTCTCTTCAGGAAGGACAGCTCGTTAAGATGCACCACCGCCGTATAAGCATGCGACGTTACCGTGAGCGTATTATCCGGAGTCGCAGGCAACCGGTAGTTGTTCGGGGTAAGATCGAGCCGCTGATAGTTGGCTTTCGTGCTGGACGTACTGTTCGTGTTGAGCGAATACGCCCAAGATTTGGCCATGTCCTTACGAACGCCGAAGGTGCCGACCAGGAAGTTGTCCCAGAAATGCGCCTGCCAATTGAACGCCCGCGAAAATACTCGCGACTTAGTCAGTCGCGCGTCGTGGGTGTTGCGGAGCAGATTCTTTTCTGAATCCAACGAGTCGATAATGTTGATATTGTAGGGCCGGAATCCGACGTAGTTCCTTGGGTTATTGCTCTGCGTGTTGACGCCCGGAGAGTTGGTGGGATTCCCGTCGCCGTTACGCCAGACGCCATCGACCGCAATCGGGTTCTGCATCGGATAGTATTCATTATACCAGACGTCACCCGGATTCACGTAGCTCGGATCGCTCGGATTTGTCGATGGCTTCCAAGTCGCGTCGAAGCTGATCACTTTGGACGACTTCAGCACCGGATTGATCTTCGGGTTAGGAATATGGGCTCCCGCGGCCGAGCTCGAGCCCGAAAGCGAGTTGCCGAGATAGATGAACGTAAACGGCTGCATGCGCCCGTCCATCCAGCTCGTGCGGTTAGGGATGGAGTCCGACGCCTGAGAGTTGACGACGCGTTCCCACACTGGATCATCGATGCTATAACGGGCGAAATCGAGATTGTTGGTATTGACGGTGTCTTGAGACAACAGGCCGGTGAGAATATGGCGACCTAGGAGTCGCGTCGCCAAGTTCTTGTGTTTCTCGGTGAAATCGTAATCCGCGAAAGCCGTAAAGCGGAGATCCTCACGCTTCGTGATCATCCGATTGTTTCCATTAGCACCGCTGCCGCCAACATATGGCTTACCGAGATTCGGATTCGGCGTGCTATCATCAAACGGTACGCCGTTTTTTCCATAAGGGCTGCCGTCGTTATAAACCTTTGCAATGTCGATATTGAGGCTGTCGGCGATCAATGAAACTCGCCCGCTCTTGTACCACTCACTGTTGTAGCTACCCTCCCAACCGAGGTGATCATCGAGGAACGTCTGCGTCCAGCTGATGTTCCACGAGCGGAAATTCTGGAATTCCTGCTTGGTTGGACCATCCAAAAGATGGTTATAAAAATCGAACACCGACGGGTCAGTGAGCGACTTGTCTTTATAGATACCGGACTGCCAGGCGGGGAGATCGCCGTAGTAGAGCCGCGCGTTCTGCGCATATCCCGAATAGGAATTGATGCTCGCCTGACGAAGGTACGGCAGAATCCCTGTACCTGCACCGTTAACGCCGGCGGCGGTCATACCATGGTTGCTCGTGGGCTCCCAGTTGATTCCGACTGCGGGTTGAGTCGCGTCATTATATTGAAAATTATACGCTGGGCTTCCGAACACTCCGAGCATACTGCCCGTGACCCAAGGCTGGAAGTATTCGTTCGGGCCGCCGGAGAACGAACCGCTATCATAATTGTGATTGGGATCATTCACATATTTCGGAAGCAACAAGTTGGTACCACCGACCATATAGTTACCGCTTGGACCGTTGTGTGATCCACGGTCCCAGCCGTGATTCGCCAGACCGGTGTTGTCATCCTCCATCTCCCATGAGGTGGGCGTCGCTTTATTCAAATTGTTGTAAGTAGTGGGCTGACCAATAATATTACGGCCAGCGTACGTGCCCGTGTACCACCATGGCGTGATGCGGTCGTTGGGAGGGAGCTGCCGTGGGTTATTTGAGTCGATGTCACCGAACTCGATATTGGCCTTCAGGATCGTACGAGCCGAACCCTTCTTCAGGAAACCGGGTTCCCAGCGGATGGCGCCATAGATACGCTTCTGCAGCGAATAGGCCGGATCCTGCTTGTACTTTTCATCATTCCGGACGGCGGCCACGCGCAGAGCGAGTTCGTCCTTGATGATTACTTTGTTGATGTCGACCGAGGCACGCGTACTGCCGAAGCTTCCCGCGCGAAAGGAGACTTCATTCGCGTCCCGGAATTTTGCCTGCTTGGTACGGGTATTGATGATACCAGCTGGGCTGCCCTGACCGAAAAGGATCGAGTTGGGACCACGCTGGAGGTCGACGCCGTCGACGTTATAGCCTTCCCATGGAATGTCGGTCAGGAAGAAATCACGCGTATTGTCGGCTGACGTCAGACCGCGGATGCGTGTATTCTGATTGGGATTGGTAAATTTGGACGATTCATCCAAGTGCGAGCCGTCACCGAAGCCAGCGAAGTTTCCGTAGAAACCGCCGACTTCGCTGTTGGTCGTATATTGGAGCAACGTTTTATTGTCGGTCGCGCCAATGTCTTTAAGGAATTCGCCGGTGATGACCGTCACCGCGTTACCGATGTCACGGAGCTCTGTAGCAAGGCGGTTACCCGCGAGCGTTGTCGCTGCGGCATAACCGGTCGTGGCATTGGATGATACTTCGAATGGAGAAAGCACGATCACTTCCTCCTCGTCCGCCGTCTTTGGGGTTGTTTTCGCCGGCGCGGTTTGCGCCAGCAGTCCGGGGGTGGTCGACATTAGCAATGCAGCCAATGTCGCTGCACAAGCAGGTGAATACCTGTTCTTCATAGGTGTGGTGTCACTAGTCAGTGGGTGGGGATCGAATTTTTGGGAACTTGGGGCCCAAAATGTTCGGATTAGCCACGCAGCGTCGGCGTTGCCTCTTCTGCCTGGCTGGCGAATGCATGTTCGCGACTGTCTATATCGTGAACACCTTTGTTGCTCTCATTTGAGAAAGAGCTCACCGCGTTGAGAGCTGGTCGTTGAGAGGAACCCAAAGGATCCTGCGGCGTTTCAGCCATTTGTCGGCGCACTGCACGACCCCGAGGATTGGTCTCTCAACCCTCAACTCTCATCGCTCAACTGGATGGTCCCGCCTACGCTTACCGGCCTTCCATCTCATCCAACCGGCGAAGATTCCGGCGCGCGGACTCTTCCGTCGGATCGATTCGCAAAACGGCCTCCCACTCTCGGCGTGCGTCAGCGGGCCGGCCCATGATAATGTAAGCGATGGCCAAGCCGTTATGCGCATCGGTCGAATTCGGCTCGAGTTGCAATGCCTCGTGATAATGCGCCAGAGCCTGTTCCTGTTGGCCAGGCAGTCGTGCGAGTTGGAATGCGTAACGGCAGTGAACCCCGGCGAGCCTCGGATTGAGATGCAGCGCCTCGGTGTAATGCGCCATTGCTTCCGGCAAACGCTCCGGAAACTTTACGAGCACATCGGCGAGATTCGCGTGAACTTCGGCCAAGTGAGGCTTGACGCGCAAGGCGGCCTCGAAATGTGCGATTGCTCCCACGTCACGTCCGCCCTGTCGGGCCAGTTCTAAACCGAGCGCGTTGTGCGCCTCAGCGTAGTTGGGGCGCGACGTGATCGCTTTTTCGAACTCGGCAATGGCTTCGGCTTTGCGCGCAGGCACTCGTGCCAACACAACGCCCAAGCCGAAATGCGCCTCAGGATGGCCGGGCTTAAGGCGCAGAACCTCACGATACTCCTCCATCGCCTCCGCGTGCCGGTCAGGCGCCCGCGCGAGCGTGATGGCGAGATTCTGATGCGCCATCCACGCCGATGGATTGCGCGCGACGGTCGCTCGAAACAGCGTCTCGTTATTTTGGTAGAGTGCACTTTGGCGGTTGGAGAGAACCGCCAGAATCACGACGACCGCCGCGCAAAGCGTGCCCGCGACAACACGCACCCGGGCTGTCGCAGCGGCCACGAGCGCGCCGACGGCTCCAACCACCGCCGCCACCAAGCTCAACGACGCGTGATACTGCGAGTGGTCCGCGACAAACGAAAAATTGAAGTAGAACGCATTGACGAAGCCCAGAAACGGAGCGAGACCCCCAAGATAAATCAGCCATCCCGCCAGAAGCCCTCGCGTCCGGCGACGGATTGTCCAAGTCCAAAGCACCGCGGTCACAACCACGAGCGCGATCACCCAACCGATCCACGAGGTCGCCTCGGCCGAAACGTCCCAGCGAGGGTAATAAAAGGTCAGATCCGTTGGCCAGAGCACCTTCCCGAGGTAAAACCAGAAAACCCGACCAGCGAGCAGCACGCGTTCGAGCAACGAAAATTCGAAGGCCGCCCCTTCGGCGCCAATCCAATTGCGCTCAAACCACGACACAAATGCTCCCATCGCGCCGGCCACCACAAACCACGGAATCAGCGGCACCACGTCGCGGCGCCAGAATAGTTTCCCCTGTTTCCACCACAACACGACCAGCAGTGCCGCAGGCAATGTGACCGTCACTGTTTTACTTCCGATCGCGAGTAGAAACAAAACGGATGCGAGCACGTAAGACCGCGACCGTCGCTCCGCCGCGAAATCGAGATACGCCCGTCCCGCGAGTAAATAGAAGACGAGCGAAAGCGTGTTTTTCTGCTCGGTGATCCACGCCACCGACTCAACGCACACGGGATGCACCGCGAACAACGCCGCCGCGAACCACTCGGTTCCCGCGGGGACGGCTGTCTTTTTGGGTGTCGACCACAAGCGCCGAAGCAGCGCGGCGAGCAGGCAACAGGACGTGGCGTGAAACACGACGTTCGCCAGGTGATACCCGATTGTATTATCGCCCCACAAGCGGTGCTCGATCCAGAATGCGCTGAACAAAACCGGATAATATTGCTGGGTCGCACGCATATCCGTCCAGATGCGCGCCAGCCCCTGCCAGGAACGCAGCTCCGGCCGCGTCACGTGCGCGGGATCGTCCCAAAGAATACCGCCCGTCAGCGCCGGCCAGTAGCACGCCAGCACGAGGCCAAAGATCAACAGCCGTAGACTCCAATTGTTGAAAGCGAGACCTCCGCCAGAGACGCGCATTAGCATGCGAGAAGGATTAGCGGTCTCCCTCCGCCGGAATCAATCTTTCGCCGACGCGTCAATGAAAGTGCGGTATCAATCAAGCAGGTACGCGTGACGCTCATCGAAAAATTTTCTAGGTAAAATGAAATGAACGAGGTCGGCAGTCACCGCGCCGGCACGACGCGGTTGGCCGTCGGAGGCGCGCCGACCGATGCGCGAGTCGCCAAATCAACCGGAAATACAACGGAGCGCGGGATCGCGCGCAACGCCGCTCCACTCCGCTCTAGCCGCGCGAGCAGCAACTCGACCGCTCGCGCTCCCATTTCTGCCAAAGGCTGACGCACGCTCGTCAATTGCGGCACGTTCATCCGCCCCGTGAACGTGTCGTCGAACCCTGCGACGGAAACATCACCGGGCGCACGCACTCCGATCTCCGCGAAAGCCTCAAGGCAACCGAGTGCGCATGCATCATTGGCGCAGAAAACGGCGTGAGGCAGCGGCTCACCCGTGTGGCGCTGGAGCCAGCAGCACATGGCATCGCGTCCCCGCTCGGTGGTGTAGCCAGCGGTGAGCTGCAATCGCGGATCGAAAGGAATGCCCGTGTCGTTCAGCGCGCGTTGATACCCGCGGATACGGCGTTCCGAGCCGATCAATCCGAGCGGTCCTGTGAGATGCATGATCCGGCGGTGGCCCACGGTGATGAGGTGTCGCACCAAAGCATAGGCGCCGCCCTCTTCATCGCTTTCGATGTTCACAACGCTCGGAACACGACAGTTGGCGTGGATCGACACAAATGGGAGGTGCTCAGGCAGCCCGGTCGGGGAACGATCGAACGTCGGCGCGAGCAGGATAACTCCGTCGACCCGGCCGTCGCAGAAAGCGTGCAAGCAAGCCGAACCGTTATTCCAGTCATTCAGCGTGAAGACTGTCGTATTCTGACCGTGACGGCTGGCCGCCGCGATGATGCCATTGAGAACTTCGAGAAAGTAGTCGTTGAATTCGCCGCTCACGACCACGCCGAGCGTGTGCGTCCGCTGGTTGGTGTGCATCCGCCGGTTGGCGAGCGCCCGCGCCACCGCATTCGGTCGATACTGAAGTTTGGCGGCGGCGGCAACGATGCGCTCGCGGGTCTTCGGCGAGAGGGACCACGGCGGATTTCCGTGATTGAGCACCGCCGCGACGGTCGTCGCAGACACACCAGCGACGCGCGCGACGTCTTCGAGGGTTGGTGACCGAACCGAATTACCCTTCCGAAGGCGGGTCATGCGGAGGACCGTGAAAAGCGTTTGTCGCGGCGACGGTCAGTCGGCCGCCGCGACAAACGAAGTGGCGCCAGCGAAACATGCTGACGAACGACAGCGGAGGTGCGTTTACAATCCGGAGTCTTCGAGCACGCCGCTGCCGTTGA
>CBRAFL010000037.1:0-23883 GCA_967755055.1 uncultured bacterium
GGTCCAGCTTCAACTCACTGTCCCGCAAACCAGAGGTCTGCAGGCAGTGTCGCTAAAAATGACAGGTGGACCTTCAGCGTGTTCCTTCGCAATCACGTCTCCGTCGCGATCTTTTTTGGATATTTTTCGAGAACGCTCGCATCGCACAATTGGAGTGAAACAAAATCAAACCATTCGCAACTTTTCGTCTTTTTCTTGCTGGTCGAAGTACGTCCACGTGAGCACGAAAGGAATGCTCTTTGAAATTCGCGGTCAATTGTCTCTTTAAGTAGGAGCAATTCACTACGACCGAAACTGAGTAGTTTCGCGGTTCGAGGAAAATATCCGAACGGCGTTACCAGACGAAATCCGGGGAATCATCGGGTAGTTGCCCCGACAAGGGTCGAGCCTGATTCTTTTGTCGAAATTTCTCGGCAAAGTCCTCTAAGTGCTGCTCGTTCCCTCAGCCGACATGCCCACTTCCATCCCTGCCGAACCCCGCTCATCGACCACCGTTGCAGTGCCGCCGGCGGGCAAGTTGACCGACCTCGAAATCAAAGATGCCCAGCTCATCTTCGGTTCCGTCTGGCAAAATCTCGAAGCGGATTTCGGCCGAGAAAATTTACGTTTCCCCAAAGAAATCATCCTACTCGGAGGTGCGCCCGGGTCAGGCAAAGGAACCAACACCGCCTTCATCGCCAAAACGCGTGGACTCACGTGCCCGCCCATTGTCATCAGTGCGCTCCTCGACTCACCCGAAGCGCGGCGGTTGAAAGACGCCGGCAACATGGTCGGCGATCGCGAAGTCGTCGGCCTCCTGCTGCGGGAATTGATGAAGCCGATTTACCGCGACGGCGTGATCCTCGACGGATTTCCCCGCACTAACGTACAAGTCGAGTGCTTGAAATTACTCGTCGACAAGATGCACGGGCTCCGGCGCGAATTTTTCAATACGCCGCTGAACATTCATTTTCGACAGCCCACCGTTCACATCATGGTGCTGTTCGTGGACGAAAAGGAGTCGATCGCGCGCCAACTCAAGCGCGGCGAGCAAACACGGGTGCACAACGACGAAGTATTGCGCACGGGGATTGGAGCGCTCGCGGAAGATCGCGCCACGGATCACGACGAAGCCCTCGCTCAACGCAGGTATCGCGTTTTTAAGGAGCAAACTTGGGACGCGCTCCAATCGCTGAAGGAAATTTTCCACTACCACTTCATCAACGCGCAGGGGCCAATCGAAGAGGTTGAACAGAATATTCTCAGGGAGCTGGAGTATCAAAGCACCTTGGAGCTGGATCCGCGGACGGTTGATCGGCTGCGCAGCATGCCGGTCGCGAGCGAAATCATCATTCACTCACGACAGGAATTGGTGAAGCGACTCGATAGCTACGAGTTCGGCCAACCGGAACTATTTGCCCGAGTCGTGACCTTCGTCACCCGCAAGATCATACCGATCGTGCTGCGACATTCGATTTCTGGAGTGGCGCTCATCAACACTGAGGAAATGTTGCTCGATGATCCGACAGCACTCGCGATGTTGATCGATATATTTTCCGAACGCGGCTATCACGCCGTCGTGGACATCCACCGCATCGAAGTACCGGAAAAATTTGATCTGAAAACAGGTTTGATCACGTGCCGTGTGAAAAAGGTCTTCCGCATTCAGATCCGGTTTCAAGGTTCGGAAATTCGTCGGGGCTAACCGGTGGAATTTTCGATTTTCGAATTTCTATTTTCGAATATTTCGGAGGAGCGTCTGGCGCGAAGCCACCATAATGGCGGTAAGTTCTCCGGCTTCCCTGAGCAATGCTTTCAGTCTTGGCCGCGGGCAACAGTTCGGCATCTGGTACCAGCTCCAGCCAGAAGGCGCTTTCATCGGCTTCCTCTTCGACGATCGACAGCTTGGAGATCATGTCAGCAGTGGACTTGGCTCGACAGACGGCGCGATAGTTCGCTCCAACCGAAGTTCCTGAGCGACCGAGTTGGTTTGCCACGATGCGTCCCGAGCGAGTTTCGGGGAGCGCTTCGATCAGCTTAAGGACTCGGAGAGCGAAGCTCTTCGTGCGGATTTTCATTTCGGTTTCGTTCATGGTGGAGGAAGACTCGGAAAATGAAGCGCCCTCCTGAATCCCGCCTTACCGCGCTGTGGTAGCGCGGAAGAATCGAAAATCGAAATTCAAAAATCGAAAATCCAATCACTCGTATCGGAGCGCCTCGATCGGATCGAGCCGCGCCGCTTTCCAAGCCGGATAGAATCCAAAGGTGACTCCGATTGCTGAGCACACGAGAAGCCCCGTCACCGCCCAGCCCCACGGGAAAACCATCGCCGCGTTCAGCAGGTTCGCCGCAATGTTGCCTCCGACGACGCCAAAGGTAACGCCAGCCAGACCACCGACCATCGAGAGCAGGACGGCTTCCATGAGAAACTGCATGAGAATATTGCGCTGTTTCGCGCCGATGCTTTTGCGAATCCCGATTTCCTTGGTGCGCTCCGTCACGCTGACGAGCATGATGTTCATCACTCCGACACCCGAGGCGAGAAGCGCGATGGCGCTGATCACGAACGCTCCAATCGCCACGATACTGGCTACTTTGTTAAACGACTCGATCAGGGTGTCGTTCGAAAATACTTCAAAATCGTTGGTGTCTTCGGGGCCAAGTCCCCGCACGAGGCGCATCACGCCGATCGCTGTATCCTGAGCCGCGGCCAACTCAGCTTGCCCTCGCGCCTGGACGTTGACGCTGATCGAGCGATTACGGCCATAAGTTTCGAGATATTGGGTGATCGGGATCAGCGCGTTGTTATCCTGGCTTTGCCCAAACGAGGATCCTTTCGGAGCAAGCAAGCCAATGACGGTGTAGCTCTGTCCGTCGATGCGAACCAGTTTTCCCAAGGGGTTTTCATTCGAAAAAACCCGTTTCACAATATCATTGCCGAGAACCACCACCGCCCTGCCGAACTCCACATCGTCCGCACCGAGGTTGCGGCCGGCAGCGATTTCAAAATTGCGGCTCGTGATGAAATTCTCGTCGGCGCCAATCAGCCCCACGTTGGGATTGGTGCGTTGATCGAGGTATGTGACCCGGCGACCTCCACGGTAGAGCTGCAAACTTACCGTGGCGCTCTCGCCCATCAACTGTTTGAATCGGGACGCTTGCGCGTAGACCAGATCGCGCCGGTTCGCGAAACGCTGACGCGGATCGCTGAAGTTAATGGCTGGATATTTCGTGAACTGAAAACTGTTCGCGCCCAGGATATTCAAACCCGACTCGATATTGCTTCGCAGTCCGGTGATCACCGTCATCACGCCGATCACGGAGAATACGCCGACCGCGATTCCCAGCATCGTCAGCCCGGAACGAAGTTTATTCGCCGAGAGCGACGAGAGCGCGAGGAGGAGTATTTCCGCGAAGATCATTCGTAACGAAGGGCCACCACCGGATCGAGTTTGCTCGCCTGCCATGCCGGGGCAAAACCACTGAAAATTCCTGTGAGCATCGAAATCACCAGCCCGGTTGCGACGAGCCCGATCGAGAAAACGAGCGGGAAGCTGGGTGCGACGGCGCCAAGGAGCGTCGAAAGGCCAAACGCGATTCCGATCCCCGCCACACCGCCCACGATACAAATCGACACGGCCTCAATCAGAAATTGTAGCAGGATCGTCCGTCGGCGCGCGCCGAGCGCCTTCCGTGTGCCGATCTCTTTCGTGCGTTCTTTAACGCTCACATAGGTGATGTTCATGATGCCGATCGCACCAACGAACAGCGCGAGACTGGTGATGAAGAGGCCAGCCATCGCGATTCCGTTTTTAATCGGATCGAGTTGGGCGCGTATTACACCCTGATCGTTAATGTTGAAATCGTCCCGTACCTCGGGACCAAGCTGACGGATGCGGCGCATCAGGCCTTGCAGGTCATCCCGCGCGGCCGCCATTCGGGTGGCGTCAACTTGCACCCGAATTTCGCTGTCATCGTTGACGCGATAATACCGCCGATAGGTGGTAATCGGCATCGCCAGCATAGAATCCCAACTGAAGAGTCCGAGAAAACTGCCCTGCCGCGCGGCAACCCCCAGCACTTTGAAATTCTGATCGCGAATGCGAATCATCTGGCCGACCGCCGACTCGCCCGGAAACAGCGCGTCAGCCACGTCGTAACCCACGATCGCGACATTCGCTCCCGCTTGTGCTTCGAATTCGCTAAAGAAACGGCCTTCCTTCATTTCCGAGCGAGCAATCCGTGCGTAGTCGGCTGAGGTGCCGAGCGTCCAGATATTGTTCAAACGATACTCGCCGCGGATAACGGTCGTTCCTCGATTGGCCGTCGGCACCGCAAGCTTGAGCGGACTTTCCGGATTCGATGCGATCCATTCGTTGATCTGGCGTGCGTAGTCATAGCGGATCGGGCGCCGGTTGCGATAAGTCCACCATTCCTCCCGATCGACCCAGGGCGTTTTGGTCACATACAGCACGTCGTCGCCAAAACCCGAGAAACTGCGATCCACCCCGACGTCGATCCCCTTGATTGCTGTACCCATGAGCGTGACCGCAACAATGCCGATGATTACGCCCAAGGCGGTCAGCATCGAACGCATCTTGTTCGCGCGGATTTGCGTAAACGCGATGCGCAGCGACTCGTTCAGCTCATAATACAAACGACGCATGGCAAATCAGACGGCCGGCGCATCGGACTCGATCAGACCATCGCGCAATCGCACGATGCGGCGAGCGTGGCGGGCGATATCTTCCTCGTGTGTGACGACGATGATCGTGTTGCCCTGTTCGTAGAGTTCCTCGAACAGCGCCATGATTTCGACGCCGGTCTTCGAATCGAGATTCCCCGTGGGCTCGTCTGCCAGAATGATCGACGGACGCGTAACGAGCGCGCGCGCGATCGCCACGCGCTGCCGCTGGCCGCCGGAAAGTTCATTCGGACGGTGATGAATGCGATCGCCGAGACCCACGTTTTCGAGCGCCACGCGGGCTCGCTCGATGCGCTCGTGCTTGGGAATGCCAGCGTAGATCAAGGGCAGCTCAACGTTGTGCAGCGCATTGGAACGCGGCAGCAGATTGAACGTTTGAAAAACAAACCCGATCTCTCGGTTGCGGATTTCGGCCAACTCGTCGTCGTCCATGTGGGCAACGTTCTTGCCGTTGAAATCGTACCGACCTGCCGTCGGCGTGTCGAGGCAACCGAGCATGTTCATCAACGTCGATTTGCCGGAGCCCGACGGGCCCATAATGGCAAGATATTCGTTGCGCCGAATACTGACGGCCACCCCGCACAATGCGTGAATGATCTCCGAGCCCATTTTGTAGAGCTTCGTGACGCCCTCGATTTCAATGACAAGAGCGCCGGGCGCGCGGACAACGCGCGACTCGTGGATGGGAGCGAGAGAAGGTGTCATGTCAATGGTGGGCCTAACGCTGCGGGGTGCGTCCGCCGACGGGCGCGAGTGCGTTATTTCTTTGCGGGCGCGTTCGGCGAAGCAGCAGCCTTGGGTTTATCGAGGCGAACCTTTGCCCCGTCCTTGAGCACGCGCGTGATCGTGCTGAACGGGCCGCTCACGACTTCGTCCCCAGCTTTCAAACCCGATTTGATTTCAATGTGAGTGGTATCGCCCACGCCAGTCTCGACCGCCGTCATCTTAACCGTGTCGCCGTTGCGCAAGAAGACCACGCGTTGAAGCGTCTCGCGGTCACTGCGCTCACGCTCGCGCTGCTGTTTTTCGTTCACCGCGGCCGCAGCGCCATCGCCTTGAACTTCTTTGGCTTTCTTTTCGCGCTCGGCGCCTAATTCATCGATTGTCTTGTTGCCTTCGCGGCTGCGCACAGTGACCGACTGAATCGGTACCGCGACGACATTTTCCACGGTCTTCGTCTCGACATCGACGTTCGTGCTCATGCCGGGGCGCAGGCTCACGTCTTTGTCCGAAATGCGAATTTTCACCTGAAAATTGGTGACTTCTTCCTGGGTGTTAAGGCCCTGGGTTTTCGCCGCCGATGCGATTTCCTTAACCACGCCCGTAAATTTGCGGCCAGGATACGCATCGATTGTCAGACGGGTTTTGTCGCCGACCTTCACGTTGACGACATCGTTCTCATTGACGTTCACCCGGGCTTCCATGTTGGAAAGATTCGCCACTCGCATGACTTCAGTGCCGGTAAACGAGCCCGTCGCCACCACCCGTTCTCCTAATTCGCTGCTAAGCGAACTCACGGTGCCATCGATCGGCGAAAAAATTTCGGTCTTGGAGAGGAGATCGCGCGACTGGCTGAGCAACCCATCCGTGCGCCGGATTTGAGCGAGCGCGTTGTCGTGATTCGCTTGTGCAACCTCGAGCAGCGTCTTCGTGGCGTTGTAATCCGAGTCGGAGATTAACTGTTTCCCGAAGAGATCCTCGCTGCGTTTGAAATCGTCCTGCGCCTTGAGGAGCTGTGCTTTCATCTGTACCGCGGTCGCGCGCGCCGCAATGAGGTTGGCCTCCTGCTGCTCAACTTGGTAACGATAGTTGTCCGGCTTGATGCGCACGAGCAAATCGCCCTTCTTAATCGCTGCACCCTCGCGGAATGGCAGCTCAACGATCTCGCCAGATACTTCCGGCGAAATCTTCACCTCGACCTCGGGTTGGATTTTTCCTGTGGCGTTAACCAGTTGGGTGATGGATTTCACGACTGCCTTCTCGATCGTAACAAGCGTGGCCTGCTGCTGACCCTTGCTGCGAACCTTGGCCGCCACGGCGGCACCGATCAGCAGCACGAGGCCGCCAAGAATAAACCACTTCAGCTTGGATTTCTTTTTCTTGGCCGCGACTGGCGCAGCCGCAGCGGGAGCGGAAGTAAGAAGGACGGGAGCCGAGTTCATAGATCAAAGGGGTGCGTGTTGCAACAGACTTGGAAAACATCCTGACGTTGGCAAGCGGCGCCCTCGTTCCCAAATAAAAAGTGTGGAGAGGCCCACAACGACCCCTCCACACAACACAACTGATTACTACGAACGAGAGCAAAAAATGACTGCACCGCGCCTAAAGAAAACGCGGATGCGATGAATCCTTCCGACTCCGCGACGTATCGCCGAAGGAAGTCGATCGATCGACGAACTTGAAAGACGGGTGCGGACACGGCGCGATAACACCTCCTGGGCGAAAAAAGTTACACGCGTTTTTGATGAGCGGACGGGTCAGAGGATGGGCGGGAACACCAAAGCGCGCCCCGGCCTTGCCTCGCATAACTCGGCGCACAACATCCTCTCCATGTATAAATCTCTCTCCGCGCGCCCGCCTCACCGGTGGGTCGTTCTTTGCTCGAGTGTCCTCATGGCGTTGACCGTGCACGCCGCTGAGATCTCGACGGCCCCGGCCGACAATCCGCTGATCAGCCCAAACTCGTTGCAATATCAGTACCCGCGCTTCGACCAGATCAAGGACGCCCATTATGAGCCGGCGTTTAATCGGGGAATGGCGGATCAGTTAAAGGAAGTAGAGGTCATCGCGCAGAACCCCGAAAAGCCAACGTTTGCCAACACGATCGTCGCGCTCGAGCGGTCCGGTCAGCTGCTCACCCGGGTGAACAACATTTTTTCCAATCTCGCCGGTGCGCACACCAATCCCGCGCTTCAAGAAATCGAGCGCGCCATCGCGCCAAAGCTCGCGGCTCACACCGATGCAATCCTGCTCGACGGCAAACTTTTCGGCCGCGTGGAAAGCCTTTACGAACATCGCGACGGTCTCGATCTCGATCCGGAATCGAAACAAGTGCTCGAACGTTATCACCGCGATTTCGTTCGGGCCGGAGCCAATTTATCCGAGGCGGACAAAACGAAACTGAAGGCACTCAACGCCGAAATCGCCATGCTGGAAACGGATTTCACCCAGAATGTGCAGAAGGAAAAGAACGCCGGCTCCATCGTGGTCGATAACCGCGCCGAGCTTTCCGGTCTGCCGGAAAACGAGATTGCCGCCGCGATGGCTGCAGCGAAAGAAGACGGCAAGGATGGAAAGTTCGTAATCCGTTTATTGAATACGACCGGCCAGCCTACGCTCACGTCGCTCACCAATCGTCCGCTCCGCGAACGGATCATGCAAGCTTCGCTCGCGCGCGGGAGCAGTGGCGGGCCTTACGACAACCGCGCACTCGTCTCTCGCCTCGCCCGCCTCCGCGCGGAGCATGCCGCCCTGCTCGGTCACCCCAATCACGCCGCGTATCAGCTCGAGGAACAGACCGCCGGAAACATTGACACCGTTAACAAGCTCCTCGCGGACCTGGCGACTCCTGCCGTGGCCAACGCGCGCCTCGAGGCGGCAGATCTCCAAAAGATGATCGATCAGGAAAACGGCGGCTTCCAACTCGCATCGTACGACTGGGCCTTCTACTCCGAAAAACTTCGCGAGGCTCGCTACGCCTTCGACGAGTCCCAGGTGAAACCGTATTTCGAATTAAACCACGTCTACTTCGACGGCGTTTTCTTTGCCGCGACGCGCCTGTACGGAATCACTTTTAAAGAACGCCACGATTTACCCGTGTATCAACCCGACGTTCGGGTTTTTGAAGTGTTCGACCAGGACGGTTCATCGCTCGCGATTTACATTCTCGACCCCTTTGCCCGGCCTTCCAAACGCGGCGGTGCGTGGATGAGCGAATACGTTTCTCAATCGACTCTGCTCGGCGCGAAACCGGTCGTCGCCAACCATCTCAATATTCCGAAGCCGTCCGGCAACGATCCCGCGCTGCTCACGTTCGACGAGGTGACCACCGCCTTTCACGAATTCGGTCACGCACTGCATGGCATGTTCTCCAGTGTTCACTATCCGCGGTTCAGCGGCACGAACGTGCCGCGCGACTTCGTGGAGTATCCCTCCCAGGTAAACGAAATGTGGGCGGTCTGGCCGGAGGTGCTGAAGAATTACGCGCTCCACTATAAGACCGGCGAACCCTTGCCGAAGGAACTGCTGGACAAAGTAATGGCAGCGAGAAAATTCAATCAAGGCTTCACGACCACCGAATACCTGGCTGCCGCCCTCCTCGACCAGTCATGGCACCAGCTCACCGCGAAAGAAGTTCCTCCTCCGGATCGGGTCCTTGAGTTCGAAGCTGCGGCGCTGAAAAAAGTCGGCCTCGATTTTCCGCCCGTGCCGCCGCGGTACCGCACAACGTACTTCAGCCACGTGTTTGCCGGCGGTTACTCGGCGGGCTACTACTCTTATATCTGGAGCGAAGTCCTCGATGCCGACAGCGTCGCGTGGTTCGAACAGAACGGCGGATTGAAACGCGAGAACGGCGATCGCTTCCGGAAATCGTTGCTCTCCCGCGGTGGCTCCGACGAAGCACTAAAGCTCTTCCACAATTTCACCGGCCGCGATCCTTACGTCGAGCCGTTGCTCGAGCGGCGCGGACTCGACCGCGTTCCGACCGCGAAACCAAACTGACGCGAGGGCTCCGAGGTAGCGGCAGTGCCTCCGTGCCTGCCGCTTTGGAATTCCGAATTTCCGATCTCCGATCGCAGCAGGCACGGAGGCCTGCCGCTACCAAGCACGACGTCAGGATTTAATCGGCCCTTCGCTTTTAAACCGCGGCTTGATGACGGAGTTCACGAAAACTCCCTTCGACGGCGCATCGAGCAGCTCGCGATAAATATAAACCGGCACAGGCATGTAGCGATAGATGGCGCCGCCTTCGAATTCGATTTCGACGACGCGGGCAGCGCGGTCGTAACCAACCGAAACGATGCTCGATGAATTCACGGACTGTCGTTGCATAATAGATACTCTGACTGCGAAGAGGCCGTGGCGGTTCGCGACAAATTAACCGGCATCGACTTCGGGAAATTTCAGGTATCGCACCGGCAGGAAAACTGCACGGGGGTTCGCGGGGCGTCCTCGCGTAACGAAGCCAGCGTGCACGCGGTCTCATCCGCGGCTTGCCTTGTCTCTGCTTGGAAACACGGTGAGGACATGAAACTTGGTCGAGTCTTACTCGGCGCGGGAGATGGAGTGCTCGACCGTGCACTCTGTGTTCTGGGCACGATCGCCTTCTCTCAAATCCCCGAGTTCATGCAGCAATATCTTCAGCGGCTCGGCGGTCACCTCGACGAAGCCCGCCGGCAGCTCGCGCAATTTCGCCATACCGCGGAACAATCCGGACTCACGCTCGATCATTTCATCAAGCAGACCGGCGCGAACTCCGACGCCGCAGTGGCAAAACTCGGCGGCGTGATGACCGATGCCGTTGCGCGGGTCGATGAACTTCAAGCCGCGCAAACCGCGATTCAGAACGCATCGCTTTGGGAGCGACCGTTTGTATTCCTGCGCAATTACGACCCGTCGATCGGACACGCAGCGTGGGCAATTTTCAAACCCGCGGTGCCGACGACCGTTGAAGGGCTGGTCTATGCGCTGGCCGGCATGCTCTTCCTGCTCACGTTTTATCATGCCGGCGTGAAATATCCCATCCGCCGTGTGGTCCGGCTGCATCGCTCACGTCGTGAAGCGCAGGCGTATTAGAAGGGCAGGCGTATTTGTAGCACAGGCCTCCGCGCCTGCTATTCCGATTCCGATCTGTAGTTCCCGATCTCCGATCTGCGATTCCCGAACCCGGCAGGCAGGGACGCCTGCCGCTACACGGACGATCCGGTCTTCGTCCGTCGACCGTAGCAATTCGTGCAGCGAAGCACGCGCATTCGTCTCAAACCGTTTGCCTCGGCCGCTGTCGTCACCAACAAAACCATGATGTCTCGTCGCGCGCTTTTTCTCTCTCTCCTCATTTCATTTTCGATCCCGTTAATCCACGCCGCTGCGCCATCCAGCAACATAACGCCTGACGACTTCGTCGGAATTTGGGTCGGTGAAATCACGGCGCCGAATGCCCGCACCGAAATCGGACTCGCTTTCATCCGCACCGAAAAAGGCCTGCTGGTCAGTTTGAATCTGCCCGAGATGTTTCTCTACAGCGTCAACTTCGGTCCGGCAAAAATCGACGGAGATACGTTTCAGTTGGAGCCACTCAATCTCGTCGTCACTCACCAGGGCGACACTCTCACCGGCACGTTCGCCATCGCGAAACTTCCAGTCACGCTCCGCCGTGGCGGAAGTTTTTCCAAAGAGCCGCCCTCGCCCACTCTTCCGCCCGCACCTGCGGCGACGTGGACTCGCGCATTGGGCGCGACCGCGTGGGCCAGCCCTGTCGCCCAAGACGGCGTGGTGTACGTCGGCACGATCGACGGAAAATTTCACGCCGTCCGCGCCACAGATGGCAACGAGCTCTGGACCTGGAGCGGACCTAATCCTTGCTACGGCGCGGCGCTCGCGAGCGCCGATAGCATTATTTTCGTGGACGACCGTTGCGATCTCGTCGCGCTCAATCGCCTCGACGGCACGCTGAAATGGCGCACCGCGCTGCACGATGAAAAACTCGCCGGCGGTCCGCCGCCGAAAAACGAAACATTCAACCATCGCGCGGCAGCTCCGGTCGTTGATCCGAAAGGCGTGCTCTACATCGGCTCCACCGACGGCGGGCTCTACGCGGTCCGCGCAAAAACGGGAAAAATCCTCTGGCGTCACGAAACGAAAGCAAAGTTCTACGCCGCTGTCGCGCTCGACAACGAGCGCGTGATTGGGGCGTGTTACGACGGCAGTGTTTTTGTTTTCGACCTTCGCACGCGTCAGGAAATCAGCCGCGTGAAACTCGGCGGCGCACTCGTTTCAACTCCTGTGGTGGTCGGCGATCGCATCGTGGTGGGCTCCCGCGATTATCTGCTTTATGGATTGGATCTGAAATCGCGCGCTGTCGTCTGGCGCGATTCATATTGGTTCTCGTGGGTCGAGTCGACGCCGCGGCTCGCCGACGGCCTGCTCTATATTGGTGGCTCCGACTATCGCCGGGTCTCCGCGTTGGAACCGTCGACGGGAAAAGCGCGATGGGCCACGGATGTGCGCGGATTGAGTTGGGGAACGCCCGTCGTCAGCGCCCAAACAGTTTTCGCCGCTACGAGTGGACAGATCATCGCCGGAACTGTGATCAAGCACACCGGCGGCATCGTTGCACTCGACCGCGTCACCGGCGCCATAAAATGGCGCTACCTCGCACCGACAGATGCCGGCGCAGATTTCAACGGGTACGTGGGTTCGCTCGTACTCGCCGATGCAAAAATTATCGGCGCTGGCGTGGACGGCACGTTGATCGCATTCCCCGCCGAATAGATCGCAGTGCGATTTTTTGTTTTTTCGTTCGGCAGTCCGAGATGGCACTGCGACGCCCTCGTCGCGGAATCGTACCGCCGAAATGATGCACCAGTTTTGCGTGAAACGAAATGTTCCCTGAGGAGGCATCGGGAAAGTTCATGCCGAACGACGAACCGGACGGACAGAGCCCGGTCTACTGCGGTGCCCAACCGGGCACCTTATGAAAAACAAAACCAACTACCTCACCCTCTTAGCTGCAGTTTCCATCCTCGCGCCATTTGCATCGGCGCAAGTCGCTGGAACGGTCGCCACGACCGCGCAGACCGCAGCAGCCGCGAGTCAAAACGCCGCGGCGATGAGCGCGCAACAGGCCGCTGCCGCTTCCAGTCATGCGGCAACCGCCTCAGCAGCGAGTGCAACTGCGGCGACTGCGGCCGCCACTGGTGCTCAAATCTCCGCTGCGCATAGCCCCGCCACGACCGGTGTCACCAGCACCGCGGCCGCAGCTACGACCGCCGCCGGCGCTTCCATTCCAACCACCAAAGGAACCGTCAACGCCGGCGTCGCGAATTCCGCCACCGTCCCCGGCAATAGCTCGAAGGACGTATCAACAAGTGCGACGTTGAAAGCCAACGGCACGGCCACCGCGCCCGGTCTTTCCGCCGACGGAAATGCGAACGAGAGTGTCTCGGCTTCGTTGAATGGTGCCGCCACCGCCGCACAAATTCGCAACGCCACCAAGGAATCACGCGAGCAAATCTTTGCTCACGTTGATACCAGCATCGAAACGACCAAGCGTTCGCTGGCGCAACTTCGCCAGTCGAGCCGCGAGCTGAACAAGGAAGCTCGTGAACAATTCAAAACCGCCAGCGAAGAAGTTCGCGTGCGCGAAAAAGCTCTCCGCCAAAGTCTGAAAGCCGCCCGCCACGCCTCGGCAGACGAAGCCGCTGCCGCCCAGGCGAAACTCGCCGCCGACTACGAAGGTTATGCCACCGCCGTGGCGATGACCGAATCCGCCGTTCACGGATCCGTTTCCACCACTGCTGGCGGGAAATAATAAGTAATCCAAGGCAGCTCACTCGTCCCGCGTTCCTGTGTCCAAAAAACCAGGACGCGGGCATTTTGCTGCCGGCACACTTTAACTCACCCGCTGCATTTCGCGTTCGTAATGTTCTCCATGAAAAAATACCTCCCACCGCTTGTTCTCTGCGCGCTGATCTCGACTCCGATGGTGGCGCTCGCTCAAACGACGACGGCGACGTCCAATCCCTCCACGATCAAACTCGGCGTTGGTTTTGACTACAGCCGCGGCGACTACGGATTCAGTCAATCCACTGAAGTATTCTCCGTGCCTTTGAATCTTTCTCTGGAGAAAGATCGCTGGGCGTTCAAAGCGACGCTGCCGTACATCACCATCAAAGGCCCGGCGAGTATCGTCGCCGGTACCGGCACCGCGCTCGGCGTGCCCGGCCGCCCCACGAGCAATTCCGAATCCGGCGTCGGTGATGCGATGTTGGCCGCGACGTATCATGCACGTCCAGTGCCTGGAGAGTTGAATGTCGATTTCACGGGCAAAGTGAAATTCGGCACGGCCGATGAAAACAAAGGCCTCGGCACGGGCGAAACGGATTATTACGCGCAGGTGGACGTGTATCAGAATTTTGGAACCATCACTCCGTTTGGAAACGTGGGCTATCGCTTCCTCGGCACGAGCGCGGCGTCTCCGTTGAAGGACGGATTGTACGCCTCGATCGGTAGCGCGTTCCGACTTTCTCCTGCGACCGTGTGCGGCGTCGCGTACGACTGGCGCAGCCGGATCATCGATGGCGCGAAGAATGGCACCGATGCGCTCGCGTTTATTTCCACGAATCCCAACGAACGCTGGAACGTCCTCGGTTACGTGCTCAAAGGTTTCAATGACGCGAGTCCCGACTACGGAGTCGGCGGTTTGGCGACGTACAAATTCTAACGAAACTCAGTGCAGTGCGTAGCGGCAGGCCTCTGTGCCTGCCGCGTTTGGAGATCGAGGTTAGGAGTTCGGAGGCCGGAATTCGAAGATTTGGGAGATCGTGGATCGGAAACCGGAATCGGCATCAGCTCGCCTCTTCCGTCACGCGGCGAAAGGCTTCGTGCCTTCGCGGTGTTGTGTTTATCCAGTGCAGGCGAAATCTGCCTTCTTAAACCCATTCCATGAAGTTGCCTTTCGCCTCGATCCGTTTCTACGGCGCAATCATCGCTCTGCTTTTTGCTCACCCCTTCTCACGCGCCGAGGGCGCCGCCGTCAATCCAATCGAGGGCAAATGGTCGGGAACACTCAGCCATCACGACGACAACACGGCATTCGGACTCGAATTGACGCGCAACGAAAAGGGCGAACTCGTCGTCGCGCAATTTCTGCCCGCCACCCACATCGCCGGATATTCGCTCGGTGTCGTGACACCCGAGGGCGAACATTATCGAGGGAACGGCCTTGATCTCACACGCCACGGTGACCGGCTCGAGGGAACGTTTACCCATTTGAAACTAGCGGTCTCGCTTCAACGCGCGAAGGAAGTCCCTCAGGTCGCGTCCGCGATCTCCGTGCCGGCCGGACCAGAACCCGCGTGGAGCTACACAGCGAAAAGTGCGTTGTGGGCCACACCGACGATCGCTGACGGCGTCGTGTACGTTGGCAGCGCCGATGGTATTCTGCACGCCGTGCGGCTCTCAGATGGGAACTCCAAATGGACGCATCCCACGGGCGGAGCGATCTACGGCGAAACACTGGTCGCGGATAAAATTATTTACGTCGCGAACGACTCCGGGCTGGTCCTCGCGCTCGATTGCGCGACAGGTCACGAGCGTTGGCGCGTGGATCTCGGCGGAGGCGCCGTCGCGCGCGAACTACCCGCTGACGAACCACCGTACGCCTTCGACTACCAAGCGCCCACACCTGTTCTCGCCGACGGCGTGATCTACATCGGCACCGCCGATGGCGGCTGCCACGCGATCGACGCGGCAACGGGCAAGTCGCTTTGGCGTTTCGCAGCCACGGGAAAAATCCGCACGACAGCACTCGTTGTGAGTGACCGCGTGATTTTCAGCTCGCTGAATCAATTCGTCTCGGCCCTCGACCGTAAGACCGGCACGCTCGCCTGGCAGGTGGATGTCGGCGGCGCCGTGACTGCTTCACCGGTGCTCGCTGCGGGAAATATCATCGTCGGTACGCGAAGCTACATGATCGTCGCGCTCAATCCCGCCGACGGCACTCGCGCGTGGGAGCGGTTTCAATGGCTTTCATGGGTCGAATCCACTCCGCGGTTACGCGACAACATTCTCTACGTTGGATCGTCCGACAATCGCGTCGTTCGTGCGTTGGCGGCGCCGGATGGCCGGACGATTTGGTCCACTGATCTCGATGGTTGGGCGTGGGCACGCCCAGCCGCAACCGCCGACACTGTTTACGCGAGCTGTGCCGGTCCATCGAGTTATCCGCTCAAACGTCCGCCCGTGGGCTCTCTCTCCGCCATCGACCTCCGCACGGGCGCGCTCAAATGGCGCCACGTCGCGGCCCCCATCGCTGGAATGTACCTGTATGGTTTCGTGGGTGGTCCGGCGGTCGCGGGTGACCGCGTCGTGGCCGCTGGACTCGACGGAACACTTCAAGCCTTCCCCATCTCCAGGTCGGAGTAACTTGTCGTAGTGGATTGCCGGGATTTTTCCGTGCGGGATCTTCCAAATTATTCCGGCGCCGACACCGGCCGGATTACCACTCGTGCGCATTGCTTAACCCGTACTTGAGCTGAGCGACGCAGTTGGAGTGCGGTGTCACGCGCGAGCGTATCCTGCTGGATGCGTGAATGCTCTGACGCCGGATTCGGTTCGCGAATCACTTTTGTTCAATCAAGGAACGGGCGCTTGATCACAATCCCATCTCGAAAAGCGCCTCTCGGCACGCGAACAAACTGAATCCAGCGGGTCTATTCGCGCGGCCCCGGTTGTCGTCGTGCTGAAAATAAAACCCCTTAACGTCCCGCTCTTCGCGCTCGCATCGCTCTTCGCTCCCGCTGCCTTTGGGCAGGCCCACGGAGCCGCCGGCAATGCAGCGGCGAGTGCTGCCCAAGCGGCCCAAGCCGCCGCGAAAGCAGCTACCAACGCTGCGGCTTCAGCTTCGAACTCAGCGACGACTGCTGCCAACAACGCCGCGAGCGGCGCCGCAGCCGCAAGCAATGCGGCAAGCGCAGCCACGAGCGCCAGCAACGCTGCGAACTCCGCATCAAGTGCAGCAAACAGCGCGAGCAACGCCGCCAGCTCCGCGTCGAACGCAGCGAATGCAGCCTCCAACGCCAGCAATGCCGCCAACTCCGCTTCGAACGCAGCAGCCGGCGCATCCAACGCCAGCAATGCTGCTGGCGCCGCGACAAATGTTGCAAACGCAGCATCGAATGTAGCGGCCAACACTGCTGGAGCTGCAACGAATGCTGCCTCGAATGCCAGCCATGCGGCGGACTCAGCATCCAACGCTGCAACCAGTGCCTCCAACGCGTCAAATGCCGCCAATGCCGCTTCCAATGCCGCCGGAGCGGCAACGAACGTAGCCAACGCCGCGTCGAACGTCGCCGCCAACACCGCCGGCGCGGCATCGAATGCAGCCGGTGCCGCGAGCAACTCTTCAAACGCCGCATCCAACGCGGCCACTTCAGCAGGCGCAGCCTCCAATGCCGCTGCCGCCAGCAACGCCGCAGGAGCCGCGTCGAATTCGGCCGGCGCTGCCGCCAACGTCGCGAGCGCCTCGACGAATGCCAGCAACGCGGCGAATGCCTCCAACTCCGCATCGCACGCGGCGAATTCGGCGTCATCTGCTCCGACCACCAGCACCGTTGCCGCAGCCACGCCGGCAACCAGCACCTCGACCGCGGCTGGTCCCACCACGAGCAGTCCAGCTGATTCGTCGTCCACCACGGTTTCGTTGAAACCGACGAGTACCGCCAGCAATAGCGAAACTTCCTCCAGCCCCAGCGACACCACTGAGATTTCCTCCGCCACGGCGAATTCGGATATTGTCGAGTCTCTCGACGCGCATGTTCCGTTGGACGAAATTCGCGGCGCCGATTTCTCCCGCCTGAAAGCTGTGCTTTCCCAATTGAGAGCAAACTTGGACGTCAGCTCTCGTTCCCTTGTTCAACTCAAACGCGTCGCACGCCACTCTCCCGAACAGGATCGCACGCAATTCGATTTTGCTTACGCACAGGTGCGTGCGTGCGAGGTGGCGCTGCGCACCAGCATTGCCGCCGCCAGCGAAGCTCCTCCCGAATCCGCCGCCACACTCCAGGCCAAGGTCGCCGAGAACTACGAGGCCTATGCTCGGGCCGTGACCGTCGCTCAAGCCGTCGCCAAAAACTTCGTGGCCGATAATTCTGCCGTGCGTCACTGAAAGTTTTCCGCCAGGCTTCGCTGTGGGAGGGGCTTTACGCCCCGACTGAACCTTGCTCGTCCACGCGTAGTTGAATTCTGAAGTCACGCTGCCCTGTCGCGTAGCTCTCCTAGAGCTTTCCCGCCAGCACCCCTTCAGCAAGGCCCACGCCGTCTTGGCTGGTCAAGCGGAGGGACGACCTCCGTGTCGTCCGGTTTTCTTTTATCCGAACGTTCAAACACGGCAGGCACGGAGGCGCTGCCGCTACGCGCTACGCGATGTCGGATTGCGCCCGGCACTGATCCGCCGTTGGCTCGGCCAACGATGAATTTCAAACGCTGGTTGCCGCTTGGCTTATTTCTCCTGCTCGCTTTTGCCGCGGCACTGATCAGCGGCCTGGCCACTGCGTCGGGAATTGGCTCGTGGTACTCGACTTTGCGCAAACCGGAGTGGGCTCCGCCTCACTGGTTTTTTAGTCAGCTGTGGGCGCTCCTTTCCGCGTCGATGGCGGTTGCCACCTGGCGGATTTGGCAAATGGGCGCAGTCGTCCCCGCCCGGCGGACCGTCTCGTTGTACAGCGCGCAACTCACGCTAAACGTCCTTTGGTCGATTCTATTTTTCGGACTCCATCGCCCTGGCGCCGCCCTCGTGGAAATGACCGTACTCTGGGGAGTATCTATCGTCATCCTGCTGCGCTTCTGGAAAATCGAACGATTCGCCGCAGCACTGTGGATCCCTTGCGTTGCCTGGAGCAGTTTCATCGCGGTGTTCAACGTGGGAATCTGGTCGCTCAACCGCTAAACGGACTTCATCGTGGCTGCGAGCGTGAGCGAGTGGAAACGGATTGAACGGAGGGACGACCTCCGTGTCGTCCGTGCCGACGCGGTTCACGCCACGGTGATTAACGTTCGCGCTCGCGAAAAAGCTGCGTGAATCCTTTCCCCACGGGTGAACTGCTCGCCACCGCGCACAGCATCTTCGACTACCTGTCGGCCACGGATGCGTTTCCGCCTGAGCCGGTGGACGCGGTGCTTGGATTCGGAACCTTCGACCTTACCCTCGCCTCCTTTTGCGGCGACCTGTACGCGCAAGGGCGCGTGCGCCGCATCGTATTCACCGGCGGAATCGGAGCCGGTTCCGCCGATCTCGGAATGCCCGAGGCGGACGCATGGCGGCAGCAACTCGCGGCAACGCATCCGGCCATTCCTTCGGCACATGTTATCACGGAAAACCGTTCGACGAACACCGCCGAGAACATCGTATTCACGGCCGCGCTACTCGCGCTTACGGATCCAGAATTCGCCTTCGGTCACGGATTGAACCACGCGCTCGTCGTCGCCTCGCCGTCGCGGCTGCGACGGGTGAAGCTTACCTTGCAACAACTGCAACCGGCGTTGCACGTCACGCGGCCTCTTCCTCCGTCGAGCTTCGCGCGTGAGTACAGTCTCTACGAGGCCAAGGGAATCAACTATCTCGATCACCTCGCCGGCGAACTCGATCGTATTGCGACTTATCCCGCACGAGGCTGGATCGCATTTGAGGCGCTACCACCAGAAATTTCTGCGGCACACGAGATACTCCTAAGCCGATAACTTTTGCGGGCTTCGTACGAGCAATTCCAGCTTCAGCTTGCGTACACCTCCCATGTGGAGATTATGTGTACGTTATGAAGAGAACCAACATCGTCCTGGATGAGAAACTGGTGCGCGAGGGTTTGAAAATGACTGGCGTGAAAACACGGCGCGCTTTGGTTGACCATGCACTCAGGGAGTTGGTGCGACGTGAGAAGCAAACCGGCCTATTGGCATTGAAGGGCAAAGTTCGCTGGGCCGGAGATCTGGATGCGATGCGTGGCACACGCACCGGATGAAGGTGCTGGTTGATACGACCGTCTGGATCGATTTTTTCCGCGGCACCGAGTCGAAGCATGTCGCCACGCTGGAGGAAGCGATTCGAAACCGAGAGGATATCTGCTGCTGTGGCTTCGTTTTGACCGAGGTGCTTCAAGGAATAAAGGATGAGAAAGAACTCGTATCCATAAAACGCTTATTCGAAGGGCTGATCTATCTTAATGATGATCGATCAACGTTTGAACTGGGAGCGACCATTTATCGGGAGCTACGGCGCAAGGGCACTACCATTCGAAATTCCGTAGACTGTTTGATCGCGGCCACAGTCATCCAGCACGGGGTCGGATTTCTAGAGAACGATCGCGACTACACGTTTATCAACCAGCATTATCCGCTGAATCTGCTCTGAAAAGCCCGTTGGTGGGCGACCCGGATCAGCGTTCGTGGTGACGCAGTCGAAGACTGCGCGAAGCGGCGTTGCAGCTCACTTGGAAGAGATCCGACTCAACCCAGCTCAGTTGTAGCCGCGTCTTCCTCGTTTTGCTCTGCTGGCGGAGCAAAACGAACAGCGATAAATCCAAGCGCGGTAATCACCGCGCACACGATCACGAACCAATCGCCGTGCTCGACGAAGAAACTATTCTGCCCGATCCAGCGGGCGTCACGGCTCACCGCGATGGTTTGCGCACCCCGGAAGTAAACGCTTCCCGCCTCGTTCAACACGGTCGCGCGCACGTTGCCAAATTCGTCGATCCATCCGCTCCAACCGCCGTTGCCACAGCGAAGCACGGGCCGACGCGTCTCCACCGCCCGCAAGACGGAGTGCGATGCGTGCTGCACCGCGGCCCCGCTCTCACCGTACCAGGCATTATTGGTGAGCACCGCGAGAAACTCGCTGCCCGCGAGCACACTGCTCCGCGCGAGCGACGGAAAAATATCTTCGTAGCAAATAAGCGGTCCCACTGTGACGACTGACTTGGGCATCGAGATCACCAGCGGCGACGAATCGCGACCCGGTTCGAAATCATCGCCGATCGGAACGAATTTCGACAGCCATCCGAGCAACGGCCGCAACGGCACGTATTCGCCAAACGGTACAAGGTGGCGCTTGGCGTAAAACGACGATTGCACGCCAGCAATGGGGTCAACAACCACGGCGGCGTTAAACCACTGCTCGTTCGCGGTCCCCCGGTCTTCGATCGCGATGGATCCCAGGAGCAAGGGCGCGCCGGCACGTTGCACGAGAGACTCGACGAATGATTTGACGCTTTCGTCGCCCTTCACCGCCCACGGTGTGCTCGCCTCGGGCCAGAGAATCAAATCCGGCCGCGATGCTGCAGCAGCCAGGGTGGTTTTCTCCAGCACGTCGAGAATGCCAGGCCCTTTCGCCGGATCCCATTTCACCGCTTGCGGAATATACGGCTGCACAAACGCGACATGTGCAAACGGCCGGGAAAACTGACCGCGGTTAAACGTCTCCCGCACGTGTATGCTCAGGCACACCATCAAAAAAAACATCGCGAGCAAAAACTCCGGCCGCCGAAAATTCCACCCGCCTCTTTTTTCCGCGAGCAAGCTGTGAGCCATCGTACCGAAACCGATGTTCATCGCGACGAGCACAAACGAAACTCCACCGGCCCCCGTGTACGCCGCGATCTGTAGAATGCTCGCGCGCTCCCATTGACTCACTGCGAGCGGCAGCCATGGAAATCCACCAAGCACCCAGGTGCGTGTCCATTCGATCAATACCCAAAGTCCCGCCAAGGCGAGTAACGCCATCAGCCGCGTAAGCGTCGGCCGCCCGAGCATGCGTGGCATCGCCCACCACGCCGCGAGATACCATACGCCCACCCACGTCCCCACCACGGGCCCCAACAGTAAAAGCCCAAACCAGGTGACATGATGAATCCATTGCAAAAGAATCGTCCACGCCACCGCCTGCGCGGCGAACATCGTCCAGGCAAAAAGTTTTAGTGAAGGCCGGCGGTACGCCCAAAAAATCGCCGGCGCGAGCATGGCATAAGCGAACTCTGGCATGCGCAGTGGCGGAAAAGAGACAACCGTCAGCACCACGGTGAGCACAAACACCGCCGCAGCTGAGAGCGCATTGACGTGACGTTCGAAAAAGCCCGGAGCGGAGGCGTAGATGTCAGATTCGGTCGGCGCGATCGGCATGAAGCCGCGAACTTCATCCAACGTCACGCGACGCTCAAGCAGATTGGCGAGATCCTTTCCCGACCGGCAAGAATTCTGTGTAAGCCTCGTGGCTGCGAGCGTGAGCGAGTGGAGGATCGAATTGTAGGTCGCGCGCTCGCCGCGCTACAGATTACGAATGTAGTCCTCTCTTTGTCGTGCAATGACGACCGGAGGACCCGCGTTTTCACACCTTGAGCGAACGAGTGGAAAGCGGCCGCTCGCCGGCATTAATTCCCGTCCGCCCGAATGACACCATCTCTGCGCATGAACGGCGGAGTGGTTACATCCTGCCCCAGCTGTGCAGAGGGTGACTTGCCATTGGACGCCTCGTGCAGCACCTGAATTGTTTGGAAAGCGAGTTGGATGTGGTGATGCGTTTCGAGTTCGGCAACCAGCCGCCGGTTGATGCGGTTTTGCATTTCCGAGGCCTGGCGGTAGTGAGAGACGAAGAAGAGACTCAGCGTCACACCACTCTCCGCGATCTTGGTCAGTATCTTTGGTCGATAGTCCGCATCGGCGACTCCGTAGCGGCGTTGCATGGTCGACGACGCCCGGCGTGCTTCTTCGAACTCCGTCTTGGTTTCTTCCGTGAGCGCACGTTCAAACAACGTCAACGCACTGGCGACCGGCGTCGCGAAGGTGATCGTCACGTCAACTTTGTTCCAGATGAAGGGGTGACCGTAGCTCGAGTTGAAGACCTTGCTTTTGAAAATGAAATTATTCGGTAGCACAATCACGCGGCCCGTAGGCTGGTCGGTGCCGAGCCAGCCGTTGATCTCGATCATCGTTGTACGCAGAAGTTGGATATCGATCACATCGCCGCGGGTGCCATCGATCTCCAGACGGTCGCCGATCCCAAATTTTCCGCCGGCCATGATCGCGCACCATCCGGCGACGGAGGTACACACGTCTTGCAACGAAATCACCAGCGCGGCGCTGACGATCCCGAGCGTCGCCATAATCATCGAAAGGTCATCGAACAAAAATCCGGCGAACACGCCGATCGCGAGCAGGATGACGAGATACCGCGTGAACCGCCGCGCCAGGAAGAGCGTCTCATCGCGAAACGCCAGTGGCAGCAGCAGGTAGGTTGCGATCAGTTGAAATACGATCAGCCCGCCCAAGGCCACCGAAGGCCAGCGCAATCGCCGCAAGTAGGTGGTCTTCAGCCGGAGGAAATTCTCGTCCTCAAACAACGCCTTGAGCGTCGTCAGCTCCTGCCTCGCAGTGACAGACTGCTGGCTCAACTTGATCGCGTCGACCTGTCGCATCAGGACCGGCAGCCGCGCGCTCAGCGTGGCTTTTTGATTTCGTTGTTGGGCCAGCAGCCGGTCGACCCGGTCGTCCCGACGAAAAAATCCCGTCTGTTTTTCCAACAGCGCGAGCTCTTCATCGAACTTCGCGAGCTTTTGCCGGGAAAGATCCAGCGCATCCTGACTCACCTGTAATTTTTTGAGCAGATCAGCCGCTTCCGCATTCAGTTGTCCGCCGACTTTTCGCTCCGCGCGCGCGCGCGTGTAGCTTTCGAACAGCACCCGCAACGAAGGTCGGTCCGCCGATAAATCCGCCGCTCTGATTCTCTCCTTCAGACTTAGCGCGTCTTGTCCCAATTCGGTCAGGACTTCCGCCGCCTCGTGCTCTAATGCGATCGCACGTAATTCTTCGCTCTTCGTGACGAGCCGTTCCTCCAAATCCACCAGCCGGTCAGCTCCGACCTCAGCCTGGCCACGCAAGCCGGCGAGTTGAGCCGCGAGAACATCTCGTTCGCGCGCGGCCTGCCGGCGTTGCGTCGCGAGTTCCGTCAAATGCGCGGTCTCGTCCGGCGCGACGTCGATGCTGCGTAATTTTTCCCGCAGCTGATCGAGCGTGTTACTCTCGCGATTCGTCTTCAGCGCCCGCTCCTTCGCATCGAGTTCCTGCCGCTCCTGGAGAATTCTCAACTCCTCGTGCAGCCGGTTCAATTTCTCGGTGAGACGCGCCTTCTCCGACGGGTCCTTCGTTGCCGCGACCACGGATTCCAGCGTATGAACCTGCTCGGAAAGTCCGGTGATGCGATCGTCGTCGAGAGCTGCGAAGGCGGGGGTAATTATCAGCAACCAGGCAACCAACAGCGGCCATCGACCGCGCAAGACCGATCCAACTGGAAATGGATTCACGCGGGGAAAGCTGCGGATTTCTCCGCCCACGACAACGCGGATCTGCGCATGATCTGCATTCAGCGCATTATTCCTCGCCTGTTGGTTGCGCGCTCGCCGCGCAACGAAACGCCCGATCCGTGGCGCGGCGAG
>CBRAFL010000038.1:0-23850 GCA_967755055.1 uncultured bacterium
TCTTTTTTGGTGGTGTTGGGGGCCCCCCCCCCTCCCACGTCGGCGGCCCGCAACCCAATCCGGCGCCGGGCGCCCCCCGCCACCTACATCGGATCGTGAATCGGATGAGTTCGGATGATGTCTGATTCGCGGCGAAAAGAAGGTTGGCTTAGGCTCACGTTATAATGAATGACGCTCACGCTTCCTCATCCTCCATTCGAACCATGCGCCGCGTGTTGATCGCCGGCGCATCAGGGACGATCGGGCGAGCGTTGGTGCATTTTCTCCAGACCCAAGGACACGATGTCGTTCGCCTCGTGCGTCGACCGCCGAGCGGCGTTGACGAAGTGTTTTGGAATCCGGGAGCGGGGGAACTCGATATCGGCGCGCTCGAAGGCGTGGACGCGATCATCAATTTATCCGGAGAGAATGTCGCCGGCGGGCGCTGGACCGGGGCGCGGCGTGACGCGATTTTTCGAAGCCGGGTTGATGCGACGCGGACACTTGTTGGAGTGATCAGGCAGCTGCAGCGAAAGCCGGAGATTTTAGTCAGCGCTTCCGCGGTGGGATTCTATGGTGATCGCGGCGGCGAAATTTTAACGGAGCGCAGCCGTGTCGGTCAGGGATTTTTGTCGGAAGTTTGTCTCGCGTGGGAAACACACGCGGAGGGCGCGCGAAAGGTCGGCGTTCGCACCGTGCTGACGAGATTTGGCGTGGTGTTAACGCCGAAGGGCGGAGCGCTCGCGAAATTGCTGCCGGTGTTTCGCGTGGGATTGGGCGGACCGGTCGGCGGAGGAGCGCAATGGATGAGCTGGATCGGAATCGACGATGTCATTGGTGGAATTTATCACGTGCTGAATCAGCCGACCTGTGATGGACCCATGAACTTGGTGGCGCCGGAGCCGGTCACGAACCGCGAATTTGCGAAGACGCTGGGGCGGGTGTTGCGCCGGCCTGCGATTGTCCCCGCGCCGCGATTCGTGCTGCGTGGGATTTTTGGCGAAATGGCGAATGCGACCGTGCTCGCGAGCACCCGGGCAGTACCTGAGCGCCTGCTCGCGACGGGATATCAATTTAAACATTCGGAACTCGAAGCGGCGCTGCGACACGTGCTGAGAGCATCGTCCGAGAGCCGATAAAGACCCGCGTCGATGGCTCGCTTGCGGCGGAATGGTTTGATCTTCGACCACACCGCGAGGGCGCTGCCGGGCGAAACTCTAGGCTTTTCAAACGCCATGCGTGCTCTACTTTGGCCGATTCATATGCAGAAAACCTTCGTTATCTTTAAGCCTGATTGCATGGAAAAGCGCCTCGTCGGAACGGTGCTGAGCCGTTTCGAAGCCGCTGGCTTCAATGTCGTTGGTTGCCAAATGGCGCGGCTCACGCCCGCGGTATTGCGCGAACACTACGCCCATGTCGCAGATAAACCTTTTTACCCCGAGATTGAGCAGTTCATGAGCTCACGGCCCGTGATCATGGTCGCATTGCAGGGAGCGGACGTGGTGCAGAAAGTTCGCGATCTGCTCGGGCCGACGGATTCACGCAAGGCGGCGAAGGGCACAATTCGCGGAGATTTCGGAACCGAGATGATGAAGAACGTCGTCCACGCATCCGACAGCGATGAAAACGCGAAGCTCGAACTCGCGCGGTTCTTCAAAGCGGAAGAGCTTTACGGCTGAGATCGGAGTTCAACGGGCATTTTTATTAAGCAGGCTCGCTGCACGGCGAGTCTGCTTTTTTTTGCGAAGGCGGCGCGAAGTGGAGGGCATCGTAGGATCGAATTCTCGTGCTCGTGCTCTTAATCGTGATCGGCTCCTGGTCCGGCTACGAAAAAGATCGCGAGCACGATTACGATCATGAGCACGAGGCGAGCCGACGAGGACGGATGGACCCAAGGAACTACGATTCGCGTTTGACCCCGTTGCGTGAAATTTTGCAAGGTCCGACGCCCCCTAACTCCCCAAATGAAAAAACGTCCATTTTCGCGTCGGTTGTTTCTCATCGGATTGCTGGCAGCCACCGCACTCGGCTCATTCAGCTTCGCTCAAACGTCGGCCCCGGCCATTGCCGAGGATCAGCGATTTCAAATTCCAGCGACAGACGAAGGACTGCCCGGCGCGGGACCGATCCGACGTTTTGATTGGTTCAAAAAGCTCTGGGCGGAACGTCGCGCGGCATGGTCGGCGCGGGTTCAACAGGATCAGAACGCGCTCGTTTTTCTCGGCGACTCGATCACGCAGGGCTGGGGCGGAATCGGCAGTATTTTTCCCGGGATAAAAACGGCCAATCGTGGCATCAGCGGCGATACGACGCGGGGCGTGTTGATCCGCTTGCAGGAAGATGTTTTGGCGCTGAACCCACGAGGTGTGGTGCTGCTCATTGGGACGAACGATATCGAAGAGCAGGCGGAGCCCGAAGTGATCACGGCCAACCTTAAGCTGATCATCGCAGCGCTGAAGCAACACAGCGCGACGATGCCCGTGGTGCTGTGTCGCGTGATGCCGAGTTCGGCGGAGAAGAAACGGCCGGCGGAGACGATCAAAAAACTGAATCAGCTCTATGCGGTGGCAATGAAAGATGAGCCGCAAGTTACGATGCTGGATACGTGGGCGCTCTTCGCCAACGAACAGGGTGACGCCAATCCGGCGGAGTTTCCTGATCTCCTGCATCCAAATAATCTCGGCTATGGAAAATGGGCGAAGGCGCTTCGTCCGATCCTTGAGACGTTGGCGCTGGCTCCGTCGTGGCCGGATGACTTTATGCCTGAAACGGGCTTCCAGAGCCTCTTCAACGGACATGACCTCACCGGCTGGAGTTATCCCGAAGGAGTCGCGCTCAATGGGCAAGCAGCGACGGACGACGGCCGTTTCCGAGCGGTGAACGGTCGTCTCGTGGTGACGGTTGCACGCACTCAAAACGACTACAAAAAACTTTGGACGACGCGTAAATTTCCCAAGGACTTCGTGCTTAGAATCGAATTTCGCGCGAGCCCAAATGCAGACAGCGGAATTTATATTCGTGAGCCTCAGCTGCAATGTCGCGACTACTTGATCGCAGGACCTTTCACCACGCTGCAGAGTTATCGGCCGCTCGACTGGAACGAAATCATTGTGACGGTGAAAGGCGGCCTGGCGCACGCGACGTGCAATGGAGAAGTGCTGGTGGACGCGTTTGCGGTTCCGGAGACGGGGTCAATCGGCGTGGAAAGCGATCACGGCCAGATGGAGTACCGGCGGATTCGTGTGAAAGAACTGCCGTGATTCCTGCGTTCGCTGTAGCCCGCCGCGGGAGCGGCCGATCCCTGCGCTCCCGCGCAGGGCTACAACGTGAACGCTTGACGTACGTTCACAGCCGCTTGATCCGGATATTTCGAAACGCGACGGGATCGTTGTGACCGGCGAAACCGAACGCGCCTGACGTGCGATCTTTTCCCGGGTGCGCATGGTCGGCCATGAACTTGGTTACCTTGGAGAGATCGCCGTCGAGAATCACGGTGCCGTTCAATTCCACTTTGATCGTTGAACCTTTGACGGTGACTTCCTCGAAATTCCACTCGCCGGTGGGATGCTGGTAACCGCGCGCCGCCGCGATCATTCCGTAAGCGGAGCCGTGTGCCTGTCGCGGATCGAGTGTTTTACCCGTGACCTCTTCGTAGTGATCATCGAGCACCTGGCTTTCGGCCATCCCGACGTAAGCGGTGTCTCCGCTTCCTGGATAACGAAGCGCGAGCCCGTTATTGCCACCCGGCGGAACTTTGAATTCGAGGCGCACGACGAAATCGCTGAATTCCTCCTGCGTGAAAATCGTGCCGCCTTTCTTCGGGCGACAAACGATCGCGCCGGCGACGATCTCGTAATTATCCACTGGACCAGCCCAGCCGCTGAAATCTTTGCCGTTGAAGACCGACTTGAAATTGGTGTCTTCGCCTCGACTCGCCAGCAGCCGATTCGCCTCGGCGCTGCCGATCTCGCGCACGAAGAGATTGCGCCAGCGGATTTCGCCGCCGTGTGTCTGGAGTTGAATCGGGCCGCGAGCGGGGATGGGCGTCTTCCGATCGTAATAGTTTTCGAGCAACGCGTGATCGACGACGAGTTGCTCGTTGAGCCAGACGCTGACGCGCGCACCCACGATCAGGATGCGAAAATGATTCCATTCACCGAAAGGGCGATCGGCTTTCACGAGTGGATCTTTGCCCGGCGCGCCGGGTGAATTGTTCCAGAGCCCGCCGGAACCTTTCTCGGCGCCGTGGACGAATTTTGTTTCGTCGGTGCTGTCCCAAATCTGAACTTGGGGACAACCGCGCAGGTAAATGCCCGAGTCAGCTTTCGGCACGGTTTTGTAGTCCACGAGCAGTTCGACATCGCCGTAGTCCTGAACCGTCGTGGCATAACGGCCGTCGCCGTCGTTGACCAGTTCGTCACCGTCAGCGTGCCAGTGCTTCAGCATGTCCGCCGTCCACTCGGCATCCTTCGCGGCGCGCTCCTTCTCCGGCAGCGCTCTCCACGCGCGATGGTCGAATGTATCGCCACCGCGCCAGCCGGAGAGATCACGGCCGTTGTAGAGTGCGGTGAAGCCGGGTGGGGGCGTGACGGCGGCGCAGGTCGCGCCAATCAACGAGGCGAGAGCGATGAGGATGGAGCGGAAGAAAAATTTCATCGTCGGAGGATTTTAAGTGGAGCGGCAAAGGGCAGATCCGAGGCGTCGAGATGCGTTTCTCCGTTGTAGCCCGCCGCGTGAACGGTGGGAGCATCCCTGCGCTCACACGCAGGGCTACGAGGTTTAACGCGAGGTCAGCATTTAGAATAACATCAGAGCTTCACCGTACGGCCTTCGCGAAACGACTGATCGGCGGCCAGCACGATGCGGAGACTGTCGGTTGCACTCTGCCAATGTTCGGTGAGATCCACGTCGTCGCGAATCGCTTTGAGGAAAATCTCCTGCTCGCGCCGACAGAGTTCGTCGTGGTTGGGTTCGTCGTTCACGTCGATGATTTCGTCGGCCTTGGCGAAAGTGCCGTCGCCTTTGCGGACGGAATGATGGATACGCAGCGCTTCGGTCTTCGTGTGCGAATCGACGTTGGCTGAGTTGCCGGCGCTTGCGGCGGATTTCGCAACGATGCTCACGCAACCTTTCGGACCGATCACGTCCTTCACGAAAAATGCCGTCTCGCTCATCATCGGTCCCCAACCCGCTTCGTACCAGCCGATCGAACCATCGGCAAACGTCACCTGCAGGTGGCCATAGTTGATCTGATCGGGGGCGATCTCCTCGCTCAGCCGCGCTCCGATTCCATTAACCGCGACGGGGCGCGAACCGGTCATGCGACACATCACATCAACGTAGTGGACGCCGCAGTCCACGATCGGCGAGGTGCTCAGCAGAAGTTTTTTATGCGTCTCCCAATGCGCGCCGGAACTTTGCTGGTTGAGGTTCATGCGCATTACGAGCGGTTTGCCCAGCGAACGTGCGACCTCGGTGAATTTTTTCCACGACGGGTGAACTTGCAGAATATAGCCAACGATGAGTTTGCGGCCGAGCCGGCGCGCGGTGGAGATCACGCGTTCGCAATCGGCAATCGTCGCGGCAACCGGTTTTTCGAGGAACACATGCGCGCCGGCTTCGAGCGCGGCGACTGCGTAATCGGCGTGAGTTTCAGTGTACGTGCTGATGCACACCGCGTCGGGCCTGGTGGCCGCGAGCGCTACGAAATAGTCGGTGTACTCAGCGTAACGATGATCGAACTCCGCGTTGAGTTTTTCGCGCGACGCGGGACTACGAGCGACGAGGCCGACGATTTCGAAATCGTCACGGAGAGCGTGATACGACCGAGCGTGAGAGGCGCCCATGTGACCGCAACCTACGACGAGAACGCGAAGCCTCTGTGACATTGGAGAAAGTGAATCGTGAAATGCCCGGCAGGAAACATCTCAGACCGAAGCAGAGCCGGCCGCAAAAGCATCGCCGGGACCTTTGGTGGGTGGTTTGAAAAACAATGTGAGCATCAAGATGGCACCGATAGCCATCGCGGTGGGAATGAGGAAGAGTTTGCTGTAGTCAACGAACGGCGCGCCGGTCGTGCTCGCGACGGTGAAGTGGGCGATGAGTCGCGGGAAGAGCTGGCTCGCCAAGACCATGCCCGCTCCGAGGATCAGGAGATTCGCCGCGCCTTGGGCGCTCGTGCGCACGTCCGCAGGGAAAACCGCGTCGACGTAGATGTAGATCGTCGCGAAGAAAAACGCGTAGCAGATTCCGTGGATCGCCTGAATGGCAATGATCAGCCACTGATGGTCCGGCGTACCAAAGAATGCGAATACACTGTAGCGCGCCGCATGGCCGAAGATGCCGATGATCATGGTCCATTTCCAACCGAGTTTCTTCAGCACGGTGCCGAGGACGAGCATCGCTACGATCTCTGCCATCTGGCCAATGCTACTCACGACCATTGTCATCTTCGCGGAGATTCCCACCTGACTGAGAAAACCATCGATCACCACGAAAAAGCCGTTGTGCACGACGGCATCGATCAGAATGACGGTGAACAGCAAGAGCACGTGCGGCACCGCAAGAAGGCGCGCCGCGCGAAGCCATGCGAAGCGATCCAGGCCCACGGCGTCTTTGCGCGGGGGCGTGTGCGGAAGCGTCAGACTGTACGCGGCCAGCGCGAGCGAGAGGAGGCCGGCGACGATAAAGACCCAGCGAGTTTGCAGCGGATCGGATTTGTCACCGAGAAGAAAGATGAACGGCCAGCTCACGACGATCCAGCCGATGGTACCGCCCATGCGCACGAAACCGAACTCCTCGGCCGGTTTCCTGAGGTTGGCGAACGCGAGGGAATTCGCGACCGAGATCGTCGGCACGTAGAGTAATCCATACACGAGAAACAACGCGAAGAACGTGGGGAAATCAGTGACGAACGCCGTCGCTATCAGCGCGAGCCCACCGACGAGGTGACTGAACGCGAGAAACCGCTCGGCGGAAAAATTGCGATCGGCGAATTGATTGCTGAAAAAAATTCCCACCACCGACGCGATCCCGAACACGCTGCCGACCCAGCCCTGTTGAGCAGCGGTGAAGCCCAACATTCCCATGTAGGGGAAAATTTTAATCTGCCACGCGCCCCAAATGGCGATCTCGAGCACCATCATAAAAAAGAGCCGGCCTTTGTAGGAGGGAACAGGAGAACTCATGTTATCGGAAGAAGTGAAAAAACGAATCTGCGCGGCTCGATCGACGACGAGCAGCCGTGCTGCTGATGACCAGCATGGAAGAGATTTCAGAGGACCAGCGAGCCTGAAGATCACGGTGATCTCGCGTCCGGCGTACCCAGGGTTCGACGTTAAAACCAAAAGGATTCGGAATTGCGTCCGCCGCCCGGCTCACCGCAAATCACGCCGTCCGCTGTGCGGATTCACGCCGGAAAATTCGACCCCGCTGCCGTTGTGCCACACTCGTTCGCTCTCAGTCGCCGCCGGTTCGTCAAGACGCTGGGTGCCGCTGCACTGACGGCGCCTTTCATCACGCGCAACCTCCTCTCCGCTCCACCGAGCGCCGTGTTGCGCCACGCAAGCTTCGGCGCCGCGGGGATGGCGTGGCACGATATTGAGGCGATCTGCAGCAATCCGTTCGTGAAACTCGTGGCTGTCGCGGAGGTGGATTTGAATCGTCTCGCGCAGGTGAAAGCAGCGTTTCCTGAGGCGAAAATTTATCAGGACTGGCGCGAGCTGCTGGAGCGGGAACATCGGAATATCGATTCGGTAAACGTCTCGACGCCTGACCATCTGCACGCGCCGATTGCACTCTCGGCGATGCAGCTCGGTAAACATGTTTATTGCCAAAAACCGCTCGCGCACGATCTGCATGAAACGCGGGTGCTCACCGAATTCGCGCGCGAGAAACGACTCGTGACGCAGATGGGGATTCAGGTGCATTCACAAAAGGCCTACCGTCAGGCGGTGGCGCTCGTGCAGACAGGAGCGATCGGAAAAGTGAATGAGGTTCACACGTGGAGCAGTAAAAAGTGGGGCGATCTCGGAGCACCACCGAATCGCGGCGACGTCACGCCGGACGGATTCAACTGGGACTTATGGCTGGGCGGATGCGCCGAGCGTCCGTTCGTGGGAGACAACTACTACCATCCAGAAACGTGGCGGAAACGGCTCGACTTCGGAACGGGCACGTTCGGGGACATGGGTTGTCACATTTTCGATCCCGTCTACGCTGCGCTCGCGCTGACCGCGCCGCTTACGTTGCGCTCGGAAGGTCCCGCACCAGACGCGTGGAACTGGGGGATCAACGCGAACATTCGCTATGTTTTTCCCGGCACACGGTTCACAGCGGAGAAAACCGTGGCGGTAACCTGGTACGACGGCGACAACCGCCCGCCAGCGGAGATTCAAGCGCTCGTGGCGAACGCGAAAACGGCCGCGCGTCCCTCTCCACCTCGGCGGAATGGTGAACAGGAGGAACCCCTGGACCAAGGCTCCATTTTTATCGGGACGGAGGGCGTGATGTACCTGCCGCACGTCGCGACGCCGAAACTTTTCCCTCTCGAAAAATTCAAGGACTATCCGATGCCGCAAGTAATAGGTTCACATCACTGGTCCGATTGGGCCGAAGCGTGCGTGGGAGGTCCCGGCAAGCCGTCCGCGCCGTTTGAATACGCTGGTCCACTCACGGAGTCGGTGCTGCTGGGAAGTGTGGCGGTGCGTTTTCCCGGGACCACGCTCAAGTGGAATTCGAAACGGCTGAAGTTCACCAACGTGAAAGCCGCCAACGCGTTTGTCCGAAGAAAATATCGGAGCGGCTGGGAAGTCGCCGGACTGTAAGGGAGGGATGCCGTCCGTGTCGCCCGTCTTCGCGCGCGCTCGCATCCGATTTGGTCTTACGAAAGGAGATCTTCCGGCCTTCGGAGCTCGTCCTTCTTTTGCGCAACTTCCGCGGCGAGCCCGAGTGCGAGCAGATGCGCGATGCGATCCGCATCATAGACGCAACCCGCCCACGTGCCGCCGCTCGCGTCTTGTAGTGCTGCCCACAAGCGCGTGTCGGCGGGCACACGCTCATCGCGTTCGAGGGAAGGATGCCGTGGCCGAGCGATGAACTCCGCCTCATCGGGCGTGATGACATCGACGGTGCCGTCCAGTCGCGTGGTGTCGATATGCAGTCGGATGATGTCGCCGTTGCGGACTTTCCCGATTGGACCACCGGCCCACGCTTCAGGACTCGCGTGGCCGACGCACGCGCCCGTTGAAACTCCGGAGAAACGTCCGTCCGTAATGAGCGCGATCCGCGCGCCATCTTTCACGTACTTGAGCGCCGACGTGATTTGATACGTCTCCGGCATGCCGCAGCCCGGTCCGATTCCGATTAGCACCATCACGTCACCGGGTTTTACGGTGCCGCTTTTGATCGCGGCGATGGCAGAATTCTCACTCGTGAAAACGCGCGCCGGTCCTTCGTGGTTATAGACGCCATCGGGCCCGATCATCTCCGGCGCGATCGCGGTGCTTTTCACCAATGCGCCCTCCGGTGCGAGATTCCCGCGCAGGAAAGTGACGGTGCTTTTCAATCCACGCTCGCGCGCTCGCGCCGGTGGCAGCACGACGTCGTCGGGATCAATGCCGTCGAGCTGGTGTAATTTTTCACGCAACCGCCGGCGTCGTTCCGATATTTCCCACCACGCCAGATTTTCGCCGAGCGTCCGGCCAGTGACGGTGCGCGCATTGAGCCGAAGCAGCCCTAGATCGCGCAGATGTAACATCATTTCGGGGACGCCGCCCGCCAGGAAAACCTGCACGGTGGCGAAGTGTCGCGGGCCATTCGGCAACGCGTCGACGATCCGAGGCACCGTGCGATTGATCCGCGTCCAGTCGTCGACGGTGGGCGGCTTCAGACCGGCGGCGTGGGCGATGGCGGGCACGTGCAGCACGAGATTTGTCGAACCGCCGACGGCGGCGTGAGCAACCATTGCGTTGTGAATCGAATCGTCGGTGAGCAGGTCGCGCGTGGTCAGGCCGGCGCGTTCCAAATTCATCAACGCCACAGCTGAGCGACGCGCCAGATCGCGCCAGATTTCAGAGCCGGAAGGACTGAGCGCCGCGTGGGGCAGGGCGAGACCGAGCGCCTCCGCCACGACCTGACTTGTCGCGGCCGTGCCCATGAATTGACAGCCGCCGCCCGGTGAGCCGCACGCGCGACAACCCATGTCGGATGCGTGCTCGAGCGAGATTTCTTCACGCGCAAACCGCGTCGCGAGCGTTTGCACTTTCGCAGTGTCCTCCGCTTCTTCCGCGAGCAAGGTCACGCCTCCTGGCACCAACACGCTCGGAAGATCGGTCACACCTGCGAGCGCCATGAGCATCGCCGGCAATCCTTTGTCGCACGTCGCGATTCCCAGGACACCGCGTCGTGTGGGTAACGAGCGTATCAAGCGGCGAAAAACGACCGCCGCATCGTTGCGATACGGAAGACTATCGAGCATGCCCGCGGTGCCATTGGTGCGACCGTCACATGGATCGCTGACATAGCCGGCGAACGGAATTGCGCCGTGAGCGGTGAATACGCGCGCGGCTTCTTCCATCAAGAGTCCCACTTCCCAGTGCCCCGTGTGATAGCCGAGCGCGATGGGCGAACCGTCGGGCGCGCGGAGACCGCCTTGAGTGCTGAGAATGAGAAATTGTTTTCCGAGGAGGAGCTTTGGGTCCCAACCCATCCCGGCGTTTTGGGTCCAGCCGAAAAGATCGCCGCTCGACATCGAGCGCAGTTGATTCGCCGCGAGCGGAAGTCGACCACTCGGTCCCGGCGCAGTCGTGCGCAACGTGAAGATTGCTTCGTTCGCGGAATCGAGAATGGGATCGATCATGACGCGGCCCGGACCGGATCGCGCGTGGGCTTTCCGTCGACCAATCGCAACAGCCCGAGGGGATTCGAGTTTTGCAGCGCGGGTGGCAAAAGATTTTCCGGGAACGCCTGGTAACAGACCGGTCGGGCAAAACGAAAAATTGCCGCCGTGCCAACCGCCGTAAAGCGCGTGTCCGTGGTTGCCGGATACGGGCCGCCATGGTTCATCGCCGGTGAAACTTCGACACCGGTCGGAAATCCATTGCAGATGAGCCGTCCGGCTTTCCGCGTCAGGAGCGTCATGAGATCCGCGGCGGAGGCGAAGTCCGTCGGAGTTCCATATACGGAGGCGGTCAACTGGCCGTCCAGCGGTGCGAGCAGCGACAGTAATTCGGGAAGATCTTTCGCGGTGATGAGAAGACTGAAAGGTCCGAAAATTTCATGCGCGAGTTCGGGCCGGGCGCGGAACGTGGCGGCGTCGACGCGCGCGACGTTGGCCGTGCCGCGACCGAGCCATTCGACATTGAGCAGTTCAGCAACGCCACGTTCGTACGAAGCCTTGATGCCGGCGTGCAGCATTACGCCCGGCGCGACGCCGGCGATGCGAGCGCCCACGGTCGCGGAGAATTTTTCCCAGGCAGGACTCGCGAGACCGAACACGAGACCCGGCTTCGTGCAGAATTGACCCATGCCCTGCGTGGCGGAATTGACGAAGCCGTCGACGATCGACTCTCCGTGCTCCGCGAGCGCGTCGGGCAGGAGAATCACGGGATTCAGGCTGCTCATTTCCGCGAAGACAGGGATCGGTTTCGGCCGTGCTGCGGCGGCGTCGAACAAAGCACGACCGGCGCGCGTCGAGCCAGTGAAGCCGACTGCAGCGATGGCGGGATGCCGCACCAATGCGATCGAAACTTCCGGCGATGTGCCGTGCACCATGCCGAAGATTCCCGCTGGCAAACCGACTTTGATCAGTGCGGCGCGAATCGCGTCCGCGGCGATGTCAGACGTGCCGGGGTGTGCGGGATGCGCTTTGACGATGACCGGATTCCCGGCGGCGAGCGCGGAGGCGGTGTCGCCACCAGCAACTGAATACGCGAAGGGAAAGTTGCTCGCGCCAAACACGGCGACGGGGCCGATCGCGCGCAACATCCGGCGCAGGTCGGGACGTGGAATCGGTTTGCGATCGGGCAGGGCGGGATCGATGCGTGCGTCCACCCACGAACCTTCGCGGAGCAACGCGGCGTAGAGGCGCATCTGACCCGTGGTGCGGTTGCGTTCGCCCTCGAGTCGCGGAACGGGGAGGCCGGTTTCGAGATTTGTGCGCTCGATTAACGCTGCGCTGCGAGCGGTGAGTTCGTCAGCAATCGCTTCGAGCAGAACCGCGCGAGTTTCCGGCGCCGTCGAAGCGAACGCGTCGGCTACCTGGAAAGCAGCCTCGGCCACCGCATTGATTTCGTCGTCGGTGGCGTCGGTGTAAGTGGGCGGCAACGACTCACCGGTAGCGGCATTATGAGCGAAATAATTCATAGGGCGGCGACAGTGTTGATCAATGTGCCGACAGGATCCAGTGTGATGCGGATTTCGTCGGCCGCGCGGAGCGTGAACGAATCTGGCGGTACGATGCCCGTGCCGGTCATAAGGAAACAACCGTGCGGAAAGGTTTGATCGCGGAAAAGCCAGTCAACGAGCGAGGGCAGCGGACGTTTGATTTGGCTGAGCGTGGTCTCGCCGCTGAACACGACTGCGGCGTCGCGGTGGATTTCGATTTGGATTCGAGTTTCTGGCGGCGGGAGATCGGGTGTGATCACGATGCACGGACCGAGGGCGGCGCTGCCGTCATAGACTTTGGCTTGTGGCAAGTAGAGCGGGTTTTCTCCCTCGATATCGCGTGAGCTCATATCGTTTCCGAGAGTGTAACCGAAAATTTTTCCGTGAGCGTTTACTGCCAGAGTGAGTTCGGGCTCGGGGACATTCCATTTGGAATCACCGCGAATGCGAACGTGACCGCCGGGTCCAACGGTGCGATGCGGCGTGGATTTGAAAAACAGCTCCGGGCGATCGGCCACATAGACACGATCGTAGAAGGTTCCGCCGCCCACGTCCTTCGATTCCTCCATGCGCGCCGCTTTACTGCGAAGATAAGTCACGCCGGCCGCCCAGATTTCCTGACTGGAGATGGGCGCGAGAAGGGTTGACGCAGTCGGCGCGGAGATGGCGATGCCTTCAGCGAGAGCGCTGGCGGCGAACCCCACGGGATCTGTCGATGCGAACAAACTATTCACGGAAAACGTGGATGGCGCGCGAAAGTAATTGCCCGCGGATTCGAGCACGACGGTTGAGGTGGTGGCGTAGAGGCGAATCAAACGAGTCATGGGGAGGAAGCAGTGGAATGTGCGTCGCGATGCGAGGCAGCTTTAAATTTCAAATCACGCGGCGGTAAACGTTCTAACAATGCACTGCGACGCGCGGCTCCGCCAGAGCCAGGTCGATTTCATCCCGGCGCCTCACAAAAACGCGCCCACAAATAGTAACCCAATAGGTTACTATCAAATCTGGTCGCTTCCGCGTTGCACGAGCGAAACCGCGAAGTTCTGGTAACCTATTGGGTTACTTTGAAGACACGGGGCGAAAGCGATCTTAATTTGTCCATCGCCCACGTTTCGTAGTTTTTCGAGGATGCGCGTCGGCCACTCCCGATCTAGTCGAATCGCGAATCTTCCAGAAGTTCGCGACAGGGTAATTCGCAAAACCGTCGCCGTCTCTGGCTGAGAACGTTTACGAGCCGGCCGTCACCGGCGATTAGTTTGCCATCGACTCCGATGAGCGGGAATTCCGCGAAACGAACTGAGTCGCGCGCTCTTCGTCTGAAGCGCCGTCCGACGATCGTTCGAGCATTCGCGTCAGGTACAACTGCTCAGGACCAACGTGCGCGAGGTGCAGGGCGCGGCGAAAGCTTTCGGCCGCGACGCGATGATCTTTCAACCGCCAGTGCAACTCGCCGACGACGGCGTGAAGCAAGTAGTGAGAGTCGAGCCGGTCGCGCTGTGGAATTTCCGCGATCGCATCGAGTCCCGCCTGGGGGCCGTGCAAAGTTGCGACCGCCACCGCCCGGTTTAACGCAATCACCGGTGACGGTTTGATCCGGTTGAGTTCGTCGTAGTGCCGCAAAATCCGCGCCCAATCCGTGGACGCGTAGTCCGCCGCTGTGCAGTGAATCGCCGCGATTCCCGCCTGAAGATGATACTCGCTTACTTCGTTCCCTTGCGCGGCTTCGACGAGCTGCATCAACCCGCATTCAATCAACGATTGATCCCATTTGGAGCGATCCTGATCGTCGAGGCGCAGCAGGTCTCCGTGCTCATTCACCCGCGTGGGAAAACGCGCCGCCGTCAAAAGCATGAGAGCGAGCAGGGCATGGCTCCGCGGCGTTTTCCCGGTCGGGTGCGCAACGAGCAGCGACGTCAACCGAACCGCCTCCCGGCATAGATCTTCCCGCAGCAAGCGCTCACCCGCGGATGCTTTGTAGCCTTCGTTGAATAAAAGATATAGCGCCGCAAGCACACCATCGAGACGTGGCGTCAGGTTCGCGCCTTCCGGCAAATCGAAACCGATGCCGGCGTTTTGAATGCGTTGCTTGGTCCGCGTCAGTTGCTTCTCGATTGCCGCTTCGCTCGTCAAAAATGCGCGTGCGATTTCGCCGGTGCTGAAACCGCACAGCACTTTGAGCGCGAGCACGACTTGGGCGTCCGGCGCAATCGCGGGATGGCAACACACGAAAAGCAGCCGCAACGCGTCGTCAGTAATCGCGTGTTCGTTCTCGCCGATGACCGGCGGCGTTGACCGAACCTGTTCGAAGTGGGTGATGATGGACGGCTCCTTGGCGCCTGACATCCGCTGATGTCGGAGCGCGTCGCGCGCGAGGTTCATCGCCACGCGCGTGATCCACGCCGATGGATTTACCGGCACACCGCCCATGGACCACGTCCGCAACGCGCGCAGCATCGCCTCTTGCGCAACGTCCTCGGCGAGCGTGAGATTTTGGATACCGACGAGTCGAATCAGCGCACCATGCAACCGTCCGGTCTCGTGGCGGAAGAAATGCTCCACCAGTTGCGACGTCTGTGCGGATGGTGGTGGTGCTGCGACAGAATCATGCTCCGCCGTCTGATCTGAATTCGAAGGCGCCACGGGGACTTGATATTAAACGGCCGACAGCGTTTTCGCAGCGGGCTGTGGAACGGTCACTCCGAGGTGACAGCTGTAAGCGAGTTCGCGTACTTCGATGATCAGCCCGTAGGCGAGACCGGGGTGGCGCTTCGCGATCTCGGTGGCTTCGTCGAGCCCGCTGACCATCAGCTTCACATAGCCGCCGATCGCTTCCTTTGCCTCGGCGAACGGGCCGTCGACCACGCGCCCTCCGTTTTGACCAGAGACGATGCGGGTCTCGAGTTCCAATGGCTGACCTTCCACTGCTTTGCCCTGAGCGGCGAGACCGTCGTACCACGCGTTCCAGCGGAGCACGAGTTGTTGGCGCTGTTCAGGTGAAAGATGCTGATGTGTTTCCGGGCCGGAATTTCGAAATAACAACAGATAGGGAATAGACGTGGGAGTGGGTTCCATGGTGATCCTCGCAATCGTTTGTGGGTTGGACTGAGCCGTCACTAGGTACAACGAATGAGCGTTCACCAAAAGGACAGAGTGCGCGAATCCGCGAACATTTTTTGCCTCTTTTCCTCGATGGTGCAATTTGGATGGCCCCGATTAGCCTGTGAGAACGAATGACGTGAAGATAGACGCAGCCTGTCCGGAATGAGCGGACTCGTTCGTTGTAGCGTTGAATGAATACTTCAATCAACCCCCAGAAACTCGCACCCCGCGTCGTGCGCCTGACGCACCGACTCCATAGGGAGAACAGCATGACAACTCACACCACCGTATCTCACGCCGGCGACGCCGAAGGGCAGCCGAAGAAATCGTTCGCGCGTTATTTTCCTGCCGTCGCCCGTATTCTGATGGGACTACCTCTCATCATGTTCGGACTCAACGGATTTTTTAATTTCATCCCGCCGCCCCCGACACCACTGCCGGAAGGCGCCGCGGCATTTGCTGGCGCGCTTTTCAAGTCTGGCTATATGATGCAACTGATCGGGACGACGCAGTTGATCGTTGGCGTCTGTCTGCTCACGAACCGATTCGTGCCGCTCGCCTTGGTTTTGTTTGCACCTTTCATGGTCAACAGCATCGCGTTTCATTCTTTCCTCGAGCACTCGGGGCTTCCCATGGCGCTCGTCTTTTTGGCGTTGGAACTTTATCTGGCGTGGGTTTATCGGCGCGCGTATCGGCCGATGTTGGCTGCGCGAGTCACGCCATGATTCTTACTTTTTCCGTGGAAAAATCCCCATGATCAAAAAAGTCTTCATCACCCTCGCAGTCATCGTGGTTATTTTTGTGATCGTCGCTGCACTGCAGCCCGCTGATTACCGCGTCACGCGAAGCGCTTCCGTCGCCGCCCCGTCTGGAGTCGTGTTTGCGCAAGTGAACGATCTCCACAAATGGGAGTCTTGGTCGCCGTGGGAGAAACTCGATCCCGCGATGAAGAGAGTTCACGAGGGTGCTCCGGCCGGAACCGGAGCGGTCTACGCGTGGGCGGGGAATAGCAAAGTCGGCGAGGGTCGTATGACGATTACCGAGAGCCGTCCGAACGAACTCATTCGCATGAAGCTCGAGTTCATCAAGCCATTCGCCTCCACATGTACCACTGAGTTTGCCTTGAAGCCGGAAAGCGATCAAACCGCTGTTACGTGGATCATGACGGGGAAGAAGGATTTCATCTCCAAAGCGATGTGTCTTTTTATGAGCATGGATAAGATGATCGGAGGAGACTTCGAAAAAGGTTTGGCGAATTTGAAGTCGTTGTCCGAAGCCGCTGCGAAAAAATAGACGAGGCATCACGTTCTCCGGTGAATTTACGATGATCTTGAATCTCTGACGCTTGTCCAATGACGGAAGATACTGCCCATTGCGTTCTAGAAAAGCTCGAGCGGCTCCGCACTGAGTTGGTCGATCTTGCATTCGCTTTGGAACGAAGAGGACGACTCGACGCTGCAGATCTGGCGATCTCAACCTCCGCGCGAATCGGAGAACTCTGCGATGAGTTTGCGACGAATGAAGGCGTAGTGGGTTTTGAGGAAATGAGCGACCGGTCGTGATCCTGATCGTCCTGCCACCGCAGAAACCCACACGGCCTAAATCGCTCGCCGTGTTCCCGAGAACGCGGGTCCCGCGCCCTGGCCCCAGCGTTCGTTGCGTCCGTTCCGTAGCGCGCGTTGCAAAAGCTTCCGCGCACTTTTGACCGCCGCGAGCAAGGGCCGGCCTCGCGCCAGCTCCGTCGCAATCGCCGCGGACAACACGCAGCCGGTGCCATGCGTGTTGCGCGTCGCGATACGCCGGCTGACGAACCAATGAGCGTTTCCATCGGGCAATATTAAACAGTCCCGGCACGTTGATCCCGGCGCGTGTCCTCCTTTTACGAGTACAGCGCAATGGTAGCGTAACGCGAGATCTCGCCCCGCAGCTTCGGCTTCAGCGAACGTGCGAACCGATCGACCTGAAAGTGCTTCGGCCTCCGGCCAGTTGGGCGTGGCGAGTGTGGCCCGCGGCAACAATTCGTTTTTCAGAATCCGCAAACCCGCGGCGGACAAAAATCGCGTACCGCTGGTCGAGCCGATCACCGGGTCAACCACCAGCGGAACTCGCGGATAACGGGCCAGCGCTGCAGCGACGGTTCGAACCGCTGCCGCACCAGGTAGCAGACCAGTCTTCACCGCAGAGACGGCGAAATCGTCGAAGACTGATGTCAGCTGAGCGGCTAACATCTCTGCTGGCAGAGGTGACCAGCGTTGTACGCCACGCGTATTTTGAGCCGTGATCGCGGTGAGTGCGGTGAGCGCATATCCACCCATCGCGTGAATTGTACGCGCATCCGCCTGCGCGCCCGCGCCCGCGCCGCTATCGGAGCCGGCGATGGTGAGAACGCACGGTGGCGTTTTCATTCCTGCTGCCAGGATTGGAAACCGCCGCGCAAGCTCGTCACTTCCAGAAATCCATGATGCTCGCGCAGCAGTTGCGCGCCGACCAAACTGCGCACGCCCGCGGCACAATAGACCACGGTGGTTCGCGTTGGATCGAGTGACGCGAATTCCTGCGATGAAATTGATTTCTGAATACCGCGGAGCGGTAGATGGACGGATGGCTCGATCGAACCGAACGCGCGTTCCCAGCCTTCGCGAACGTCGATGAGCTGGGGTGGTAGCGTGGATTGCATCGCGGCGCGGAGTTCATCCACGTCGATCTCCTCGCGTTGCGGCACCGATGGAGGAGGTGTCGCGCAAACTTCGCCATAGCCCTCGGGCGGCAGTTCGCGAATGTCGCGATTGCGTGGTTCCAGTGCAAGGGAGAGCGTTTGCGTCTGCATGGTAAGCGCATCCCAGATAAGCAGACGTCCACTCAGCGGTTCGCCAATGTCGGCGAGCAGCTTGATGACCTCACAGGCTTGAGCAGTGCCGATAAGCCCGGGCAGCACACCGAGGACGCCGCCTTCCGCACAACTCGGCACGGAGCCTGGTTCCGGTGGTTCGGGGAAAAGACACCGGTACGTCGGCCCGTTGCGCCAATTGAACACGCTGAGCTGTCCCTCGAATGCCTGAATCGCTCCGTAGACAAACGGCCGATCCGCGATGACACACGCATCGTTCACGAGGTAACGCGTTGCGAAATTGTCGGAACCATCGAGAACGACATCAACGCTGCGCACGAGAGCCAGTGCGGTGTCACGTGTGAAGCGTTCGGCGTGGGGCTCGATCGTGATCAGCGGGTTCAACGCCCGCAACCGCCGCGCGGCCGCGAGCACCTTGAGTTCACCTGTGTCGTCGTCGGTGTAGAGCACCTGCCGTTGCAAATTCGAAACATCCACCTGGTCTGCATCGACAATTACAATACGGCCGACACCCGCGGCGGCGAGGTAGAGCAACGCTGGACAGCCGAGTCCGCCGGCGCCGATTACTAGCACGGAGCCACGTTTCAATTTCTCCTGCGCCGCCGGACCAAATCCAGGGAGTGAAAGATGACGCTGGTAACGCGCGAGTTCGTCGGGAGAAAAAGGCATAATCGGATCCTGAAATGTAACCACTAATGAACGCTAACGAGCACTAATCCGGAGGAGTTCCAATGGGTTTGAGTTTGCCTGTCCATCGTACGTCGAATCCCAGTCTTTCCAAACGGGTTCGAAATTTTGGTTGCGCAAGAAGGCGGCGACTTCCGCGGGACTGCGATCATCGTCGATCGAGAATTGCTCGAGCGAATCGGGCGCGCTCGCATAGCCGCCGGGATTTGTTTTCGAGCCCGCGCTCATCGAGGTGAAGCCGAGTCGGAACGCATGATTGCGGAAGCGCTCGCTTTCGCGGGTGGAGAGCGAGAGTTCGAGTTCTTGACTGAACAATCGGAACGCACACGCCGTTTGCACCAGATCGCGTTCGCCGAATGGCGTGATCGCGGTGTCGCCGCCTTCATGCGGACGCAGCCGCGGAAACGAAATGCTGTACCGCGTCCGCCAGAAAGTTTTTTCGAGATAGCGCAGGTGCAGCCCGACAAACCACGATTCCGCCCGCCAGTCACTCAGCCCATAGAGCGCGCCGAGACCGATTTTTTTGACGCCGGCGCGTCCGAGCCGGTCGGGCGTTTCGAGTCGGTAACGCAGATCGGATTTCGGTCCTTTTAAATGGTGGAGCGGATAAACTGCGGGATCATAGGTTTCCTGATACACGAGCACGGTGCTCAGTCCGTCTCCGCCGAGTGATGCGTAGTCGGCTTCTTCGAGCGGTTGCACTTCGATCGACAGACTGGAAAACCGCGAGCGCAGCAGCCGCAGCGCGTTCGCAAGGTACGTCGTGCCGTAGCGACTGGATTCTCCGGTGACGAGCAGCACGTGTTCGAATCCGTGCCGGGCGAGGACGTCAGCCTCCGCGAGAATTTCAGCGTCGTTGAGCGCCTTGCGCGGGATGCGGTTTTGCGCGCTGAAGCCACAATACGTGCAGATATTGGCGCAGACGTTCGTGAGATACATCGGCGCATAGAGCTGCATCGTGCGGCCAAAACGCTCGACCGTTCGCTCGTGGCTGAGCTGAGCCAGCTCTTCGAGAAACGGCGCTGCCGCCGGTGAGAGCAATGCGGCAAGGTCCTCGAGGTCGAGCGCGGTACGGTTGCTCGCGCGAGCTAAAGTGCGGCGCACATCAGTAGTCGTACGAGCGGCGATCATCGCGGCGGCGGCCCCGAAGTCGTGCTGGTTCCAGAGATCAGCGAAAGTGCTCATGCAATTAATTGGCACCACAACGACACCGAGACGCAGAGCAATTGGCTCTTTCAGCTTTTGCGTTCCCTGCGTTCGTTGCGGTTAAACTCATTGGTTAGACCTCCGCTAGAAAAGCGGTAAGCGGTGAAGTCGCGCTCGCCTCGATCGCACCGCGTGCGCTGCCGGCGCGCGGTAATCCTGCCTCAAACGCGAGGCGGCCAGCTTCGACACCGCGGCGAAATGCTTCACCCATCGCGATCGGATCGGCGGCAGCTGCGATCGCAGTATTCACGAGCACAGCATCGGCGCCCATCTCAAGTGCGGCGGCCGCATGCGAAGGCGCGCCCAGGCCAGCATCGACGACGACGGGGACGCGTGATTGTGCGATGATAATTTCCAGAAAGGCGCGTGACTCGAGTCCACGATTCGAACCGATCGGTGCGCCGAGCGGCATCACCGCGGCGGCGCCGGCTTCCTCGAGTTGTTTGCACAGCACCGGATCGGCGTGGACATACGGCAGCACAATGAAGCCGCGCTTCACGAGTTCGCGCGTTGCGGCCAGTGTTTCGAGTGCGTCCGGCATCAGGTATTTCGGGTCGGGATGGATTTCGAGTTTTAGCCAGTTCGTCTCCAACGCTTCGCGCGCGAGCTCGGCGGCGAGAATCGCCTCCTTCGCATCGCGCACGCCCGAGGTGTTTGGCAGCAATCGATACCGTTCGGGCTCGAGGTGATCGAGGATGTCATCGGCGCGCCCGTCGGTATGCACGCGCCGCAACGCGACGGTGACGAGTTGCGTCCCGGTCGCGGCGAGGCTTGCGCGCATGACGTCGCCGGAACTGTATTTGCCGGTGCCGACGAAAAGACGCGACGTGAATTCAACGCCGGCGATGACGAGATTTTTTGTTTTCATGAACGTAGTTCGGTTGGGAACGTGCCCCATGCGGCGACGAGTTTACGAAAATCTTCCCCGATGCTTCCGTTGCGGAACAGGGCTGAAGACACCGCCGCGCCCGTCACACCTGTCGCACGCACGGCCGGCAAATCCGTCGCCTCAATCCCGCCGATCGCCCACGCGGGAAGGCCGTCGAGTTGGGCGACCAACTTGCGCACGCCGTTGGCGCCGAGCACCGGGGCGAGATTTGTTTTGGTCTCGGTGAAACGCCAAGGACCGATCCCGACGTAATCGAGGCAATCCGCGTCGACCGCGCGCTTGGCGTCATCCGCGTTATTCACTGTGCCACCGAGGATTTTATTTGGGCCGAGCCGGCGCCGTGCTTCGTGCCAATCGAGATCGAATTTTCCGAGATGGACGCCGTCTGCATGACTGGAGCGCGCGATTGTGACATCGTCATTGATAATGCACACCGCGCCATGCGCGTGGCAGATGGCAACGACACCGCGCGCTGTCCTCGCCCAGACGTCGCGGGCAGCTTGCTTCATTCGTAACTGAATCCAACGCGCTCCTGCTTCGCACAAACGCCGCGCCTGTTCCTCGTGTGAGAGCAACAACCCGTCCTGTGTGAGGCACATCACTGGAAACTGTTTCGCGAGTTCAAGCGGCATGGCAGGCGAGGGAGTTTTGCAGCTCGGCAAACGCGAGCACCGGGTTCGCGGATTGCCAGATTGCGCCGAGGACGGCGACGCCGTCGAAGCCGAGAGCGAGCGCGCGAGGCGCTGTCTCGGCGTTAATTCCGCCGAGAGCGAGAACGCAGGGGCGACGCTGAGCGGCGGAGCGGCTGGCGAGGAACGCGGAGATTTCAGCGAGGGAGGTTTCGCCGCGCGGGCCGTATCCAGGTTTTGAGAGCGATGGGAAAACCGGCCCAAAGAAAACTGTGTCGTAGCCGCAGACTGCTGTGCGGAGTGTTGCGAGGTCGTGACACGATTGGCTCGTGATGGCGGGGTGGGGCGAACTCTCCGGGTGAGCCGGATTGCGCAGCGGCAGACTCTCCGCCTTCGCCAAGCCTAAGCCTGTGGCGGACGGCACGGCGGGGACGCCTCGCCCTACCTCGGATGATCCATTGTCGCGCCAATGGCGACCGCCTAGATCGAGCGCGTCGACGAGTTCGTGATGTTGGTGCAACACGACGCGGGCACGCCATTCGCGTGGGAGTGCGCGCAACCACGTCTCCATTTTTTCGCGGGACCAAGCTGGCTTGCGCGCGTGATATCGCTCGAGTCCAGCCGCAAACAATTCGCCGAGCACCGCGATTTCGCGGGGTTCATCATGCTCGGGAGAGATGACGACGAGTTTCATCCGCCTTGGGTCGCTCGGATGACGAGTACGCCGTCACCGTTCGCGAGCGCATGCTCGCGCCACGCCGCGCGCGGTACGACCAAATTGTTGACCGCAACCGCCACACCTTTGCGCTCGGCGAGCCCGAGTTCGTGCACCAAAGCGAGCAGCGTCGTAGGACCGGCGAAGTTACGCGGCTCGTCGTTGACGCGAATCGTGAGGCTCGTACCGACGAACGTCTCTGCAGGCGTGCTCATTTTGCGGGTACGCTGCCTTCCACGTAGATTTCTCCGCCGGAGGTTTTGAACTCGTTGGCTTTTTCCCGAAGGCCGGTTTCGACGGCTTCCGTTGTCGGCATTCCGTGCTCCTCGGCGTAGCGGCGAATATCTTCCGTGATTCGCATCGAGCAGAATTGCGGGCCGCACATAGAGCAGAAATGCGCGGTCTTCGCACTTTCCTGTGGGAGCGTCGCGTCGTGAAACTCGCGCGCTTTCTCCGGATCGAGCGAGAGGTTGAATTGATCCTCCCAGCGAAATTCGAAGCGCGCTTTCGAGAGGGCGTTGTCGCGATATTGCGCAGCAGGATGTCCCTTCGCGAGGTCGGCGGCATGCGCTGCGATCTTATAAGCGATGACGCCATCGCGGACATCGTCCTTGTCAGGCAGGCCAAGATGTTCCTTCGGCGTGACGTAGCAGAGCATCGCGGTGCCGTGCCAGCCGATCATCGCCGCGCCGATCGCGCTGGTGATGTGATCGTAGCCGGGCGCGATGTCGGTCGTGAGCGGCCCGAGCGTGTAGAAGGGCGCTTCGTGGCACCACTCGAGCTGCTTCTCCATGTTTTCCGGAATGAGGTGCATTGGGACATGGCCAGGTCCTTCGCACATCACCTGGACGCCACGGGCCCAAGCGCGTTGCGTGAGTTCGCCCTGTGTTTTCAATTCGCCGAATTGCGCGTCGTCGTTCGCATCCGCGAGCGAGCCGGGGCGAAGTCCGTCGCCGATGGAGAACGACACGTCGTATGCGGCCATGATGTCGCAGATGTCATCCCAGTGCGTGTAGAGGAAATTTTCCTTATGATGCGAGAGACACCACTTCGCCATGATCGAACCGCCGCGGCTGACGATGCCGGTCATGCGGCGCGCCGTCAGCGGAATGTAGCGGAGCAAAACTCCGGCGTGAATCGTGAAATAATCAACGCCCTGCTCGGCCTGTTCGATGAGCGTATCGCGGAAAATTTCCCACGTGAGCGCTTCGGGGCGGCCCCCCACTTTTTCCAGTGCTTGATAAATGGGTACGGTGCCAACCGGCACCGGACAGTTACGCAAAATCCATTCGCGCGTCTGGTGGATGTTCTTGCCCGTGGAGAGATCCATTAACGTGTCACCGCCCCATTTCACCGACCAGCGCATTTTCTCAACCTCTTCGTCGATCGACGAAGCAACGGCGGAATTGCCGAT
>CBRAFL010000039.1:0-23494 GCA_967755055.1 uncultured bacterium
CGTTTCGCCGGGCCTGCGGATGCACCCCGCGCGAATATCGCGTGCATCACGAGAATTCCGAAGGCGATCATTTGTAAGATCAGCAGTAGCGCGCAGGCCTCGGTGCCTGCCGGCGTTGGAATTTCCGAATTTCGATTTCCGATTTCCGAATCCTCGATCTCCGAACTCCGAACACCGATCTCCGATCTTCGATTTTCGATTTTCACGGACCCGCAATAATGCTCGCGTCTTTCCGCGGCGACACGCCGCCGACCCAACGGATGCGCAACGCGATTCCCGGTTTGTTCGGTAACGCAATGGATCGGCCGTCACGATCCGCGAAGTAATAACGGTCTTTCTCTTTCGTCACAAAAACACCGGGCAGCCGCGTGATCGTCATCGCCCACGTGTCGATGATTTCAACGGAAAACTCCATGCCGTCGGTGAGTCGGCTGCGATAAAGCTCGAACGTCCATTTGGCCGGCGCTGTACGTCCGAAATAAATCAAATAATAACTGCCCGGATCTCCAGCGACTGCGGGACGCGCCTCCTGCCAGTGATCGATGGGATCGAGTCCGCCTGCAGGCGCGTCTTCGAGAATCTTTCGGAGAAATGCGAGACGCGCCGGACTTTCGCCTTTCAGCACTCCACCCTGCCCGAGCCAGACGACATCATGCGGCGCCTGAAAATATTCACTGTGGCCCGCATAGGTGCCCGCCACGGTCGCTACCCAAAAGCGATGAACCATTTCCTGGCCGCTCAAGTTCGCCCAACGCAGGAAGTGATCGCCCTCGTAGCAAACTTCGTCGAACACGATGGGTTTGTGATAGACTTCGCGCAGCAACTCGGCGCGGCCGCTTTCCTCGAGGGCCGGACCTTTCTGCACGCTCACGTGTGTCACCCACGGTTTATTGTGATCATAAAAAACGTCACCGTTGTGAATGGAGCGCAGATGGCCGTAAGGATCGCTCTGTTGGACGATCTGGAAAAAGCGGTCCCAATCGGCGGTGGTTTTCGTGCGCACGAAATCGTATTCATTCGCCATGGACCACCAGATGTTGCGATAGGCCGCCAGCCGCGCCACGACGTAGTGGAGGTAACGATCGTCGCTCGCCGGGTCCATCGCATCAAAGCCCCACGGCTGGCCGTACGGATGAAAAAGAATCAGATCACACTCGATGCCGAGATCACGTAGCTGGGCGATTCGCTGTTCGAGATGCTGGAAAAATTCGGGATTGAACCACGTGGTGTCCCACTGCTTCGGCGGCGTGCCTTCGAACGGAAACCGCGTTGGCGGCATGAACTTGTCCCCGTGGGTCTGCGGGAAAACGCACATCCGCAGTTTATTGAACGGCGAAGCGGCAAGAGTTTTTAGTGTCTGCTCTTCCATCTCCGTCGGTCGATGCGTCCACGTGTAGCAGGTCGTGCCCACCTGCCAGAATGGTGTGCCGTCAGCGTACGCAAAATGGTACGTGTTACGCACACTCACCGGCCCGTGATTTTTCCCCGTCGCGGCGGTCACGTCGAAAGCCCCGGTCTGATCGGCCAGTGGCCACCGGTTGCTCCGCGTCGTGTAGCGCCACGCGCCGGGTTCGCTCGGCATGAAGCGAATTCGGTAAATGCCGCCGCCGTCGTAAAACCCAGCGACCTCGACCGAGCGACGTCCGTTCGTGAACACAGCCGTCAATCGCACCTCGAGAAACGGATTGCCGTCAGCAGGCCCGGCGAGCGCGAGTTCGAAGAGTCCCCATTGTTCGACGGCGGGGGGAGCGGCGAGCGGTTTGGTTTCCGCCGCGCCAAGAAAGCCACGCACGCACAGCAAGCCGATGAGGCAAAGAAGTTGAAATCGATGCATAAGGCGCCCAGCCGTTCTCTCCTTCGTTCTCTTTCTCTTTCTCTTTCTCGTTCTCTTTCTCTTTCTCTTTCTCGTTCTCCACCCTCCTCACTCATTTCCTGAGATGAGAACGAGAAAGATTACGAGAACGAGAACGACAATTTGCGGCGCGTGATTCTTACGCTAACAAACCTCAGAACCGAACCTCCGCAGACAGCGTGTATTCACGCGGTGGATTGTAACCGCCGTTCTGCAGGAAGCGGTCGTCGGTGAGGTTGTTGCCGGCCAGCTGAAAATCCACATCGCGATCGAAAATCTTCACGCCGTAGCGGACGAATGCGTTCACGAGGAAATAGCCGCCCTTATTCGCAAGCGGAGTGGAGACGGGATTATCGACGTAGATCGGACCTTCGGCGCGAGCGAAGCCGCCACCGATGGTGAGCTTGTTCAGCGGACCGCTGGTGAAACGATATTTCGCAAACAGCGTGTAGGCATCCGGCGGAACCTGGACCAGCGGAGCATTCCACGCGGCGGGATTTGGGTCACCAGGAAGAATACGCGCGTCGGTGTGCGCATAGGAGAAGATCGCCTGAAAATTGCGGTTCGGCTGATACTGGATGTTCGCCTCGACACCTTTGCTTTCGGAGCCGGGCGTGAACGTAACCGTGTCGTCCACCAGACCGGCGGCATAATCGACGATCGCACGCGCATCGTTGATCGCGAGGTTGGTCTTGTTGATTTTGAAATAGGCGACGCTGCCGGTGAGCTTGGAGTCGAGGAGTTCGAATTTCACGCCAGCGTCCCAGCCTTTCGATTCTGAGAGCGGGCGGGGCAACTGGTAGCGAACCGTGCGACCGTTGCTCTCGGCCGTCTTCGACCAGATGCCGTAAACAGAAATGCCTTTCACGACTTCATAAAGGGCTCCGATCTGCGGGAGTGTGCGATGGAGTTGCAGTTCGCGGTACTGCTGCTGCCGAAGTCCGCCGAGCACATGAAGCTTGTTGTTCAACGTGCTGAAATTCTCCGTGATAAACAGGTCCGGCTTGCCCCAGTCGTACGTTGTGATGCTGTCGTAGAACCAGACCGGCCACGTGTTGTAGTTAAGATTTGGATAGTAATAACGTTTCGACAGCGGATCGCTGACGCGACTCATGTAGGGCGACGCCAAGGTGTAGTCGATCGCGCCAATCTTCGACGGCTCCGGCGCAAAATAACCGTTGCGATCATAGGCGGTCGGGAAACGGTTGCCGGAGATGCCGGCGAGCGTGTCGGATTTGAAATAGGGCGTCTCGAACTGCGCGAGGAGGTTGGCTTCGAAATACTGGTTATGCTTCCGGACGTGTTCGTAAATCGGCATGCTCGAGAGCAGGATGTGTTCGGCCGGTGGCAGGAAAACATTCTGGTAGCCGAGATCGCGCACCGCCGAAAAGGTGAACATCGTCAGCTGCTCGACACTGCTGTAATCGTCCGCGGCGATTCCGAGAAAACGGAAGTGATCGTTGAAGCGATGTTCCAAACGCACTTCGTGACGGCGGCGTTCCCACTCGGCCCACGCCCACGGCGAAATGCCAGGATTCATGTCGTAGCCGACCGTGCCGCCGAGTCGGTCATTGAACGGTGCGAGCGGAAGCGAATCCCAGCCGTCGCGCTTGGGGAAATAGTAGAACCGAATACGTTCGAACGGACCGCTGCGCTTGCGATACGAAAAATCATAGCTGAGCGACGTGTCGGGCGTGATGTTCCACGTAAGGCTCGGGCTCACCACCGTGTCGCGGATCGTCTGGTATTTGATCCACGTATCGCCGTCGCTGCGCGCACCATTGATGCGAAACAGGACGCTGTTGTTCTTGCTCAGCGAACGATTGAAATCGAACTCCTCGCGTGTGCCGTGCTCGGAAGCCCAGCTGACTTTGAGAAAAGTCAGACTCTTCGTCATCGGCTTTTTCGTCACGTAGTTAACCACGCCGCCAGGAGCGACGAAGCCGTACAGAATGGCGCTCGGGCCGCGCGCCAGTTCGATGCGCTCAATGTTCGAGGAGTCCGTCCAAGCGTTAAAGCGGATGCCATTGCGCAGAATAGCTCCCTCGTAGCCGCGAAAGGTGAACGTTTCCTGATCCGCCCACGTGCGTCCCGCGCTCGTAACCCCCGCCTGCGTGAAAGCGATGGCTTCCGTCACGCGCTGCACGTTGATATCGTCCATCAATTCGCGGTTGATCACGGAAACACTCAACGGAGCCTGATTGAGCGGCGTGGCGATTTTTGTGCCGGTAACAATGTCCTTGGTGCGGTAACCATAGTCACTTTCGGCTGAAACTTCGAACGGGCTCAGCACGATGGGGGCTTCGGCCTCTGCCGGAGTGGCAGCTTTATCCTGCGCCTGCACGAAGCCGGCGGTGACGAGGGCAAACGCGCAGCTCATTGCGCGCGTAGTTTTTTGGATACAGGGTCGGGAGGTCATCTGGTGTGGTGAGGGAAGGCGGGTTTGGTTACCGATAGTCGGCGTGGTGGGTTCCCAGTGGGAAACGACGGTGAATCGAAACGGCATGCAGGCATGTCGTGAGGAGAGTTCGTGAACGCGGGGAAGATCGCGGGGAACGACCGGGCGAGAACTGAGTGCGACCTTACTTGAGATTCCCGCCAGTTACTGCCGGATTTCGGGCAAACACTTACTGGATCCTAAGTTTTTTCGCGATCAACGATCTGATCGCATCTTTCGAATCAGTTCGCTCATCCACAGCTTGCGCACGGACGTTTCGCGTAACAACTATTCCGATATGCGGTTCAGCCACCCCCTCTTTCGCCGGTCGGCCTCGTGGCGTCAGGCGGGTAAATTCCTGCGTGCACCATTTCGATCGCTCCGTTTTTTACCTCGGCAGTGCGGTTGGTTCACGCTGCTGCTCTTCACCCTGGCCGCGGCCAGTGAAGCACATGCCACCGTAACGTGCGCGCGAATTTTCAGCGACCACATGGTGCTTCAGCGCGACCGCGTCGTGCCCATCTGGGGCGAAGGAGCACCCGCAGAATCGGTCGTTGTCGAGTTCGGCGGCACAAGTGTTCGCACCACTGCGGGAACGGACGGACGCTGGCGCGTCGATCTCGGTCCACTCTCCACCAGCGCGGAGCCGCGCACGTTAACAATTCAAGGTACCAACCGATTCGTATTCTCCGATGTGCTCGTCGGAGAGGTTTGGTTTTGTTCCGGCCAGTCGAACATGGAAAAAAGTTTCGGCCCGGTCAAAGGCCAGAAGCCGGTCGACAACTATGAGACCGAGGTGGCGGAAGCAGAAAATCCACGGCTGCGAATCTATCAGGTGCCGCGGACGGATCAGCGGCAGACCGGTGACGCCGTCTTCCACTGGCTGCCCTGCTCGCCTGATGCGTTGAGCCGCTCCAAATTTTCCGCCGCGGCTTATTACTTCGGACGGGAACTCACTCGTGAGCTCGGCGTGCCCGTGGGTTTGGTTCACTCAAGCTTCGGCGGCTCGTTGATCGATGCATGGATGCCGCCAGAGGCATTCGCCAACACGCCGGTGCTGCACGGACTCGAACACGTTCGTCACAAAGTATGGGTGCGTGGCGTGCAACCCACCGAGCTTTATCGGGACATGATCGCACCGTTCGTCCCATTCGCCGTGCGCGGATTCCTCTGGTATCAAGGAGAGGCCAACTGCATGGAGGCGGATATCGCACTCTACGCGGCGAAACAGCGCGCACTCATCGAGAGCTGGCGTACCGCCTGGGGCGATACAGCGGCGCCGTTTTACTACGTGCTGCTCGCGCCGTTCGATTATTCCCGCTGGGAAACATTCCCGAAACGACTCACTCGCGAGGCCCTGCCGGCCTTTTGGGAAGCTCAGGTCAAGTGCCTCGCAACGCCCGGCGCGGGTTTGATCGTCACCACGGATCTGGTTAAAAACCTCCACGATATTCATCCGACGAACAAGCGCGACATCGGCTTGCGACTGGCACGTCTTGCGTTGGCCGATACGTATGGACGGAGCGATGTCGAAGCTCACAGCCCGCAGCTGGAATCGTCTCGTGAGACCGACCATGGTACGATGGCCCTCAATTTTTCTCACGCTGACGGACTGTGCAGCCGCGACGGAAAACCGCTGACGGATTTCACGATTGCGGGCGAAGACCGGATTTTTCATCCGGCCGATGCTGCAATCGAAAATAACACCATCGCGCTCACCAGTCCCCACGTACCGAAGCCGATCGCCGTGCGTTTCGCGTGGAGTGAAACCGCCGCGCCGAATCTAGTGAACGCGGCCGGCCTGCCCGCAATTCCATTTCGCACCGATGACTGGCCCGTTCAACTCGAACGCGCCGAATCCTTAAAGCCGTCAGCTAACTTCAAGTAATTGAAGTCCGCTGATCACGGTCTGCGATCAGCAGACCCCACCACTTATTCCGGAGCCGATCAGGCGGAGGGGTGACATACGGATCTGCCCATTGGCAGATCCCATTAGCGGTTTCTTCCCTCCGGATATTCGAAGATACACCTTGCTCGAAACCATCCGATCACCGTTTCGCCGCCACGTTCCGCGAAAGAACGGCAACCCCATAACGCGGCAATTCGACTCGCGCCGTTTCCCCACCGTTCAACACATCGCTCATCGGCAGTGGCAACGCCCAGCTCTGCACTTGTGCAGAAAGATTGATCATCAGGAAAACTTCGCGACCGTCGCCAACGCGTCGACATACTTCGACTCCCGCCGGCGCAGGCAGCGTGTGATCACTGACGTCCGCGGATTTCACCAAACGTTCCGCCACGGATCGCAACAACGCCGGGTCCAACACCGCGCCAATGTACGTGATGGTGCCGCGGCCGACCTTGCGCGAGATCACCGCCGCTTGTCCATCGAGCCAACCGTTGCTCGCCTGATAACGCAGCTTCACCTCCACGTCAGCCGCGCTGGGTGAAAGGCGCTCCGCCCAGATTGCGGCGCGGCCGCTGCCCCAATCTCCCGACACCGGCACTTCATCGAGCAACGCGTAAAATTGCTCTACGCGCCCGCCGAGCGTGGGCACGAGCGGTCCCGGCTGACGCTCGAGATTGAGCGCGTTGAATTCGTTCTTCATCCCCGATCGCGGGCCAAGCACCAAATGCCCGCCACGCGTGACGTAGTCCGTCAGATGCTCCGCCAGTTTTGCGGAGATGACATTCAAGCTCGGCGCGACCACGAGCTTGTAGTCATCCAACGAAATCGCCGGGTCCACAATGTCCACTGACTGCGTGACGCCGCGCAACGCGCCATAGTAGCCCTGCAAAATTTCCAGCTGTTCGTAACGCATGCTGTGGCGGTTGAAATCGATCGCCCAGCGGCTGTCGTAGTCGTGGAGCAGCGCGACTTCAGAACGCGGCGAAGTTCCGGCAAGCGTAGTCGCCGCCTTTGCGAATTCCGCGCCCGTCTGCGTCACTTCGTCGAATAATGGAAGCGGCTCGCCGTCCGGACCCACGAGTGCGCCGTGATATTGTTCCTGCCCGTTCAGCGCACTCCGCCACTGCCAAAACGCGATACAGTCCGCCCCGTGCCCCACCGCTTCCCAAGCCATCGCACGCGTTTCGCCCTTATCGAGCGAGTTGCTAACCGACGCCCAATCCACCGAGCCGGGTTGCATCTCGAGCACCCAGAAATTCTTCCGTTTCCAGCCACGCACGAGATCGTGCGTCGCGCCATTCTTGATCGGATCGAGATGCCCGGAGCCGACATAGTCGTCCCACGAAATCAGATCGAGATCAGCGGCCACCTCATTGCGGTTAAACCGATTCGCCCAGCCCAGCCCACCGAGATTCGTCGTCACAATCTGCCGCGGCTCGGCATGAGCCCGGATGACCTCCAGCTGGTTGCGTTGAAAGCTACGCCACTGATCCGTGACGAACCGCTTGTAATCGAGCAATAGTCCGGGATTCGCGCGGCCAGTCGTCATCGGAATCTGATCCCACGCATCGTAGGTCTGGCTCCAATAGGCCGTCATCCAGTGCTGGTTGAGCAGATCGACGGACTTGTATTTGTTTTCCAACCACTCGTGAAACTTGCGCCGGGACTCATCGTCGAACGAGTCCTCCGTGTACTCATTACCAATCTGCCACGCGACGACATGCGGATTGTGACCGAAGCGCTGCGCCATCTGCTCAACAATTTTTCGGCACAGCTCGCGGTACTTCGCGCTGGTGTAGGAAAACTGCCGCCGTGAGCCGTGCTGCAAACGCTTCCCGTCCTCGCTGACGCGGAGCGTCTCGGGATATTTCGACGTCAACCACGCGGGTGGTGCATCGGTCGGCGTGCCGAGCACCACGACCATCCCGTGCTTCGCCGCGGCCGCGATCGCCCGATCCATCCAGTCGAGCGTGTACCTCCCTTCGCTCGGCTCCAGACTGCTCCAGGCGAATTCGCCGATCCGCACCATGTTGCAACCCGCCTTCTGCATGAGCGCGAGATCCGCGTCCCAACGACTCTCGGCCCATTGCTCCGGATACCACGCTGAGCCCAGCATCAGCGGCGGAATCTCCGCCGCTCCGGCCGCGAGGACAATGAGCAGTGATAGGACTGCGATAAGATGGCGTGGAATCTTTTTCAACATGGTGTGGGAGTCGTTGCTTCGGCTTGATCATGGCTGCGAGCGTGAGCGAGTGGAGGATCGAATTGTAGGTAGCGCGCTTGCCGCGCTACGGATCGCGAACGTAGCGCGGCGAGCGCGCTACCTACACGGCACAGCGAGTTTTCATTCGGTCTGGCGAGCGAGCGATCCTCCCTGCGCTCAGGCGGGGGGCTACTCCAGCAATTTATCGCCTTCATTCTTTCATCAACGTCACCGGCCCGAGCAGTCCCGCCGGGAGCAGCGGTTTGCCTTCGGTGCGCTCCGGCGCGGTCGTACGCGTCAGCCGCTGCTCCTCGGGTAACGTGCGATCGAGCGCGAGTCGATTGAACCAGGTATTCGTTACTTCAACGCGCAGATCGTTCTCGCCAGAGCGCAAAGCCGCGGTGATCTCGACGCGGTAAGGCGGAGTCCAGGCCACGCCACAAGGAACGCCGTTCAACGTGACCTCCGCCAAATCCGCGACGCGTCCGAGATCGAGCCACACCCGAGCGCCCACTCCATCGGATTCAGACGCGCCCCAATAAAATTTACGCACATAATTCGCCGTGCCCGAATAATTCCGCACGCCGACCTCATTACGCTCCGTCCACGACTGAAGCCGTGAAAACGACAAGGGCTCTTTCGGTCCGCCGCGCGCCGGCTCAAACGCGACCTGCCATTCCTCGGACAGTGTCTCAACAACGTGCGGCTCGACCGCCTCCATCGCGGCCGCGCCCGACTGCGGAGGAGTCGCCGGCTTGCGCAAGATCACAAACAACGAGCCGCTGGCTGGCAGCGAAAGCGAAATCTCAGTACGACCGTTTTGAATACGCCAGTCCCGCGCGACCTGGATCTCGCCCGTGACCGGATTCCACAACTCAGGCTGACGGCCGTTCGCGCGCAGCGAAACCGTGAGTTTCCGCCCGGTGTTTTGCTGATTCGAAATAAAATAGAAATCCCATCCGTCGCCGGCTCGATGATTCCAGGCCAGACCAGCCGCACGCGCACCTTCGTCCGTCGCCAGCAAATCTGGCGCGACTCCAACAGAGATAAACGAATCAGCTTTGAAGGGGCCGTTGACGACATGGCCTCGTCCCACTGCACGAACCGCCGATGAAACTGCTGCGTTTGGCCAGAGATTATCCGCAACGTGCGCAACCGTTTCATCGTCACGCGAAAAATCGCCCAATCCCGGCGAGTGACTGGGACGCTCGCCGAAAATCACCGTCACGCCCGCCTCAACAAATTCCTGCAAGCGCTTCGCCACCGGTGCCGAGAGCCGGTCGGCAATCGGCATCATCGGATTCGCGGCGGGGATTACCAGCACCGCGTAGCTCACGCCACCCGGCAATTCGATCCGCCCATTGCGAACCTGCGCGAGCCGCAGCAGTACATCGCGGTTGATCGAGTCGTAAGCATAACCGCGCAACGGATCCACCCAGTCCGGACCTTCGATAATCTTTTTGGCACGGCGCGCATCTTCCGCCGGAAAAAATCCCGGCAACGTCGTCGCGAGATTCCACGGCAAGACCGCACGGCGCGGCACCTCCTCGCCCGTAAACACCGCGATGTCCGCGACCGGAACACCTTGTTGCAGCAGCGCCTGACAGCGTTGCGCGTACTCCACCCACGCCCTGCCGGGACGCCACCACGTTTGGTCACGTTGAAAATACAGCCCGACTCCGCCGAGCGTCATGCCGGGCTGACGATCAAGCCACGGATTGTGCGTGAAGACATGATACACGAAGCGATTGACGCCGAGGGCGTAGTTCAAATCTCCGAGCGCCTTCGCCATCGCGGGCGTTTCATCCCAGCGCAGCTGGATCTGCGTAAACGCTTCCGCCTGCACGACCGGCTTGCCGTAAACATGCGCGCCGGAGATCGCATCGAGCACGTCGTTCGGCTTGTCGTGCGTGGGACTGCGCAGCCAAAACTCGCCCATCGGCGTGTCCACCGCTCCAAACGCCGTCATCCCGTCCCCTGTCATCGTCGGCGCCACGCATTCCGCGCTGAACGTGCAGCCATTCATGCGCGCCAATTCCTCGAATGGCCCGAAGAAGTTATCGCGCACGAGTTCGTCGATCGTCTCACGCACGTCGTGCAGGAATCGTTCGGAGATATCCGCGCTCTCCACCGGTATGCCCGCCATCGCCGGCAAATACGGCAGCGGATCGTAACCGCGGCGGCGTTGAAATTCTTCCTTGAAAACCGGCGACCAGTTTTGACTGCCACACTCCCAGCTATCGACGTGAAACACTTTGAGCACGCGTCCCGCCAGCGCCGGACCTGCCTGCCGGATAATCTCCCCGAACCAGTGATCAAACATCAGGCGAGCCGCAGCGGGATTGAACTTGTCGCACTCGAGTCCCACGCCTCCCCCACCCGTGTCGTTACGCGAGCCGGTCGTCGTTCGGCCCAACCGGAGGATGGTCCATCGCTCGGGCGGCGCGTCCCAAGTCAATCGTCCGTCTGCGCCCACGTGTGTCGTGAGATCAATCATACTCGCCAACGGCACGCACATTTCCGCTGGCACTTGCGCGCTGCTCGTCGGAGGAGAAATCCGCCACACCTCTCCCGTTTTGCCCTCGTACTGGTGGAGGCGCGGCTCGGAAGAAAGGTCGATGCCGGACAACGTCAGCGGCCGCTTCCATTTGGCCGAATCAAGATCCTCCGCACCTGCTTCAGCATTCGCCGGATCGTAGACAAAACGAAACTGGCGCGCTGTCACCGCAGGAATCGCGTGCGTCACATCCGCGTCACCATCCTGCCAGCCGTGTCGCGGCGGGACCAGTTGCGCAACCCGGCGGAAATGCTCGCCGTCGTCACTCACCTCAATCGCAAGCCGGTTCGCGTTGTACGTATTAAACTGGATACCTTTGGTGCGCGGCGTGCGCACAGTGATCGAGCGGCACGTGAACGGCTCGGCGAACGCGTATTGAATCCAACACGCCTCCTGGCTGGTGAAAACCGGCTCCGCCTTTCCCGCCAGGAACTGCGCATCCGCGCCGGGACGGCTAGTTGTAACTTTCGGCGCGAGCGAACGGGACGTCACGCCGGCACCAACACCAGCGGGAAACGCCACGACGCGCACGTCATGATAAAAACCGGCAGTGCTTGGCGGAAGTGGCAGCACCAAATCGAGCCGCTGGCCGCCGTCCACTTCGAGGCGACTCCAAACAATTTTTTGCATCGAAAGCTCGGGCGTGATCCACGGCCCGCCCGCAGTCGCGTAGCCGTCGCTCGCATGCATCGCGATCCGCAGTCCGAGTCGATCCGCCTCGCTCAGCGCGAACTTGATGTGCTCCCACCATTCCGGACTGAGCTGTTCGACCGGAGGATCGAGCAAAGGCGGTTTCGCTGCGCCACTGATGGGAACGAGATGCGCGCCACCGATGCCAGATGCCTTCATCGCCTCGAGATCGGCGGTGATGCCTGCGCGCGAGGAACTCGCCTTCATCCAATACCAGAAAACCCAAGGGCGTGCAGAAAATGGCGGCGCACGAAACGTCATCTCGAGCGAAGCGCCGGACTCGGTCGCCGTCACGGACTGCGTCGCCAGTACGAACAATGCCAGGCCGGCGAGCGCGAGCAATGACCGTAGAAAAGTGCGCACGGTCACGGCGTATCCAATTTGAAATGCCCGGCGTTTTATCCCAATCCTTTTTAACCGCAGATAACGCAGATTATCGCAGATACCAAAGCCCGTCCGATCAGGTCTGGTATTTTTGTTTCCTGACTTTATCTGCGTCCTCTGCGCAATCTGCGGTTCCATTTCAGAAAAAGCCCCGGGAGGGCGACACACTACCCATCGCGCCCCGGGGCTAAATTTTTCTAATCAATTCTTAATCAGAAATGATAGGTGGCACTGGCGCTGATTTGCCGATCGTTGATATAAACATTCTGGGGCCGCGTCTCGACGCCGAAATAAGAAATGCGCTTCGTGCGGAGCAGGTTCGTGCCTTCGATCGCAATCGTGAACTTGTCTGTGAGTTGATAAGACAGCGACGCATCCATCCATCCATACGCCTTCGTGTAAAAAGGAATGCGGCCAACATTCGCGATGTTCGCCTGACCACTCAGGAACTTGTCGCGCCAGTTGTAAGCCACGCGGATGGAGACTTTCTTATTCTCATACATCCCGATCACGTTGTAGCTGTTCTTCGAAAGATTCGGGAGCGGCGTATTCGTTCCGAGAGTCGCGTTAGGCGTCTCCGAGCTGATGTAGGTGTAGTTCGCCTGCACGCCCAAGCCGCGCAAGGCCTCAGGTAGAAAGTCGAAAAACTGAGTATAGCCAAACTCAAGGCCCTTGATCGTTGCCGGATTGGCGTTGCGCGGACGCGTGATCAAATAGCTCTGCCCGTCGTACACCTCCGTCGCCGCCGAGTTGACGATGAAGCCGTCGACTTTCTTATAAAACGCCGTGACGTAAATGGAGGTGCTTGGAGTGAAGTACTTCTCGAGTGCGAGATCGTAGTTGGTTGCCTTGATCGGCTTGAGGTCCGGGTTGCCGGCGCTGCCTTGGTTGAGCGCAGGAGTGATCGGATTTGGCACCAACGTGAGCGACGGCGACAGCTGCCCGAAATCGGGCCGCGTCAGTGTTTTCGAAGCGGAGAACTTCAAGAATAACCCGTCGGTGATCGTGTAACGGCTGTTTAAGCTCGGCAGAACGCTGTTGTAGGTGGTGTCGATGTCGATTGGACCGGTCGACTGCGGCGTGGTCGAAGTCGCCGGAATCGTGCGGCTGCCTGAAACGGCTTCCTGCGTGCGCACATAACGCACACCGATATTACCATCGAGCGGGAGGCTGCCGACCTTGAACTTGCCCATGAGATACCCGGCTGTCGTCGACTCGTCGATATTCCACAACGTCAGCGGAGAGGCCGACGATGGCAGTGGAGTTGTAATGCCAAACTTGGCGCGGTAAGCCGTCGCGTCCCGCGTGCCAGCCAGAACCCCTGTCATATAGTTTCGGATACTCGGAGTGTTCGTGTACGGAAAGAATCCGTACGTGTTGGTCGTGATCAGATCCGGATAAGCGGTGGCCAGCGGACCGGTGCCGGCCGCGTAGTTGAAGTCGGCAAAAATCAGGCCGGGCTTGTTCGTCGCGTTGCGCTTGGCGTGGCGCACTCCGGCGAGAAGCGTGTGGAGAAAATTATTGTGCAGATTGTAGGTGCCATCGAACGCCCCCGCACTGAGATCCCCGTAGAAAGGACGATAGCGGTAGGCGATGCCCGTGTAGCGATAGATCGACGGATCCGTCAGGTTTGTGCCGGTGACCGAGGTCGACGGCACCTCCGTCGATAGATCCTGGGTGAACTGCGCCGCCGTGGCCGCGTAAAACGGGCCGGAAAAGAACAGGTCGTTGTAACTGTCGGTGTAGCTCGCGTCGAACTTGAGCGTAAGATCTTCCCCTTTCCAGATCGCGCCGGCGCCAAACTGTTTGGTCCAGTCATGCGTGTCGCGCGCGAACGAAAGCACTGAGATCGTCGGATTCGTCCACGTGATTTTCTGCAGATCGTTGGTTCCCGGAGCGAGCACCGCGCTGCCCGGCACAAACGTGTAGGCCGCACCGGTAACGTTGATCTGGTTGGTGTCCTGCAGCGTATCGAACTTCGTGTAGTTCGCATCCGCGTAAAACTCGAGTTGCTTCGACGGGCGCCACTGGAGCACAGCGGTCCCGCCGGTGCGTTCGCGGCGACCAAACACCGTGTTCTGCGAAGTGGAATTCTGCACGTTGATCGTCTGGCCAGGAATGATGTCCGTGCGGGCCGTCGGCGTGCCCGTGCCATTCTGGTCTTCGCGCCAGGCGCGTTCCTGGTAAGTAACGTTGACGAGGGCGCCGAATTCGCCGCCGCCTGCGAGCTTCCAAGTATTACTCACCAAGGCGGAATATTGAGGCTTGGTGGATTTGGACAGGTCACCGTGGATGACGCGGACGGACCCGACCGCCTCGAACCCTGCGAAATCGAACGGACGGCGCGTCAACATCTCCACCATGCCGCCGATGCCACCCTCGATGTGCTGCGCGGACGACGTCTTGTACACATTGATACCGGCGACCATCTCCGACGGCACATCAGCGAAATCGATTTGTCGGCTCGCACCGCCCGTCGAGCTAAGCCCCGCGGTAAAGATTTCACGCCCGTTGAGCGTGTGCTCCATTTGCGTCAGGCCGCGAATGGTGATCCCCGCGCCTTCGCCACGATCTCGCAAAATTTGAATGCCCGTAATGCGCTGCAAGGCGTCAGTGACATTGTAATCAGGCAGCTTGTTGATGTCGCTCGCGACGATCGAGTCGACGATCTCCAACTTGTCGCGCTTGATCTCCTGCGCAGAGGCGAGGGACGCCCGCACACCGCTGACGACATAGGTCTGAAGCAGGACAGGCTCATCTTTCTTTTTTTCAGGTTCGGTCGTGGCGGCGCTTTCCTGAGCGAACAAAGGCATCCAACCGGCGGAAATGAGGGCCAGCAAACTGGCGCTCGATAGCAGTTTCAATTTGGTGTGCATGGCGTCGTACGATCCTCTTGGACGGCGATTGGCCCGTCCTTTGGGATTCTCTCCTTGTGGGGTTCTTTGGGTTTTGGCTGTCGGGCGTTCCTGAGAGAGGGACGCCAAAAATTCTAATCGATCCTGCTGTCGGCGAGGTGGGCGGAATGAAAACAGCAGTAGTCCCATCCCACCGCTATCAGAAGGTAACCGGGCGGCGCCGCACCATCAGCAGATGCTCAACCGCCAATACGGTCTCGTGCCGCTGGTTCGTCGACTCGACTGTCTCGACCACGATACCGTGATCGGCGCGCTTGGGATGATCGCGTTTTTCCTTCACGGTGCAGCGCGTCGTCAGCGTGTCGCCGATGAAGACCGGTTTGATGAAGCGCAGCCGATCGTATCCATACGAAAATGCTGCCGGGTTGATTTCGCCTGCGGTCTGCCCGACCGCGACGCTGAACACGAGCGTGCCGTGCGCGATGCGTTGCTTGAAATCCTGCGTCTTGCACCACTCCGCATCCATGTGATGCGGGTAAAAATCACCCGTCTGACCGGCATGGAGCACAATGTCCGCCTCGGTGATCGTCCGCCCCATGGATGATCGTTCACTGCCGATTACATAATCCTCGAAATAGCGCGTCGTCATACTGCGACCGTAAGCCCCAACGTTTTGGTGATTTCCGCCGCCGTTGCCCGCGTTGCCGCGACGAGCGAAGTCTCATCGCCCCGCTGGCCGCGACGCAGCAGACGGGTGATGGCGAGCGCAGCGGTGACACCGCTCGCAGGATCGCCGACGAGGACCGCAATATCACGAACACCTTCAATCGATTCGCTTTCCGCGGTCGACAAACCGACTCGCCGCACCTCCGCTAGGGTCTCGATAAATGAACTACGCGATTTCCCCTTGAGCACGCGCCCAGCCGGCGATTCCGCCAGCACTGCTTCGAGCCGGTCCTCGGGTAACTGCGCCAGCAAGAGCCGGCCCGACGCCGTCAACGGCGCATCGAAAACGCTGCCCACTTCGATCGACAGCCGCACTCGCTCAGGACTTTCCTCCTGTGCCACCACGAGGAGCCGCCCGCGCTCCAGCACGCTGATATGGCAGGACTCACGGACTTTATCCGTGAGCGCCTGCATCGGCACGCGCGCGGCGTGCAGCAATTTTTCCGTCGTGGTGTGCGCATGCGCCAGCGAGTAGAGTTTCAGCGTCAGTCCGTATTTTCCGGATACCGCATCGCGCATAATGTAGCCGCGCCGCTCGAGGCAGTTCAGCATCCTAAAAATCTCGCTGCTGCTGCGATCGAGCGTCGCCGCCAGCTCGCCGAGCGACTGAGGCACAGCGGCTGCCGCCAGGGTCTCAATCACGTCGAGACCTTTTTCCAACGCCGGCACGGGGTAATGTGAGGGGGCAGCCATTTCCGACTTGCATCGGTTTGCTAATAAAATTTCATTTTGCAAATAAAAAATGGCTACTCCCCTTAGCCCGCCCCTTTCGCCTCCTGGTCCGTCTCGGCCGATCGTAATTCTCGGCGCCGGCGGCATTGTTAAAGACGCGCACCTGCCTGCTTACCGCCTCGGCGGTTTCCGCGTCGCGGCGTTGTACGATCTCGATCTCGGGCGAGCGCAGGCGCTCGCGCGCGAGTTTGCCGTTCCCCAGGTTTTTTCGTCACTGGAGGAAACCGTCCGCCACGCACCGCCGGAAACAATCTTCGATGTCGCGGTGCCCGCTTCCGCTCTGCCCGGAGTTCTCGCCGCCCTGCCCGACGGCGCCGCGGTGCTCATTCAAAAACCATTTGGGGAAAACCTCGACCAAGCGCGGTCGTTGCTCGCGCTCTGCCACCGCAAGAATTTCCGCGCCGCGGTGAACTTCCAACTGCGCTTTGCGCCCGGCGTCGCTGCCGCGCGAGAGCTGATCGCCCAGGGCGCAATCGGCGAGGTTCACGATCTCGAGGTTCGCGTGACCGTCCACACCCCGTGGCATCTCTGGACGTTTCTCGAAGGCGCGCCGCGCGTTGAAATCCTGTACCACAGTATTCACTACATCGATCTCATCCGTTCGTTTCTCGGCGAGCCGCGCGGTGTGTATGCGAAGACTGTGCGCCATCCGCGTACCCCGAAACTCTCCTCCACCCGCACGAACATCGCGCTCGATTACGGCGACATGCTGCGTGCCAACATTACGACGAATCACGGGCATGTATTCGGGCCGAAGCATCAGGAAAGCTATGTGAAATGGGAAGGCACGAAGGGTGCCATCCGCGCCCAGCTTGGGCTGTTGCTGAATTATCCTCAGGGCGGCGCCGACGCGCTCGAATGCTGCCAGCTCGATGAGAACGGCAATCCGGGCGAATGGCGCAGCGTTCCGGTGGAGGGCAGCTGGTATCCGCATGCGTTCATCGGCACCATGAACAGCATGATGCAATTCGCCGCCGGGAAAACCGGCGAGCTGCCCACGCGCGTTGACGATGCGTTTCGAACGATGGCGGTCGTGGAGGCTGCTTATCAATCCAGCCAGACCGGCGCCACCCCCATTCCCCTTTCATGAGCGGCAAATTAAACCTCCGCGGAATTACGTGGAACCATCCACGCGGTTTCGCTCCTCTCGCGGCCACGGCCCAGCGCTACATGGAGTTGCACCCGGACATAAAAATTTCCTGGGAAAAGCGCTCGCTGAAAGCATTCGAAGACTCGCCGGTCGAGCGGCTCGCTCTCGACTACGATCTGATTGTGCTGGATCACCCGTGCATCAGCCGGGTCGCCCAATCCGGCGCATTGCAGCCCCTCGACGAATTCCTTGCGCCCAATTTTTTTGCCGACCAGGCGGCCCACTCGATCGGTCAATCGCACATCAGCTATACCCACGACGGCCATCACTGGGCCTTGGCCATCGACGCGGCGACGCCCGTTTCATTCTGGCGCGGCGATCTGCTTGCCCAACTCGGGATCGCTCCACCGCAAACCTGGCCGGAAGTCATCGCGCTCGCTCGTAAAGGGCACGTCGAAGTACCCGCCGCTCCGATCAACTGCCTGATGAATTTCTACACGCTGTGCCTTTCGGTCGGCGAAGAACCGTTCATCAACGGCGAACACAGCGTCACGTCCAATGTCGGTCTCGCGGCGCTCGGACATCTCCGCGAACTCCTCGTCCACTGCGACGACGACTGCTGGTCGCGCAATCCCATCGCCTCGCACGATCTCGTAGCGTCGGCCGCCAACACCCAGCTCGCCTACTGTCCGCTGGCGTATGGTTATTCGAACTACGCGCGCGCCGGCTTCGCGCCGCACGTGCTGACGTTTGGCGACACGCCCTCATTCAACGGCACAGTTTTGCGAACGACTCTCGGCGGTGCGGGGCTCGGCGTATCCGCTCTTCGGCCGTACGGAGCCGCCGCAGCCGCTTACGCCGAATTCGTCGCCTCGCCCACAGTCCAGCGCACGCTTTACACTCACAGCGGTGGCCAGCCCGGCTATCGCGCCGCCTGGCTCGATCCAGAAAACAACCGGCTCACCGGAGATTATTTTATGCGCACCCTCCCCGCGCTCGACCGCGCGTACCTGCGGCCGCGCTTCCCGGGATATCTCCAATTTCAAGAACGGGGCGCCCTGATCGTTCACGCGGCCCTACGCGGAAAGCTCACTGATCGCGACGCGCTAAACCAACTCGATGCGACGTACCGCGACTCGCTACTCTCCGCGTCTCCCGCCGCATGAAACCCCTCGAAGGATTGCTCGTCCTGGATTTTGCCCAGTTTCTCGCCGGCCCATGGGCCGCCACGCGGCTCGCCGATCTCGGCTCCCGCGTCATCAAAATCGAGCGCCCCGGAACCGGCGACATCGGCCGCCAGCTCTACATCTCCAACCTGTCCCTCGACGGCGACAGCACGCTGTTTCATTCGATCAATCGCAATAAACAGAGTTACGCCGCGGACCTTAAAAATCCCGCCGACCTGGGTAAAGTAAAGCAACTGATCGCGCGGGCCGACGTGCTCATTCAAAATTTTCGCCCCGGCGTGATGGAGCGCATCGGACTCGGTCCCACAGACTGCGCGAAACTCAACCCACGCCTCGTCTACGGGTCGATCACCGGCTACGGCAGCACGGGGCCGTGGCGCGATAAACCCGGCCAGGATCTTCTCGCCCAATCACTCTCCGGTCTCACGTGGCTCAACGGCAACGCCGACCAGCCTCCGATGCCGTTCGGCCTCGCCGTCGCCGATCTCACTGCGAGCGCGCACCTCGTACAGGGCCTCCTCGCCGCTCTCGTCCGCCGCGGCACCACCGGTCGCGGCGGTCTGGTCGAAGTGAGCCTGCTCGAATCCATTCTCGATCTGCAATTCGAGGTCACCACGACATACCTCAACGACGGCGGGCGCGATCCCCAGCGCAGTGCGGTTAACAACGGCCACGCGTATTTGGGCGCGCCCTACGGCATCTACGCGACGGCCGACGGACACCTCGCCCTCGCCATGGGCCCGCTCGGAAAACTCGGCGAACTCCTCGAACTCCCCGCGCTCACGAGCTTCTCCGATCCCGCGACGTGGTTTACTCAGCGCGACGAAATCAAACGGTTGCTCGCCGCACACCTGAAGACTCACCCGACCCGCCACTGGCTCGATCGACTCGAGTCTGCGGATTATTGGTGCGCCGATGTTCTCACCTGGTCGCAGCTGTGGAAAACCGATGCGTTCGCCGAACTCGATTTTGTGCAGGATGTCACCCGCGACGACGGACCGACGCTGCGAACCACGCGCTGCCCCATCACAATTGACGGTCAACGGTTCAAGTCCACGCGCGGCGCCCCGCGCGTGGGCCAGCATACCCGCGAAATTCAGAGCGAGTTTTCCCTTTAAAGTCTCCTACTCTCTCTCGTCCTCACTCTCATACTCTCTCGTTCTCTTTCTCGTTATCGTTCTCGTTCTCGATCCGATGAGCACTCGGCCGATCGAGGTCGAGAAAGAGAACGATAACGAGAACGAGAACGACGATAGCAGCGGCCAATTTCCAACCCCACCCCATGCTTCCCGAGACCGCCCCCATTCTTGGCACCCTCCTCCACACGATCGGAGCCGCGAGTGCCGCCTTGTGCTACGCGCCTCAGCGCTATGTCCGGCACTGGAAATGGCAGACGTACTGGCTGGTCCAAGCCTCCGGCTGCTGGCTGGTGCTGCCGTGGATTTTCGCGTGGCTGACCATTCCAGAACTCAGCGCGGTGTTGCACGAAGCTCCCGGAGCCGCGATGCAAAAATCTTATTTTCTCGGCATGCTCTACGGTGTGGGCGGAATCGCCTTCGGCCTCGCGATTCGCCACATCGGATTCTCGCTCACCTACGCGCTCGCGATCGGTGTTTCCTGTGTCCTCGGCACGCTCCTGCCGCCGTTCCTAGCCGGAACGCTCTCAGTCACACTCGCCAGCACCGCAGGAAGTTTCGTGGTGGCCGGAGTGATTCTCGGCGGTGGAGCGATGCTCGTCACCGGCCTAGCTGGTTTCCGCAAGGAACGCGAACTCGCCGGCGACGTCTCCGCACCACCGTTTAACCCGCGCGTCGGCCTACCGATCGTGTTACTCGCCGGCACGCTGTCCGCCGTATTCAGTTTTTCCCTCGCTGCCGGCCAACCCATCGCCGATGTCGCCGCCGCTCACGGTGCCGGAAATTTTCAGGGCAACGTGATCTATCTGTTTTCCAACACCGGGGCTTTCACCACCACGTTGCTCTACGCCGGCTGGCTCACGCTCCGCGATCGATCGTGGGGCGAGTTCGTGCAGCCCGCCCCCGGCGTTCGCCTCGCGCGCAACTACGCGCTCGCCCTGCTCACCGGATTGCTCTGGTACCTGCAATTTTTCTTCTACGGACTCGGCCACGTGCGCATGGGCGAACTGAAATTTTCCAGCTGGGCGATTCACATGATCATCCTGATCTTCCTCAGCTGCGGCTTCGGCGTGGTCATCGGCGAGTGGAAAAGTTGCCGGTCTTCCACCAAGCTCATGGTCACCGCCGCCGTTCTCCTGTTGCTCGGAGCCGTCGGCCTGATCAGCTACGGTAACTCCCTCGCCTCAGCTACCACGTCCTGAGTCCACATCCATGTACCTCGTCGATACCCATCAACATCTCTGGGATCTCACGCAATACCCCTACACCTGGTGCGCCGGAGTTCCCGCGCTCAATCGCAGCTTTCGCTTCGACGACTATCTGGCGGCCGCCGCCGGCCTCGATATCGCGAAAACCGTTTTCATGGAGTGCGACGTGGATGAACCGCACCAACTCGCGGAAGCCCGCGCCATCCAATCACTCGCCAACGAGCAACCGCTAATCGCCGGAATCGTCGCGAGCGGCCGGCCCGAGCGGGAAAATTTCCAGGCACATCTCGAAGCACTCGCCCGATTGCCGCATGTTCGCGGCTTGCGTCGCATTTTACACACGCAACCCGACGCGTTATCACAGAGCCCGCTTTTCTCTGAAAACCTCCGGCTCCTGCCGGAGTTCGGCCTGACCTTCGATCTCTGCGTACTCGCTCGCCAACTACCGATCGCCCGTCAACTCGTTGAGCGCTGCCCAGGCGTCACGTTCGTGCTCGATCACTGCGGCGTACCGGACGTCAAAGGCCGCGCGTTCGAGCCGTGGCGCACCGACCTCGCTCAACTCGCCGCCTTCCCCAACGTTAACTGCAAAATCAGCGGCATCGTCGCGTACGCCGATCCCGCGACATGGACGGTCGAAGACCTCCGCCCGTGGGTCGATCATGTCATCGCGCAGTTCGGTTGGGATCGCGTCGTGTGGGGCGGCGACTGGCCGGTTTGCACACTCGGCGCACCGCTTTCCCGCTGGGTCCAAACCACGCGTACGCTGACGGCCACAGCCACCGAGGAACAACGCGCAAAACTTTTTCACCTCAACGCGGAACGCATCTACCGTGTTTGATCTCACGAAAAAGATCGCCCTCGTCACCGGCGCGGGCTCCGGCATCGGCCAGGCCATCGCCCACGCCCTCGCCACCGCCGGCGCGCAGGTTTGGGTGATCGATCGCGACACCTCCGCTGGCGAAGCCACGACCGCCGCGATCCGCGCGGCGGGCGGCTCGAGCGATTTTGCAGCGCTCGATGTCGCCAGCGAATCCGACGCACTCGCTCTCGCGACGCGCATCCCCGTACTCGATATTCTCGTGAACAACGCCGGCATCGGACACGTCGGTAACTTACTCACGACGTCCGCGGCCGACCTCGATCGCCTGCACGCCGTCAACGTTCGCGGAACCTTCAATCTCTGCAAAGCCTTCGTCCCCGCGATGCTCGCCCGAGCCCACGGCAGCGTGATCAATCTCGCGTCGATCGCCGGCGTCGTCGCCGTGCGCGACCGCCTCGCCTACACCGTCACGAAGCACGCCATCGTTGGTCTCACCCGCGCGCTCGCGCTCGATCACTCGCACACGGGCGTTCGGTTCAACGCGATCTGCCCCGGCCGGGTCGAAACGCCCTTTGTGAAATCACGCATCGCTGAATACCCCGATCCCGAAAAAGCGTACCGCGACATGGCGTCGACCCAGCTCAACGGCCGCATGGCCCGCCCCGACGAAATCGCCGCCGCCGCCCTCTACCTCGCCAGCGATGAAGCCGCCATGGTCACCGGCAGCTGTCTCATGATCGACGGCGGCTGGAGCGCGGGAAAGTAGTTCATCATCACTCATGAAGATTATCCGTTATCTCGATCCGCAACGCGCCATCCACTACGCAGCCGAGCAATCCGACGGCTCCGCACTCCGTATCGACGGCGATATTTATGGCGCGCACACCGTCACGACCGAGCGCGCTGATATTGCCAAACTTCTCGCACCCATCGTGCCAGCGCAGATTCTCTGCATCGGCTTAAATTATCGCCAGCACGCCGCCGAAACCAACGCGAAGCTCCCCGAGCGCCCCATCCTTTTCGTCAAAGGCATCAACACTCTGCAGCATCCGGATGACGCGATCGAAATCCCCACCCATCTTGCGAGTCACGAAGTCGACTATGAGTGCGAACTGGCCGTCGTCATCGGCAAACCCTGCAAAAACGTTCCACGCTCCCGCGCCCTCGAGTACGTGCTCGGCTACACTTGCGCCAACGACGTCTCCGCCCGCGACCATCAAATCAAACTCGGTGGCGGCCAGTGGTGCCGCGGGAAGTTCTTCGACACCTTCGCGCCGCTCGGTCCGCGGCTTGTTACTCCTGACGAAATTCCGAATCCCAACGCGTTGGTGATCTCGACGACCCTGAACGGCGAGCGTGTCCAACATTCAACAACCGCCGACATGGTCTTCGACGTGCCTGCCTTGATCGAATACCTGAGCGGCAGCACCACGCTCGTGCCCGGCACTGTCATCCTCACTGGAACGCCGCAAGGCGTCGGCATGGCCACGAAGCCCGCGCCACGCTGGCTCCGCCCCGGCGATCGCGTGAGCATCGAGATCGAAAAAATCGGCACGCTCACGAATCACGTCACGCTCGAGCCAGCATGAGTGCGTTGCCCGCAATAGCTGTAGGTGGCGCGGGCGCCCCCCCCCCGAGTAGACGCGCACCGGAGGTGGGCGGGGCGCGCGCCCCCCACAAAATGCCGCACAACACACACGGGATG
>CBRAFL010000040.1:0-23289 GCA_967755055.1 uncultured bacterium
CATGAGAAAACTTCTTCCCTCCGTTTTTCTCGGCGTGGCTCTCAGTGCGTACGGCACGACGATCGCGTGCGCTGCGCCTTCCGCAACGTCGTCCGGAGCGTTCGCGACCGGGCACTATCGCAATCTTTTCAGCGAGTATCTCGGCAAATCCGACGCCGAAATCTCCGCAAAGCTCGAGGCTACCTGGACTCAGTTGTTTTACGGAGACGAAAATTCCGAGCGACTGTTCTACCCCGTTGCCGGTGACATGGCCTACGTCCCCGACATCAATAACAACGATGTCCGCAGCGAAGGGCTGTCGTACGGGATGATGATTTCGGTACAGATGAACCACCAAAAGGAGTTCAACCAAATCTGGAAATTTGCGAAGCACTACATGTATCACGACAGCGGTCCGCTCCGCGGCTATTTCGCGTGGCACACCGCGTTCGACGGTCGGCAGCTCAGCGCCGGACCTGCATCCGATGGCGAAGAGTGGTTTGTGATGGCTCTCTTCTTCGCGTCTCACCGCTGGGGCGACGGCGAAGGAATTTTCAATTACCGCGCCGAAGCCCAGGCCATCCTTCGAACCATGCTGCACAAGAACGACGATCCCGACCGCGGTCCGATGACCGCCATGTTCGATCGCGGCGCAAAGCAGATCAACTTCGTGCCCGAAGGCGCCGGCGCGCACTTCACCGATCCGTCGTATCACCTTCCCGCATACTACGAACTCTGGGCGCGCTGGGCGACCGCACCCGAAGATCGGTCATTCCTCGCCGAAGTCACCAAGACCAGTCGCGAACTTTTCAAAAAAGCCGCTCATCCAAAGACCGGACTCATGCCCGACTATTCAAATTTCGACGGCAGCCCACAGCCGGGACCTCGAGGCCATCACGAGGATTTTCTTTACGACGCATGGCGCACGCTTTCGAATCCCGCTTTGGACTATGCGTGGTGGCGCGCCGATCCGTGGCAGGTTGAGCAGAGCAATCGGGTTTTGAAATTCCTCGCGTCGCACGGCGCGCAACTCCCCGACCGCTTCAAGCTCGATGGCACTCCGATCTCCACCGACATCAACACACCGGGCTTGATCGCGATGGCGGCAACCGCCGCGCTCGCCGCTGATCGCGCGATCGGTCAGCCATTCGTTCAGCAGCTCTGGGAGCTGAAAATTCCCACCGGTCGCTTCCGTTACTACAGCGGTCTGCTCACCATGATCGCGTTTCTCGAAGTAAGCGGAAACTTCCGCATCTACGCTCCGTCAGGCGGATCATAAGCCCCACATTTTGCAGCCGGTCCCCTGCCCGCTGCGTTTCGATCCTTGTCTTTCCGTTTCATGCTCTCCGTCAACACCGCCATCGGCCGATCGTCAGCCATCGCCGTCGCCGCCCTCGCGCTCATGCTGCTCGCGGGATGTTCCAGCACTGCAGTTTCAAGCGGTCACCCAACACCGCCCACATCGACGGTTGAAGCCAAGTCCGAAGCTCCTCGAAAACCATTTGGAAAATTGGCCAAGGGAATGCCTGCCACTCAGGTGCGTGAACTCCTTGGCTTACCCGCAGAGGTTACTCCCTCCGTGACCGCCGGCGTTAAGAGTGAGATCTGGACCTATCGCGAGTCGTACCCGGGAAAGACGCAGTCGGTGCCCGGTGAAATGCAGGAAATTCCCTATGTCGACCCCATCTCTGGAGAGATGAGGATGATTAAACAACCCATCCTGCGAACAGAGATCACTCGAATAGCGGAAACCACCGAACTACTTTTGATTGAAGGCAAATTGATCGAGTGGAAACAACGCCGCGAAGCCAGACGCGGTTATTTTTAAACTGAACACTCTCGGCCAACGCACCGCCCTCGATTTTCCGTGGCAATCCGCTGCATGCTTAGCACCTCGGTCTCCTTTCGACGTTTCTGTACTCAGGTTTTCCTGTTCAGCACGTTGCTGCTATCTTCAATAGCGTTCACCCGCGCGGAAGACGGTTATCGTCTCTGGCTCCGCTACGATCCGATTGCGAACGAAACACTGCGCAACGCCTACTCCTCTGCGATCACCGAGATCGTCGCACCCGATTCCCGTCCGACACTCATCGCCGCGCGCGACGAACTCCTCTCTGGCCTGCGAGGTCTACTCGGCGTCGATGTCCCGGTCGTCGCTCAACCCACGCGGGACGGCTCTCTCATTCTCGGCTCGGTCACCCGCACGCCGTCGCTCGCCAGCCTCGTCAGCGAGCGCGATCTCCGCGCCGCCGGTGAAGAAGGCTACATTGTTCGTCACGTAACGATCGACGGCCATCGTCGCATTCTCCTCCTCGCTAATCGCGATATCGGCGTGCTCTACGGTGCGTTCGCTCTGCTGCGTTATCTCCAAACCAATCAATCGCTCGATCGACTCGATCTGGTGAGCGCACCGAAAATCCAACGTCGTTTGCTCAATCATTGGGATAATCTCAACCGCACCGTCGAGCGCGGCTACGCGGGTTTCTCCCTCTGGGAATGGTACAATCTCCCCGACATTCCTACGCCTCGCTACCGCGATTACGCCCGCGCCAACGCCTCCATCGGCATCAACGGCGCCGTCCTCACGAACGTCAATGCCGACGCTCTCGTCCTCACTCCCGCGTATTTGGAGAAAGTCGCCGCGCTCGCCAATGTGTTTCGCCCGTATGGTATCCGTGTTTACCTCACGGCCCGCTTTAGCGCACCGATCGAACTTGGCGCTCTCGCCACCGCCGATCCGTTCGATCCCGCAGTAAAAAAATGGTGGACGCAAAAGGTCGACGAAATCTACGCCGCGATTCCCGACTTCGGCGGCTTCCTCGTCAAAGCAAACTCGGAAGGCCAGCCCGGCCCGCAAGCCTACGGCCGCACTCACGCTGACGGCGCCAACCTGCTCGCCGACGCACTGGCGTCGCATGGCGGCATCGTGATGTGGCGCGCGTTTGTCTACGACAATCAGGTTCCCGACGATCGCGCCAAACAGGCATACAACGAATTCAAACCGCTCGACGGAAAATTCCACCGCAACGTCATCGTTCAAATCAAGAACGGCCCAATCGACTTCATGCCACGCGAAGCGTTCTCGCCGTTGTTCGGCGCCATGCCGCACACGCCGATCGGACTGGAGCTGCAGATCACCCAGGAATATTTGGGCGGCTCAACCCAGCTCGCGTACCTCGCCCCACTCTTCAAAGAATGCCTCGACAGCGACACGTTCACCGCCGGCCCCGGTTCAACGGTTGCCCGCGTTGTCGACGGCAGTCTCGACCTTCACGGAATTTCCGTCATCGCCGGCGTTTCGAATATCGGCACCGACCGCAACTGGACCGGCCATCCGCTCGCTGCGGCGAACTGGTATGCGTTCGGGAGACTCGCGTGGGATCACAATTTAGGCTCGGACACGATCGCTGCCGAATGGACGCGTATGACGTTTTCAAACACACCTGACGTCATTCGCCCGATCACTGCCATGTTGCTCGCCTCTCGTGAAGCCGTTGTGGATTACTCGATGCCGCTTGGCCTCCATCACATCATGGCGGAAGGGCATCACCAAGGTCCCGCTCCGTGGGTGGACGACGCGAGTCGCGCCGACTGGAACTCTGTTTACTATCATCGCGCCGACGCAAGTGGCGTCGGCTTCGACCGTAGTCCTTCGGGCTCAAACGCCGTCGCGCAATACGCCCCGGAAGTCGCTCAGCGCTTCGGCAATGTCGCAATGTGTCCCGAGAACCTGCTCCTGTGGTTTCATCATGTGGCTTGGGATCATCCGATGAAGTCCGGCCGCACTCTGTGGGACGAACTTTGCCTGCACTATCAACACGGTGTGGACTCGGTGCGCGGTTGGGAAAAATCGTGGGCTGCACTCGAGAGCTCAATCGATCCCGAGCGCTTTGCGCACGTGAAGGCGCTGCTCGCCCGACAGGAACGCGAGGCCCGTGCGTGGCGCGACGCGTGCACCCAATATTTTCAAACGTTTTCAAAACGTCCCTTGCCCGCCGGAGTGGAAGCCGCCGAACACTCGCTCGATTATTACAAAGCGATCAAACCCCACTACGTGCCCGGCAGCGCGAACGGTAAGTAGCCGCCCCCCTCCCTCTTCGTTCTCGTTCCTCGTTCTCTTTCTCGTTCTCTCAATTCCGTCTTCGGGTCCGGCCTCGATCGCGTTCTTCCGGGCGGCGAGAACGAGAACGATAAAGAGAACGAGAACGATCCAATCACTCCATGAAGCTTCCCCTCGCCCTCTCCGCGCTCCTCGTAGCCCTCTCGCTCTCCGCCGCACCCGCTCCCGTCGCGTTCCAGAACTTTGAATACACCGGACGCGACGCCGTTTTCGAACCGCCACTTCCCACCGGTAATTACCGCAACCCGATCCTCGCCGGCTTCTATCCCGACCCGAGCATCTGCCGGGTCGGTGACGACTACTATCTCATCAACTCCACGTTCGCTTATTTTCCTGGAATTCCGATTTTCCACAGCCGCGACCTCGTGAGCTGGACGCAGATCGGACACGCCATCGATCGCCCCACTCAGTTCAACTACGACGGACTTGGTGTCACGCGCGGCATCTTCGCTCCCGCGCTCAGCCATCACGACGGCACGTTCTATTTGGTCTGCACATTCGTCGACGGCGGCGGCAATTTTCTGATGACCGCCAAAGATCCCGCCGGTCCGTGGAGCGACCCTGTGTGGCTGAAGTTCGACGGCATTGATCCCTCTCTCTTCTTCGACGACGACGGCCGCGCGTGGATGCTGAACAACGGCAATCCGCCCGACAACAAGCCCCTCTATCAAGGCCACCGCGCCATCTGGCAGCAGGAGTTTGATGTGAAATCCCAGAAGCTCGTCGGCCCACGCCAAATCATCGTGAACGGCGGCGTCAATCTCTCGAAGAAACCCGTGTGGATCGAGGGCCCGCATCTCTATAAACGCGGCAATTGGTATTATGTTTGTTGCGCGGAAGGCGGCACGAGTGATCAGCACTCGCAGGTGATCCTGCGCAGCAAATCAGTCACCGGTCCGTTCGTCCCGTGGGAAAAAAATCCTATCCTGACGCAACGCGATCTCGACGGCACCGTCCCGCAGGCGGTCACCTGCACCGGCCACGCCGATCTCGTCGAAGGACCGGACGGAAACTGGTGTTCCGTCTTTCTCGGTTGTCGCCCTTACGCAGGAAATCTTTTCGCCACGGGACGAGAGACGTTTCTGTTGCCCGTCACGTGGACGGACGACGGCTGGCCGCGCATTCTCCCCGCCGGCGAACGCGTGCCCTACGTCGTGAATTCTCCGGGTAGGGCGAAGCCCTGGTCGCCTTCGGCGCCGCCAGAGGCGGGTAAACCTCCGGCTGAGCCGTCGCCCGCCCTACCCGCAACAACTTCCCCGCTCACCGGCAACTTCACCTGGCGCGACGAGTTCGATGGCGAAAAACTTTCCCCGCTCTGGATCATGATCCGCCAGCCGCACGAAACGTGGTGGAATCAAAAGAACGGCGAACTTAAACTCACGCCCCGCTCCGATAAACTTTCTGGAAAAACCAATCCCTCCTTTCTCGGACGTCGTCTGCAACATTCGCGCTTCGAAACTTCAACGACGCTCACCGTTCCCACGGACATCGGTGTGTCCGCCGGACTCGCGGTATTTCAAAGTGAAACGCACCATTTTTATTTCGCGGTGAAACGTGACACAAAAGGCCTCGCCGTTTTCCTCGAACGATGGAACGGCCCCACTGCGGAAATTCTCGCGACCGCCACAATCGTTGACGCCTCAGAGCTCAAGCTCCGTCTCACCGGCGACGAAAAAGTTTTCGCCTTTGCCTACGCCGCAAAACCTGGCGACTGGCAAACCCTCGCCGCCGACATGGACTCAACGCCAGTGACCGTCCAAGCCGCCGGCGGCGGATTGCATTTCACCGGCGCCGTCGTCGGCCTCCACGCGCGCGTGGAGTAGCCCGATACAGTTAGATTAAATCCCGAAGGCTTGGCGAAGGCGGGAGTTCCGCAATAGGTCAACTGCATCGTTACGGCTGAGGACTACCGCTCAAAAATTTCGGGACCCATTTTAGATTTCTCCTTTGCCGATGTTCACGCTCCTGATTACCTTCTGACCATGCGCAAAACGGAAATACTGGCAGAGCTGCCGCGACTCTCGGCATCAGAGCGCAGTGAAATTCTCGATCAGCTCTGGCGATTAGAGGAAGCCGCGGGGCCCACCGAACGCGAAAAGACGCTGCTCAACGAAGCGCAGTCCAGCTACGAAGCTAATCCCGCTGCCGCCATTCCGTGGCGCGAAGTGGAGGAACGCCTGCGGCGGCGTACATGAGCTGGGTGGTGCTCGTCCGACCGGAGGCGGAGCGAGATCTCGCCGCGGCGCGGGCATGGTACGAGGAGAAACGCCGGGGACTCGGGGACGAGTTTGTCGACGAATTCGTAGCGGTCATGCGCGCGCTGGAAGAGTCGCCCGAACGCGAGCGACTTTACTACCGCGAATTTCGGCGCGTCATCTTTCGCCGCTTTCCCTACAAATTGTTTTATCAAGTTATCGGCGAGCGCATCATCGTGTTTCGCGTGCTTCATGCCAAACAGGATCACCCACCAAAAGTCCCATGACCACCGCTTCAATCATCTTCCGGTTCGTCACTGTTGCAGCCGCCCTTCTTTTTCTCGCGCCGAGCGCGATCCTTAACGCCAAGCTCGACAACGCCGCGAACGCGACCCAGATCTCCGCGGCGGATCCGCACCTTTTCTACGAGGGTCGTTTCGACACCTCCGACGCCTCCGCACCGACGGTGATTTGGCAGGGTTCGCGCATTCGAATCGACTTCGATGGCGACTCGCTCGCCCTGCGCTTCGATGACGTGAAAGGGCAGATTTTCTTCAACGCACAGATCGACGAACGCACCCACATCGTAGCGCTCCAGGAAGGCGCTCCTTTGCAAGGCACCGAGTTTTCTGATCTCGGAGCAGGTCGGCATCAACTGCTGCTCTTTAAACGCAATGAAGCCGCGACCGGCACGGTGCGTTTCCGCGGAATCACATTGGCGAACGGCGCTCACGTATCCGCGCCGACACCACCCCACTACAAACTCGCGATGCAATTTTTCGGCGACTCGATCACCGCGGGTGCCTGCAATGAAGACGGTGCGGTTGATCAGTGGACGGATTATCGCACGCACAATAACGCCCAGAGCTACGGCGCGTTCACCGCAGCGGCGTTTGAGGCCGATTATCGCAACATCGCGATCAGCGGCATGGGTATAGTCACCGGCTATGTTCCGATGAAAGCGGGCGAAATCTGGGATCGCGTTTATCCCAGCGCAGCGTCGCCACGCGCGGATTTAACGACGTGGACCCCTGATGTGATTTTTGTGAACTTCGGCGAAAACGACGACTCGTTCACGAGAGTCAAAGGACAGCCATTCCCCGCGGATGCGTACACTGACGGCTACGTTTCACTCGTGCACGCGATTCGAGGCGCCTACGCGAACGCGCAGATCGTGATCTTGCGGGGCGGAATGGCCGGCGGCGCAAAAAGCGAGCGACTGCGTCAGCCATGGGAAGCAGCCGTCGCAAAACTCGAGGCCACGGATCCAGACGTGACTCATTTTGTTTTCAAGCAGTGGTCCCCTCAGCACCCCCGCGTGTCCGAGCATCGCGCGATGGCGGACGAGTTGATCGCGTGGTTGAAGACGCAGGAGTTCATGAAAGCTCAGCGCTGATGGTAGGGCGAGGCTTGTGCGCCTCTGGCGTACGTCCCGCCGTGCCGCGGCTCACCGGGACGGTTCGCCCTACCTGATATCCCCAGTGCGTGTCTTCGAAATAAAGGCACGGAATTGAGACCGCTAATGGGATTATCCCAATAGGGAAATCTTTATGGAGTGGCTACGGCTGATCGCCTCCGCCTTGAGGTGATTGGAGCCCGTTGATCACGGTCTACGATCAGCAGACCCCATCACTTACTCCGGAGGCGATCAGCCGAAGGGGTGATATTAGATCTGCGCTATTGGCAGATCCGATTAGCGGTTTCTTCCCCGTTACTCCATCTGCGTGTTGCTCACGAACGCGATCTTCGTGCTGTTCGGCGCCCATGACGGAACGTTGATCGTTCCCTGCCCGCCGTAAACGTACGCGATCACGCGCGGCTTGCCGCCCTCCACCGGCATCAGCCGCAAATAAACCTGCTGATAATACGGATGGTCGTCCGGTTTTACGTCCGCGCCGAATGAGATAAATGCGATCCATTTTCCGTCAGGCGAAATGTGCGGAAACCAGTTGTTGAACTCGTCCTTCGTGAGCTGCTCGGGATCGGAGCCGTCCGGCTTCATCCGCCAAAGCTGCATCGAGCCCGTCCGCGTCGAATTGAAATAAATATATTTTCCGTCCGGTGAAAATTCCGGGCCGTCACTCAGACCCGGCGTGCTGGTCAGGCGAACTTCTTCGCCTCCGTCAGCAGAGATTTTGTAGATGTCGTATTTGTCAGGGCCGTCCGGCTTTTCCTTTCGTCCACCCGTGTAGACCAGCCATTTTCCGTCAGGCGACCAGCCGTGGAAATACGACGGCGACTTCGCCGTGACTCGCACGGGCGCGCCGCCCGTCGCAGGGAGTTTAAAGATCACCGAGCGGCCACCGTCGTCAGCGCTGTGAGCACTGATCGCGAACATCTTTCCATCAAAGCTGAGCACGTGGTCGTTGTTGTTGCGCGTCGCGAAACCCGTGTCGAAGGGCGCGATCTGTCCCGTTGTGAGATCGAATGTTTTTAGCAGTCCCTTATTCGGCCCGGGTCCGCTCACGTTGATCAAAAGTGTCTTTCCGTCCTGCATCCAATTCGGCGCCTCGAATTGCTCGGGGGAACGGTGCACGACCGAGAGTTTGCTCGTATAAACGTTGAGCACCTCAAGCTGCGCGCCGATGTAATCGCGATACGGAACGTAACCAGTTTTCGGCGGACGGATAACGCGCACATCGCGGAAGATCGCCTCCTCTTTCACCTTCGGATTGTGCGAGCAGAGGAAGAGCCCAACAAAGACTTCGTCGCCCAGATTAACATCCGTGAGCGTGACCGACACGAACGGCTCGCCATAATGCGCTGAGGAAAAAATGTACGTGTTGCCCCGACGCTCGAATTGAATCACGTCGCCGCCTTTGATCGTGAGTTCTTTTTGTTCGGTGGTCGCGCCTTTCGTTCGGCGGAATTGCAGCGAGGTCAAACCATCGCCGTGCGAACAGCCGTCAGCATAGGCAGAATCATTATCGAGCGTGGACCTCACCATCCAACCGAGCTTGCGATGCGGATCAACGCCCTGACCGACGAATTCAAATCGTGCGCGGACGATGAAATCGCCCTTCATCTTATTCCACGCGAACTGAAATTGATCTGACGCACCCCACATGTTGATGCCAGCGCCCGCGAGCCGGTATTCCTGGACAGAAGCATCATAAGTGGCGGAGCCGAAAATATCGGGCGCTCCGATATCGGCGTGATGACTGAACTGACCGACGACGGCCGATTTTTCTACTAAAGGAGCATCGGCCGCAAAGGCCGCCCGTGTGAGCATGGCAGTGATTAAGAGGCAGAAAACACGTAACGATTTCATGATGGGGTTGGGGTGCACGCGTGCATCGAGCAAGACGCTACGCAGCCGAGGAAGTTGTGCGAATCTCACCTCACGCCAAACGATGGAGTGAACCTCCGCATTCAATGCAGCCAGTCCGCTTCCGGACACATTCCGTGCTCGATGTAGTTAAGCCGCTTGCGGACGCTCATAGGTCGGAGCGCTCGCGAGCGAGCTGCCTACATCCTGGTAGCGATAAGCAATAAGCGTTAGGCGATAAGCTATCCATGCCATTTTCGATCTGCGCTCTCTGCGTAATCTGCCGTTAAAAATCCTCCGCATGAGCACAGGCGTCCTTCACGCTCGCGAGCGAGCTGCCTACCCCGAACTACCAGTGTCGCCCCTCCTCCTCAAAATCCTATGCTCGCGCCACCATCCACCGGCAGAACTGTGCCCGTGATAAATTTCGCCGCGGGCGACGTGATATAGACTGCGGCCCAACCCACATCGGAGGGATCTCCGAGTCGCGCCATCGGCGTGCGGCTGATGATTTTATTCTTGCGCGCCGGATCGCTCTCGAGGGCTTTCTTCGACATGTCAGTCTCAATCCAGCCGGGCGCGATTCCGTTCACGCGGACACCGTGAGAGGACAGCTCCGTCGCCATCGTACGGATCATTCCGATCATCGCCGTCTTCGCTGCACTGTAGGCAATGACGAGCGGAATTCCGAAGAGCGACGCCATCGAGGCCATGAAAAGAATGTTTCCATGCTTGCGCTCGATCATCCCGGGAATGATTGCGCGGCACAGCGCATGTGCACCGAGAATATGCGTCGTCAGCACTTTTTGAAATTCCTCAGGCGTGGTGTCGACCGCCGGTTTTTTTAAATGAATGCCAGCGTTATTAACGAGACACGTGATCGGCCCGTGCTCGCGCGTGATTCGCTCGACCAGCGGAAGCGCCGCATCGAGCGCGGTGATATCGTGGACAACGTAGAACGCGCCTTCACCCAGACTGCGAACCGCGGCCGCAAGTTCGGCCTCACGGCGCCCAACGAGAATCACCCGCGCACCGGCCGCATGCATGCTGCGAGCGACCGCCAGTCCAATGCCCGTGCCGCCGCCCGTGATGAGAGCCAGCTCTCCGGCCAAAGAAAACGCCTCAGGGAAAGTCAGTTGTTTCATGGAAAAATTTCAATTGAACCAGCCGCGGACGACACGGAGTTCGTCCCTCCGTGTGGGCGAGTCCCCTCGTATCCGAATGGAGGGACGACCTCTGTGTCGTCCGCGGTCGCCCTCGCCACCGGGATTCCGCACCCCCGGAATTGCTCCGTCTTCGCTCATGCAACGCCGAGAGATTTCATCGCCGCTTTCATATAGCCCATCGCGTAAGCCATGCCGGCATGCCACGGTGCGGCACACGCCATCGCCGGCGTGTGATCCGGAATCAGCACCCCGTCGAATTTGTTGCGCTTCAGAATTTCGATGACGCGCAACATGTCCACGTCGCCATCATCGATGAACGTCTCTTTGTAGGTCGGAACCTTGCCCGTGATATTGCGGAAATGGACGTAACCAAGTCGCTGCTGCCGGCTGTACGTGTCGACCGTTTCGTAAATGTCGCCCTCCGTCATTTCCGCCAGCGTTCCGATGCAGAACTCGAGACTGTTTGCCGGACTCGGATTGAGATCCAGTAACTTCTGATAGTGCCGCGGCTGATACACCAAGCGCGGTTGAGCGCGCACCGTCGGCATCGGAGGATCGTCCGGATGCGCCGCGAGTTTCACTCCCGCCGCTTCCGCCACTGGAATCACCTCGGTGAGAAATGCATCAAGCCGGCGCCAGAGTTCCTCGTGCGTGATCGATGGAACGATTCCGACCGGCGCGTTCTCATCGTAAATCATGTTCCACACCATGCCGTTTGGCATCGGCAGATCGTAGGTTCCTTCCATGCCGACCGACGGCGCCGCACCACGCGCGTAAGGCCCCGTGGTACGGCCCGCGACACCGGCGATGCTAAAGTTATAGCCCATCACCGGAATTCCCGCCTCACCCATCCGACGGAGAATGGTTTTCACATTCTCGATGTGCAGCGCGCGTTTCGGTCCATCGAGCAGGATGTCGTGCCAGTGCGCCGGATCGAAGTTCTCAATCGCTTCCAGTTTCAACCCATTCGCTTCGACCTCGCGTCGCAACGTCACGAGTTCGTCGAGTGACCACAAGCGATCCGGATCGCCCGCAATTCCCCAGCCGCGGTCCGTGCCCGTCGGCTGGTCATCGCGCGTCTTGTGCGAGCCGCCGCGAAAATAATCGACGAGATGAGCCACGATGTGCGTGGCCCCCGCCTGGCGCGCGAACTGGAAGTTCTCACGCGTAAGCATGTGGCGATAAAGACCGAGACCGAGTTTCATGGAAGTAAGAGTGGAAATGAGTGGGATCGTGGAGTCACGCGCGCGCTTAGTCTAATTGATGACCTGTCTCCTGAATCGTAGCTACGAGCGTGAGCGAGTGGTGTTTCGGATCGACGTAGGTGGCGCGCTCGCCGCGCAACAGATTACGAACGTAGCGCGGCAAGCGCGCTACCTACAATGCATCCCGTGTTTCTCGCAGAGTTTTGGCTCATTCTTGCTTTTTCAAAATCCTCGAACTCTCCGCCGGTCCCAGATAACTCGGCCGCACGCCCCCCGCGTCAATGATGATGCGCTCCAGCACCACTCCCGGCGTGACCATCCAGAATTTCAATACGTGCGCCCCAGCTCGATCGATGCGATGCCGCGTCACCACGCGCCGAACCCCATCGCCCACGGCTCGCTCCCATGTTTGCAAGGTCGCCCACGTGTCGAGCTTCACGATTTGCGGCGGCGCATCGTCGAACGAGAGCGCCAAGCGAAGGCCTTCGCCCGATTGAAAATCAAGTGACGGCGCACACTGCAATTCCACGCTCACTTCCCCCACGCTCGAAAGCAGCACGTCGTATTCAAGCCGCGGACTCATCTCTCCCGGTTGCCGCGAGGTAGCCGTTACCGGAAACACGGTCACTCCACCAAGCGTGCGACCGAAGCCCGGCAGTGTCTTCCAGTTAATTTCGTGATCGTTCACCGCCCGACTGAAATGCGGCGCCTCAATCGCGAGGTGTCGATCCGTCTCCACGAATCCAGCGAACCCTTTGGCAACTTCGACCCGCCGAACCGGCAAATGCACCGTCTGCTTCTCCCCACCCGATTCAATCGTAATGGTAGCGTTGGCTTCACCAGCCGGCGCCGTGCTCCAATCGACGCCCACCTCCAAGCGCACCATCTCATCAACCGTGCCGCCAGCCGGAGTGAGCGTTACCCACGGCTGGTCAGCCGTCGCGGAGTAAGTGAAATGCTCCGCACCGCGATTGAAGATTTCGATCCTGCGAGTCCCTTGCGCCAGACTGTCAAGCGGCGGTAATTCTGCACGACCCACGCCGTACGACGGCCACGATTTCTCTGATCCTTCGAGCGCGATTGCCATCGACGCCGGTGTCTGTGGCCGAACTTCGGATACGGCCGGCATCGTTTCCGCCGGCGGTTGCTGCCAGAACGTGTAGCCGAATTTTACCTGATCCATCATGTGATTCCACTTTCCGCCGCCAAGCGCGTGATACGCATTCACCAGTTTTCCATCCTCCGCGAAAAGACTGCGCACCCGCGCCGCTTGCACGTTCGCCGCCGCTCGACCTTGTCGCGCATAAAGTTGATCCAGTCCCGCCGCCACGTAGAGCTCCTGCACGTTCGCGCTCGCTTTGACTGGATAAAGCACGAGCTGAAAAAACGCATCCCGCGCGTCAGCGCGCAACGCTTCGTTCACCCGCTCGGCCCGTGCAACGAGATCGCGCCACTCCTTCAGCACACGATCCGCCTCGCGGTAATTCACGAGGCTGAGCGTATCGGGCGCGAGCATCTCCGGCTTCCGTCGGCCATTCAATTTCGTGTAGCCGTTGATCAGCGCCGCTATTTCCGCCGCGTGTTCTGCACCGAATTCGCGCTCCGCCCACGCCCGAGAATAGTCGTCCAACGAATCTCCATCCCAGCGCACGGGATTCCACGCGAGGTTCAGGAAGAACTCGATCGGGAATTCCATCGGCTTGAGATCCCCGACATTCACGATCCAGATGCGGTTCGCTTCGTAGCGCCAGGCGAGATTCATCTGCTCCCAGATTTTGATCAGCGGAATCGTGTTGAGCCATTTGTAATTTCGCGGCCCGCCTACGTAATCGAAGTGGTAGTACACGCCCGCGCCACCTGCACGATTTCGCTCCGCAGGCGTCGGCAGACGGCGGATGTTGCCCCAGTTGTCGTCACACCACAGCAGCGTCACGTCATCCGGTACCCGCATCCCTCGCTCGTAGTACCCCTGCACCTCCTTATAGAGCGCCCAGAGCTGCGGAATTTCCGGCAGCGGTTTTGCGATCACGTCGGAAAGAATCTTCCGCTGATGCGCAACGATCCGCTCGAGCAACGCGACGTTCGTTTCCTCCGACATCGCTTCGTCACCGTCGCCGCGCATGCCGATCGAAACGATTTTCTCAAGGTTCTTCACCCGCTCGATGCCTCCGCGCCAAAACTCGCGCAGCACCGTATCGTTTTTCGAATAGTCCCACGGTCCTTTGCCATAGCGGCGCCATTCATCATGAGCGCGCATCAATGGCTCATGGTGCGACGTTCCCATCACGATGCCATACTCGTCAGCCATCGCAGCATTCGGCGGATCGTCATCGTTAAACGCACTGCCCCACATCGCCGGCCAGAGATAATTTCCCCGCAACCGCAGGATCAGCTCAAAGACGTGCCCGTAGAATTCGTGATTAAATCCGCCAAATTTTTCTTTCGCCCAGTTGGTGAGCGCGGGCGCTTCATCGTTCAGAAAGATGCCGCGATACCTGACCACCGGCGCGGCCTGAACAAATCGTCCCGCACGGACGAAAAGCGCGGCTCGTTTTCGAACCGGCACATCCGCCCACCAGTACCACGGCGAGACGCCGATCTGCTCCGAAAGTCCGTAGATGCCGTAAATCGTGCCGCGCTTGTCGCTGCCCGCGATAACGAGCGCGCGGTCGATCCCGGGTAACGGCGCCTCGGCCACCTGCACGAGCGACGCCTCCCATTTTCCACTTATAGCGGTGACATCGATCTTTCGCTCACGGATAAGCCGGTCTATGACGCGACTCTTTCCGATCGTGCCGACAATCACCGCAGTCGGATGAGCCGCCGCTTCGTCTCGAATCACCGGCGCAGAGACACCCGTCACACGAGCGATATCCGATTTCAAATCGTCGATGGCGCGAAGCACGCCAGCGTGATCCTGCGCATCAACCAAGAGCGGCGCCGCCTTTCCGTTCACCACCAGCGGAAAACTTCCCGTCGCCGGACTGAATTCGACGTAGCACTCGTCTCCGATCGCCGCGAATGACTTCGCGCTCGTGATCAGAAACAGCGCCGTCAGCAGAATCACAATACACCGCGCCGTAACCGGCACGGCTACAAACCGGTCGCGTCTGTGTAGGTTGCGCGCTCGCCGCGCCACGGCTCGGGATTCCTGTTGCGCGGCGAGCGCGCAACCTACCGCAACCAGACTGTTTCCGAGTGGCGCCGTCGTTGCAGCGAGAAGGAGATCAACGCGTTTAGTCATCTTCGTCTTTATCGAGAGCGGCGCGCTCGGTTCAGCAGAGCTCGATTTGCACCTTCACGCTCGTTGGCCGCGGATCGCACGCATAGTCGAACGCCGCGATCGAATCGACGAACGCGTAGCGGTCCGTGATCAGCGGTCGCACATCGATCTTGCGACTGCCCATCAACGCCAGTGCTCTCGGAAACACGTGCGCATAACGGAAGATCGTCTCAATGCGCGCCTCTTTCACCTGCGCAGCGACCACATCAAACGGCACCGGCGCGCCCGGCATTCCAATCAAAACCACGCAGCCGCCCGGACACAGCACTTCGATCGCCTGATTGCTCGATGCCGGCAGGCCCACCGCGTCAAACACGATGTCCGCGCCCCACCCTGCGGCCTCGCGGCGGACGATCTCCACAAGATTTTCTTCGCGAACATTGATCGGCGTAACGGCGCCGAGTTTGCCAGCCAACTCGAGTTTCGGCGCTTGCACGTCTGTAATGAAAACACGGCTACACCCGCCCGCCAGCGCCGCGACAGCCGTGACCATCCCGATCGGCCCGGCGCCGAGCACGACGGCGACGTCGCCCGGTTTGATCCGCGCTTTATTCGCGGCGTGTATGCCGACCGCGAGCGGCTCGACCATGGCGCCCTCGGCGAAGCTAACATTATCCGGCAATCTAAAAGTAAACGCCTCCGGGTGAACGACCGTCGGCCGCAGACAACCATGCACCGGTGGCGTCGCCCAAAAGCGCACGGCGGGGTCAAGATTGTAGAGACCAAGCCGTGTCGCACGACTGTTCGGATCGGGAATTCCCGGCTCCATGCACACACGATCGCCGGGGCGTAACGTCGTCACCGCGGCACCGATTTCCTCGATCACACCCGCCGCTTCATGGCCGAGGATCATCGGCGCACGAACGACAAACGGGCCGATTGCACCGTGCCGATAGTAGTGCACGTCGCTGCCACAGACACCGACCGTGTGAATACGGACACGGACATCGTGGGGCCCCATCGACTCTTCGATCGCAAATTCGCGCAGCGCGAGGCTTTTGGTTTTTTCAAGAACGAGCGCTTGCATAAGAGGGAAGTTTTAGCGCCGGCAGCGCGTAGCGGCAGGCCTCCGTGCCTGCTGTGGTCGAGTGCAGCACGCCGGCAGGCACGGAGGCCTGCCGCTACATAAAACCTCAGGCTTCTCACAATGGCAAAGAGGGGCCACAAACAGAAGGGGTTAAACGAGCAAGATTCCCGCCGTCGCGGGGGTGGGAGCGCCCAACGCAATCGCGCGCGGTCCCGGCGACGACGAACCGACAACGATTCCAAAGCGGCCGACACACCAGATCGATTTGCCTTCCGCGTTCACCTGAAAAAACAGGTTCGCCGCGAGTTCGAACTCAACCTCCACGCTCGCTCTGGCCGCCACTACGATTTTCTTGAATCCAATCAGCGTCGCTCGCGGAGCGTCGGCGATTTCCGCGGGAGGCAGAAGGTAGCATTGCACCGTTTCGTCGACCGAACAATCGCTCGTATTCGCAAGGGTCGTACGCGCCGTCACTCTCCCGTCCGCTCGAAGCACGGGCGCGCTGAGCCGGAGCGGCCCAAACGAAACACGTCCGTAACTGAGGCCGAATCCAAACGGAAAAAGCGGCTCGATCTCGGCATACCGATACGTTCGACCGCGCATCGCGTAGTCTTCAAACGGTGGCAGATCCGCCGTGCGTCGCGGCACGGTCACCGGCATTCTTCCCGAGGGCGCGACGTCGCCGAACAACACATCCGCGAGGGCGCGACCGCCTTCACACCCAGGATACCACACCTGCAAAACGGCATCACAGAACTCGTGCGCGTCCGGCACGGCGATCGCACTTCCTCCGGTAAGAACCAGTACCAGTTTTTTCGCGTGCTTGCGCAGTTCGATCAGGAAATTGCGCTGCGTATCCGGAAGTTCGATCGCAACGCGATCACCACCATTCGGAGACGCGACCGTGTCGCCCTCCTCGCCTTCCAGCGTCGGATCAAGGCCAAGAATCGCGACGACGATTTCGGAGACGGCCGCGGTGGAAAACGTGTAGTTCACCCCCGGAGCCGGTGGCTGGGCGAGAGGACATCCGGCGCGATAAACGACCCGCGTTCCTTCCGCGACGCGTTCGACGATTCCTTCGAGCAACGTCACCAGCCGGGAAGAGACGCCAAAATAATTGCCGAGCAGCGCCCCTACATTGGCCGCCGTGGGACCGACGACGAGCAGGCTTTCAGGATCGCGGCGCAACGGCAGGATGCCGTCGGCGTTCTTCAAAAGGACGATCGATTCCGCCGCCGCCTTGCGCGCAAGCGCGCGGTGCGGCGCACTATCGACGATCTCCGTCGACAACGATGACCAGCTCACACGCTCAGGCGGATCGAACAAGCCGAGTTTAAACTTTGTCGCGAGCAACCGGCGGAGCGAGGTATCGATCTCAGCTTCGGAAATAAGACCTTCGCGCACAGCAACCAGTAGGTCGTTGTAAGTACAGCCGCAGTTCAAATCACAGCCCATGCGCAGTGCGAGCGCGGCCGATTCAGCGGCGTCGTTCGTGACGTGATGGTGCTGATGAAAATCGTCGATCGCTCCGCAATCGCTCACCACGTGCCCGGCAAATTTCCATTTTTCTCTAAGCGTTTCCACGAGCAGGAAACGGCTTCCGCAACACGGTTCGCCCAACGTGCGGTTGTACGCGCCCATGACCGCCTCGACGCCGGCGTGGACGAGTTTTTCAAATGCTGGCAGGTAAGTTTCGGCGAGATCCTTCGGCGTCGGCCGCGCGTCGAAGCCGTGGCGAATATCCTCAGGTCCGCTGTGCACGGCGAAGTGCTTCGCGCAGGCTGCCGTCTTGAGATAATACGGATCGTCGCCCTGCAATCCGCGGACCATCGCGACGCCGAGTTCGCCCGTGAGAAACGGGTCTTCGCCGAACGTCTCCTGACCGCGCCCCCAGCGAGGATCACGGAAAATATTTATGTTAGGCGTCCAAAATGTGAGCCCTTGATATTGTCCACGACGGCCGTCAGCGACCGCCGCGTGATGCTTCGCGCGGGCTTCGTCGGCGATGGTGGATGCGACGCGCTGAACAAGATCGCGGTTCCACGTCGCAGCGAGACCGATCACCTGCGGGAACACCGTCGCACGACCGCTACGGCCAACGCCGTGGCACGCTTCGTTCCACCAATTATACTCGGGAACACCGAGTCGCTCGACGGCGTTGTTCTCGTGCAGCAGTTGATTGATCTTTTCCGGCACCGTGAGACGGGCAACGAGATCATCGACGCGCGTCGGCATCGACTGGGTGAGATCGGAGAAAACGAAATTGATCTGCGACATGAAATATCGGGCCGGCGGGATTGGGGTGCAGCTCCAACTTCCCGGCCGATCTCCCAAGCTAGCAACGAGCAGGCTAGTCTAACTAAAGAGCCGGAAATCGGTGACGGCCACCGTTGATGGGATTTTCCCCAATCGATGGAGGGACCGGCTCCGTCCGGTCTGCGGACGACACGGAGGTCGTCCCTCCGTCCTCGGCTGTTGCGTCACTCTCGCGTTCAACGATGAGAACAACGCTCCTTTTGATTGGAGAAATACCGCCGCGCAGATTTTTTAATCTCCCGGGAGATTGCGTCCGGCTTCGAACCCTTGTGGAGTGTACACCCTGTTTGTCATCCCGTCCGCCGTCATTCGATTCCCCTTTCCTCATGTCAAAATCTGAAATTCTCCAACGCCTCAAGGCCGTCAAAGTCATCGCACTGATTCGCGCCGACAGCTCCAATAGTCTGCTCGAATGCGCCCGTGCGCTCGCCGCTGGCGGGCTCAATGCCATCGAATTAACGATGACCACTCCAGGCGCGCTGGAAATGACCGCCAAGGTCGCGAAGGAATTGCCCGACTTGCTGCTCGGTCTGGGCACTGTGCTCGACGCCGAGACCGCGCGCGCCGGCATCGCCGCTGGCGCAAAGTTCATCGTTACACCCGCGGTCCGCCCCACCGTCATCGCCGCGTGCCGTGAATTGAACATTCCGATTTTGTCCGGCGCGCTTACGCCGACCGAGGCTTACACCGCATGGGAACTCGGAGCCGACGTGATTAAAATTTTTCCCGCGGAGTTTTTCGGCCCGGCCTACATCAAGTCGCTCAAGGCGCCGTTTCCGAAAATCGAATTTCTGCCCACCGGCGGTGTGACACCGGAAACCGTCGGCGATTTCCTGAAAGCCGGTGCGTTCGCCACCGCGGCCGGCAGCGCACTCGTCTCAGCAGCTGCGTTAAAGGCCGGCGATTGGGCCGCCATCACCGCGCGCGCGAAGCAATTCGTCGAAGCCGCCGCCAAGGCCTGATCTCGCGCCCATGACTCGCGTTCTTCTCACCACCACGTCGTTCCAGGATACGCCCGGCGTGCATCACGATCTGTTGGCCGCCGCCAATCTCGACATCGTTCGCGAGCGCGGCCCGCTCTCAGAAACGCGCATGCTCGAACTCGCAGGCCAGTTCGACGCGTATCTGTGCGGCGATGACGCACTCACTCGCGCCGTCATCGCGAAATCGCTGCCACGCCTGAAGGTCATCAGCAAATACGGCATCGGGCTCGACAAGATCGACGTCAAAGCCGCCACCGATCTCAAAGTTCCCGTACTGTTTACGCCTGGCGTGAACCACACGACCGTCGCCGAGCACACGTTCGCGCTGATGCTCGCCGCCGTGCGCAATCTCGTCGTCGAAGCCAACCACGTCGCCGCCGGTCGCTGGACGCGCATCACGGGCAACGAAGTTTGCGGCAAGACGCTCGCGATCGTTGGCTTTGGCCGCATCGGCAAGGAAGTCGCCATTCGCGCAAAAGCGTTCGGCCTAAAAGTCATCGGCTACGGCAACTATTGGGACGAAGATTTTGCCCGCTGGTACGACATCCAGCGCGTCACAAATTTCGACGACGTTCTCCGTCAGGCCGATATCATTTCGCTGCACACCAAGCTCACCGCGGCGACGAAGCACCTGATCAACGCGAAGAATTTCCCGCTGATCAAAAAAGGCGCCGTCATCGTGAACACAGGCCGCGGCGAACTCGTTGAACTCAACGCGCTCGTTGAGGCGCTCAAATCGAAACACCTCCTCGCCTACGCCGCCGACGTGCTCGATCAGGAGCCGCCGCCCGCTGACCACCCGCTGCTCGGTTTACCTAACGCGATCCTTACGCCACACATCGGCTCGCGCACGCACGAGAGTGTGCAGCGCCAGGCGACGTGCGCCGTCGAAAACTTGACGCTCTTCCTCGCCGGCAAAAAGCCAATCGCGCAAGCGAATCCGGAGGTAGTAGCGAGTAGCGTGTAGCGAGTAGCGAGCATCCTGAAATTTACCTCACTCGTTCTTCGCCTCGTCTGACTCCGCCTCCGACCTACTCACTACCCGCTACTCGCTACTCACACCTTCATCTCTCCTCCCATGCCCGAGACTTACCACGTCGTTCCTGAATCGCAGCACAATGCCCTGATCGCCGCCGCTTATCGCCATCGCGGTTTTCTCGCTGACGAAGCATCCGAAGGCGCGCGCTTTTGCGCCGAGGCGTCGCGTCACGGCATTCGTACGCACAACGGCATCAAGGCGCTGCATCTCGATCATCTCTTCGGCTCCGGCTCGCAAGGCTGCGTGCCCGGCGCGCAGATCGAGGAAAAGCCCTCGCGTTTCGCCGCGGCGAAAATTTGGAACGCCAACAAAAAACTCGGCCAGTCCACCGCGTATCGAGCAATGGATACGGCGATGAAACTCGCCGACCAATACGGCGTAGGCACCGTTTCGGTTGATAACGCGTTTCACTATCTGTGGGGCGGCGGCTACGTGATGGACGCCGCAAAGAAGGGCTACATTGCCTATACAAATTGCACGGCCGCGCTCGCCGAGGTCGTTCCGTTTGGCGGAAAATTTCCCACGCTCGGCACCAATCCGCACTCGTGGGGTTTCCCGACGACCGAAGCCGTTGGCTATCCGATCGTGATCGATTGGGCCACGTCCGTCGTTGCGATGGGTCGCGTGCAGCAGCTGAAGCGCGAGGGCAAAACGCTCCCGCCGCTCGCCGCCGTGGACAAGGATGGCAATCCCACCACGGATCCCAATCAGGCCGTCTCGCTCCTCCCGTTCGGTGCGCACAAAGGCTACGGCCTTTCGCTCATCAACGAGATCGTCGGCGGCTTCATCGGCGGCTCGCTTCCTACGTTGCGCAATCGCTGGGACAAAGCCGCCGGCGACAAAGGCACGTGCGTGTTCTTCTTCCAAGTCATCCATCCCGATGCAATCAGCGGGGGCGCGTTCGCGAAAGGCCGCAATCAAAAGCAAAACGTGAAAGCCGTCATCGACGACGTGCTCGGCCACGGGAACGAGAAAGCGATGTTGCCCGGTCAGCTCGAAGCGGATTGGGCCAAGAAAACCGCCGCGGCGGGCGGCCTCCTGTTCACCAAGGCTGAGATCGACGCCTTTAACGAACTCGCCACCGAAGCCGGCCAGCCGCTCTGGGATATCGCCACGTTCAAGACCTTCGTCGCGTAATCAACGCGACACAAAGTTGGCTTTGGGCAGGGCGAGGCGTCCCGCCGTGCCGCGGCTCACCCGGAGGGTTCGCCCTACCAGATGCCCAACTCGTTAGCACTGCGCACTCACGCGTTCGCGAGGAGCTGTTTCATCTGCTCCTTGAACTGCTGCTGCCGGATATCGAATTGCTTGATACGCTCGGCGAGCGCTGTTGTTTCCTGATGCAGCGCCGCCTTCTCCGCGGTAATCGTGGCGCGTTCATTGGCGAGTTGAGCGTGTTCTTTCTTCAATCCGACCAGCTGCGTCTGCGTCTGCACTTCCATTTCCTGCAACGCTCCCTCCTGGTCGGCGAGTTCTCGCCGCTGCTGCTGCAGCTTTGATTTCGCCGTTTCCATTTCCGCACGCTCGCTGGTGATCTTCGCGAGACTCTGCTTCAGCACGAGTTGCTCAGCTTCCAGCTCTTCACGATCGGCCGCCAATTGCGCGACCTTCGGCGCCAGCTCGGCTTGCGCCTTGCGGACCTGATCTTCCCGCACGGCGAGCGCTTCAGCGATTTTCCGCCGCTCTTCTTCAAATTGTTCACGCTGCGTTTTCAACGCCGCCTCGTTCGCCTTTAGCGCCGCGGCGCTTTCCTCGACCGCGCGCCGTTCCTGCGCCACGCGCGTCTGCGCCTGCGTGACCAGCAGCTGCGCGGCCTCGAGTTTTTCCTGCTCCACTAAAAGTTGTGTCTCGGCCTCGCCCAAGGCCGTTTCCCTCGGCGCCAGTGACTGTTCCTTCTGGCTCAAGACTTTTTCGCGATGCGCGAGATTCGCCTCCAGCTCCGCGATCCCTGCTGCCGAGCGCTCCGTCTGCATTTTCAGGACCGCCTGCGCCTGTCCTAGGTCCACGCGTTCCTGCTCCACGCGAGCGCTCGCCTGTGCAAAAAGTTTCTGGACCGTGTCGAATTTTTCCTGCTCCGCGACCAGTCGTTTTTGTTCCGCCGAGACTTTCTGCGCATCCGCCACGAGCCGCGCGAGCGCCTGCTCGCGTTGAGCGAGCTCCCCTTCCGTTTTTGTTTTCTCGGCCTGCCACGAAGCCTGTTCTTTTTTCAACTTCCCCTGAAGTTCTACAATCGCAGCCTGCTCTGCTTTAAGTTTTTCAGCCTGCTCCGCGTGTTGCGCCAGGCGCGCCTGTTCCGCCGCCGCACGCTCCTTCTCAAGTTTGGCTTTCGCTGCGACGAGCTGCAGCATCTCTCCTTCGAGCTTCTCTTCCGTCGCCGCGATGGCCCGGTTCTTTTCCTCAACGGCTTTGCGTTCCGCGGCGAGCACCTGCTCACGCATCGCAAACTCAGATTCTTTTTTCGCTGCGTCGCCACCTTCGGCCGATCGGGCTGCTTCAAATTTTTTCCGCGCCTGTGCGAGGAGCTCCTGCTCGGTCTCCAACTTTTCGCGCTCCGCCGCGAGCTCCTGCTGGGCTTTCACCACAGCCGCCGGCAACGCTGCCGGCTCCCCCGCCGTTTTATATTTCTCTGCTTTTGCGGGTACAGCCTTCGCGACGTTGTTATCCAACTCCGCTGTCTGCGGCTGTGACTTGTTCAGCGCTTCGCGAAG
>CBRAFL010000041.1:0-23095 GCA_967755055.1 uncultured bacterium
CTGGATACGCGCCACGTTTCCCCGCCTGCGCATGGACCAGCTCACGCGTCTCGCATGGAAATTCCTCGTCCCGCTCGCCCTCATCAATCTCGGCACCGCCGCATTTTGGTCGCTGAGTCGCGATTGGAGTAGCGGAGCGCAAGTCATCCGCTGGGCAATCGCGCTGACGCTCATCGTCGCGCCCTTCATGCTCCTCGGCCGCAAACTCAGCGCCGGAATCGCCCCCCGCACCTACCGCTACGCGAGCTGAATTTATGATTTACGATCCACGATCCGGTCCCTTCGGCAATCCCACATCATAAATCATACATCATAAATCATACATGATTTTTCTCTTCTTCATCGCCCTCCTCATCCTCGGTCCCGCGGCCGTGGCGATGTCGCTGCGCAATCTCATCCACAGCGCGCTCCTGCTCGTCGCCAGCTGGTTTGGCATCGCCGCATTTTACCTCTGGGCCGGCGCTGAGTTCGTCGCGTTCGCTCAGGTGCTCATCTACGTCGGCGCGATTTCGATGGTGGTTCTCTTCGCGGTCCTGCTCACGCGACACTCGCGCGCAGATGCGCCCTCCGAAATTTTAGCGAGGCAAGATTCGCTCCGTCGTTCTGCCTTCGCGGTACTCACCGCTGGTACGGTCTGCGGTGTGCTCTGCGTCGCGATTCTCGCCACGCGTCTCGACGTTGCGGCCACGCCGACACCGACTGTCACCGTTCAGCAACTCGGCACGCAACTCATGGGGCCGAACACCGCCGCGCTTCTTGTAGTCGGCTTGCTCCTCACCGTCGCTCTGCTGGGCGCCGTCGTTCTCGCAGCGTCCGACGAGCGGAAAAAAGGAGCATCGTGACGAACCCGCTTCAACTCTGCCTTCTGCTCTCCAGCGCGCTGTTCTCCATTGGGCTCATCGCCGCGCTCGCTCGCAGCAATACCATTCTCGTTCTTCTCGGCATCGAGCTAATGCTGAATGCCGCTAATATTAATTTCATCGCGTTCTGGCGCTTCAGCCCCGCCGGAGCTTCGCCGGCGACCGGAGTGATCTTCACGATTTTCTCCATCGCTGTCGCCGCTGCCGAGGCCGCCGTTGGCCTCGCCCTCGTCATCGCCGTTTATCGTCACCAGAAAAACGTCCGGCTGCAGGAAGCCACGCAGTTGAAAGGCTGACCCGATGTATGATGTGCGAAGTAAGATGTACGATGGAAAATCTCTGATGATGGCCAACCGCTGACATCGCACATCATCCATCATAAATCATCCATGCTCTCCGTTTCCCATCTCTGGCTCATCCCCGCGCTGCCGCTCCTGGCCGCCGCCTTCGGCGCGATCACGCCGCGTTGCGGTCGCAAATTCGCTGCGGGTGTCGCCATCGGTGCGATGGTCATTTCCTTTTTTCTTTCCTGCGCCGCGCTCAACACCGCACTCGCAAATCCCGCCGCACACGTCACCGCCAACTTCGCATGGTTCGACGTTGGTCTCACCTCCGTTCGGCTCGGCTGGCTGCTCGACCCGCTCACCGCACTCATGTGCGTCATGGTCACTTTCGTCAGCACGTTGATTTTCATTTTCAGCCTCGGCTACATGCGAGACGACGCGAACTTCAAACAGTTCTTCTGTTTCCTCAGTCTCTTTGCCGCCGCCATGCTCGGCATTCTCGTGGCGAACAGTCTTCTGCTCTTGTTCGTCAGCTGGGAACTCGTCGGCCTCGCCTCGTATTTGTTAATCGGATTCTGGTTTCACAAACCCACCGCGGCCGCCGCCGCAAAAAAGGCTTTCATCGTCACGCGCATCGGCGACCTCGGCTTTCTGCTTGGCATTCTCTGGCTCTACAATTCAACCGGTTCGCTGCTCTTCTACGATGGAGGCAACGGCGTCCTCGAAGCTGCAACGCTCAGCAGTCTCACCGCGCAAACCACACTCGGCGGACTCGCCGTCTCGACCGCCATCGGCCTTCTCATTTTCTGCGGCGCAGTCGGCAAGTCCGGTCAGTTCCCCCTGCATGTCTGGCTGCCGGACGCGATGGAGGGCCCCACGCCTGTTTCCGCGCTGATTCACGCCGCCACGATGGTCGCGGCCGGCGTGTTTCTCATTGCGCGAGTTTATCCGCTCATGTCAGCGGATCAGGTTCTCACCAACATTCCGATTCATGCGCTCACCGTCGTCGCGTTCATCGGAGCGATCACCGCTCTGATGGGCGCGCTCATCGCAGTCGCGCAAAACGACATCAAGCGCATCCTCGCATTTTCCACGGTCTCGCAGCTCGGCTACATGATGCTCGCGATCGGAGTCGGCTCGTGGGTCGCCGCAATTTTCCACCTGCTCACTCACGCATTCTTCAAAGCGCTCCTCTTCCTCGGCGCCGGGTCCGTCAATCACGCCGCGCATCACGAGCAGGACATCCGCAAACTGGGCGGCCTCTCCCGCCGGATGCGTGTAACGTTCGCCACGTTCGCGATCGGCATGATGGCGCTCGCCGGCCTGCCGTTTGTTTTCTCCGGCTTTTGGAGCAAGGAAGCGATCCTCATGGCAGCCGACGAATGGCGCGTTTCGCAACTGCCGTTATTCATGGGCCTCACCGCCGTCGCGCTTACCGCGTTCTACATGACGCGTCTTTTCGCCGAGGTATTTTTCGGTAAACCGCGCACCGACTCCGCCGCCCACGCGCATGAAAATCCCGCCGTCATGACAGTGCCGCTGGGAATCCTCGCGGTATTCGCCGTCGCCGTTGGATTTCTTGGCACGCCCGCCTGGCCGTGGTTGCAAGCGCGCCTCACCGGCAACGCGATCGTCTCCGGCCACCTCATCGAAAGCGGCCCGAAAGTTCTCGGCTCCGTCATGCTCGTCGGCACGGGAATGGCCATCGGTTGGGCGCTCTACGGTCGCCGCAGTCGCACGAACGCATCCACTCCCGACCCGCTCGCCTCCGTCGCGCCGCGCCTTTTCGCTTTTTTCAGCGCGCGCATGAAATTCGACGAACTCTACGCCGCCACCCTCGGCCGCTTGAATACTTTCCTCGCCGCATTCGCAGATTTCTTTGACCGCTGGATCTGGGGCGGTCTCGTCAATTTCCTCGCGCGACTGGGCGAGTTCACCGGTTCCGCGAATCGCGTCGCCGACGAAGCGGGACTCAACGCCACCTTCGACCACACGAGTGACTCCCTTCGCGGAGCCGGTCTCCGTTACTCACACGCCCAAACCGGCGACGCTCATGGTTATCTCCGCACCATCGCCATCGGCTTCGTCGTACTCGTATTGCTCGTGATCATGGGAGGGAGCCGGTGAACGCTCTCCCTCTCCTCTCCTTCGTCGTATTCACACCTTGGATCGGTGCCCTGCTGCTCGGTCTTCTTCGTGGCGCGACTCCAACCGTGAGCCGCGCCATCGCGCTGCTCTTCAGTCTCTCGACGCTCACGCTCGCACTCTTCGCGCTCGGTTCGTTTGAGCCCGCGCACTCCGGCTACCAATTCGTGGAACGCCACGACTGGATCGCCGCGCTCAACGTCCATTATCATCTCGGCCTCGACGGCATGAGCCTCCTGCTCGTGTTGCTCACGGCCATCATCTCACCCGCCGCGCTGCTCGCCTCCTTGCGCCTCACGCGCAATCCGCGACTCTTCGCCTCGCTCTTTCTCCTGCTGCAAGGCGCCGCTCTCGGCGTCTTTCTCGCGCTCGATTTCTTCCACTGGTTCCTCTTCTGGGAGCTGAGTCTCGTGCCCGCCTATTTCTTGATCAAAGTCTGGGGCGGCCCGGGAGCAACGCGCGCCGCGTATCAGTTTGTCATCTACACGATCGGCGGCAGCGCATTCATGCTGCTCGGCTTCGCTGCGATTTTTAGCGCAACCGGCTCCCTCGACTTCACGCAACTCGCCCAGCTTGCCGCGGATGGCACCCTCGCGTCCAAGCTCACCACTCTCGGCGACTGGGGCCCGCGCGTGGTTTTTCTCGGCGTGCTGCTCGGCCTCGCCGTGAAGGTGCCACTCTTCCCGTTTCACACCTGGCTGCCACCGGCGTACGCGGAAGCGCCGACAGGCCTCTCCATGTTTCTCACCGGCGTCATGTCGAAGATGGGCCTCTATGGTTTCCTGAGAATTCTCTGGCCGCTCTTCCCCGCGCAACTGCACGCCGCGTCGCCTTTTCTACTCTGGCTCGCGCTGGGCGGCGTCGTACTCGGCGCGTTTGCCGCGATGAAACAGACCGACCTGAAGCGCATGGTCGCCTACTCTTCCGTCAACCATCTGAGCTACTGTCTGCTCGCACTCTTCGCCGTATCCTACGCCACAGGACGTTCCCAGCTTCCCATCGAAGCCGCCACTTTCGCGCTGAGTGGCACGCTGCTGCAGATGTTCAACCACGGTCTCTCGGCCGCGGCCCTTTTCTGCTGTATCGGCGTATTGGAGTCGCGCTCCGGCGGCAAACGCGGCCTCAACGATTTCGGTGGCGTACGCACCGTTGCGCCGATTTTCGCCGGCTTGTGCGGCATCGCGATGTTCTCGTCACTCGGATTGCCCGGGCTCAACGGCTTCGTCGGCGAGTTCCTGATTTTCCGCGGCGTGTTCGGCCTCGATCCCTCCGCCGCCGCCATCGCGTGTATCGGGTTATTCGCGACTGCCTTCTTTCTGCTCACTTTTTGGCAACGCGTCTTTCACGGACCGCGCGCAGGTGCGGCGACCGGTGAATTCCGCGACGTCGGTGGCTTCGAACTCGTCGCTCTCGTGCCGCTGGTCGCGTTGATGGCCGTCTTCGGCGTCCTTCCGCACCTGCTCACCGGACTTTTCAATCCGCTCATCACGTCGTGGGCCAGCCAACTCACTTTGCCATGAACGCGCTGCCCTGCGCCATCTACGTCTCCTTCGCCGGCGCCTTGCTCGCGCTCGTCGCTGGCGCACGCTCCGCCGCCGCCGCGCGCTGGGTCGCGCTCGCAACCGCACTCATGTCCTGGACGCTGGTACTTTTCGCCGCCGGAAATTTCATTCCAGCGGCGGGTCTCCAGTCGCTGGTCGATGTCCCCTGGATTCCCGAGCTCGGTATTCGCTACCATCTGGCGGCCGACGGCATCAGCCTCACGCTGCTCGTGCTCACCGGCCTCGCCGCAACCGCCGGCGTTCTCTTTTCCTGGAACATCGAGGAACGCACGGGAGAATTTTTCGCCCTCTTCCTCACGCTGATCGGAGGTGTGTACGGTGTGTTCCTTAGCGCGGATGCGTTCACCCTGTTCGTCTTCTATGAGATCGCGATCGTCCCGAAATATTTCCTGATCGCGAATTGGGGCTCCACAAATCGCGAGTACGGCGCGATGAAGCTCGTCCTTTATTCGTTCGCCGGCAGCGCGCTCGTTCTTGCTGGGTTGCTTTGGGCCAACGGGGCGGGCGTCGCGCACGGTTTCCGTTCCAGTTTCGCGCTGAGTGATCTCGCTCGCGTGGCCACGCACTTCTCGCACGGCGAACAACTCGGAATGTTTGCTCTCGTCTTCTTCGGCTTCGCCACGCTCGCCGGCATATTTCCGCTACACACGTGGGCGCCCACCGGTCACGTCGCGGCGCCGACGGCCGCGTCCATGCTTCTGGCCGGCGTCGTCATGAAACTCGGCGCGTACGGCTGCCTTCGCGTCGCGATGCCGCTCTTTCCCGACGGCTTCGCTTTCTGGCAACCGACGATCGGATGGCTCGCGATCATCGGCATCATTTACGCAGGACTCATCGCGCTCGTGCAGAGCGATTTCAAATTCGTCATCGGCTACTCGAGCGTGAGTCACATGGGTTTCGTCCTCCTCGGCCTCGCCGCCGCCAACGCGCAAGCGGTCAGCGGCGCGGTGCTGCAAATGTTTTCGCACGGCGTCATCGCCGGCCTGCTCTTCGCGGTCGTGGGCCGCATGGTTTACGAGCGAACACACACCCGAAAACTCGACGAGCTCCGCGCGTTGCCGCTGCACAAATTACTTCCGTTCGCGGCGATCACCTTTGTCCTCGCCGGCCTCGCTTCAATGGGAATGCCGGGCTTCAGCGGTTTTCCCGCCGAGCTGACGATCCTCATCGGCGCGTGGAAAACGTCTCCAGTGTGGGCCGCCTTTGCCGCCATCGGTGTGCTCGTCGCCGCAGCCTTCACGTTGCGCGCGATTCAAGTTTCTTTTTTCGGGAAAACCGAAATCGAAGATCCGGCGCGCCCGGCGGTCACGCCCTACCTGCCGATCACGCTCGCGGAGAAAGCCGGCACGTTGCTCCTCCTCGGCGCAACCGTGCTCATCGGAATAAAACCCGATCTCCTGCTTAACTGGATCAACCCCGCGCTTCAGTCGCCGCTCTTTCAGGCAATATTGAAAGGAGGCACGCCATGAACCCCGACTACGCCGGACTCTTCCACGCGCTGCGGCCCGAGACGTCGCTTGTGATCGGCGCAATCGCCGTGCTCGGACTTGATCTCTCAATCTTCCGGCGCCGCACCGTCGAACAACGTCTCGCTCTCGCGATCTTGATCGGCGCGCTGGCGGTCCTGGCGGCCGGCGCGAGCGTATGGAGCAGCCCAACGGGTTCAGTCTTCGGCGGTGTGCTGATCCTCGACAAACTCGCGATCGCCACGCGCCTCGGTGTACTCGCGTTGACACTACTCACGCTTGGCGTCGCGACGGCTGCGACCAAGCCGCGCAATCCCGCCGAGCAGGTCGCGATCATTCTTTTCGCAACGACCGGTTTTCTGTTGATGGCTGCCGCGCAGCAACTGTTGCTCGCATTTCTCGCGCTCGAGCTCGCAAGCCTCTCGCTCTACGTCCTGGCAGGTTTCGACAAATCACGCCCCGAATCCGCGGAAGCCGCGCTTAAATATTTTCTCTTTGGTGGAACGGCCGCGGCGTTTCTGCTTTTCGGTTTCAGTCTGCTCTACGGACTGACCGGTTCGATCGAACTCCGGGAAATCTCAAATCAGCTCTCGATGTTGCAATCGAGTCCGCTGCTGGTCGTCGCGCTCGTGATGGTGTTGGTGGCCTTTGGTTTCAAAGCCGCCGCAGCGCCGTTTCACCTCTGGGCACCCGATGTCTACGAAGGTGCGCCGACCACGTCGTCCGCCTTCATCGCCTCGGCTTCGAAGCTCGCCGGCTTCACCCTCTTCGCTCGCCTGTTCTGGCACGGGCTCAGTCCTGTCGCGGGAAAAATGTCGGCGACGCATGACGCACCGGGTTGGCTCCCGGCCGTGGCGGTCGTCGCCGCTGCGTCGATGTTGCTCGGGAATTTTGTCGCGCTCGCGCAGAGCAATATTCGTCGGCTCCTCGCTTACTCGGCGATCGCACACGCGGGTGCGCTGCTGCTCGGTGTGATCGTCGTCGGCCGCGCCGGCGCGTCACCGTTTTATTACTACGCAGCCACCTATGGACTGGCGACCGTCGGCGCATTCGGAGTCATCGCAGTGGTTGAACGTTCGGGCCCCTGCCAGAAAATCACCGACCTCGCCGGATTATATCGGCGCTCGCCGTTGCTCGCGGGTAGCCTCGCGATTTTTATTCTGTCGCTGGCCGGCATTCCGCCACTTGCCGGCTTTTTCGGAAAATTCGCCGTCTTTTCCGCCGCCCTCCAACTCGGCGGACTCGCCGGCCCGGCCGGCTGGCTCGCCTTCCTCGCGATCGCACTGAGTGCCCTCGCACTCTACTACTACCTGATCGTTCTGAAACAGGCTCTGGTAGCCGCGCCGGAGAAGAATGCCACTCCGATCGCAGTACCAATCGTGGCGAGATTCACACTCCTCACCGCTGCCGGCCTGATCGTGCTATTCGGCGTCTGGCCCTCGCTGTTGCTGAAGTTATTTTAACGCGATCGGGTACAAAATAAAAATCCCAGTCCCAGAGTGGAACCGCTAATGGGATTTCCCAATGGGGAAATCTTGATGCAGTGGCTCTTGGCTAATGTGACCGCCACGCCCAAGGGCACCCGCAACGGTCACCCCTTCGCTCCGCTTCAGGGCCGCACCAAGTGCGACCATCTCCGCGCTGCCGCGCTCCGTCGCCTGCACCTTCAATTGGGTGGAGCCCGCTGATCGCGGTCTGCGATCAGCAGACCCCATCACTTATTCTGGAGCCGATCAGGCGGAAGGGCGATATAAGGATCTGCCCAGGCAGATCCCATTAGCGGTTTCTTGTCTCCCGTGTATTTCGAGACCATCCCTTATCCTCACTCATCAGAATTTTTGCCGGAATCGATCGCCTCTGCGCTTGCTCGCTGGTGCTTCGTCAGATGTCGTACCCCGCCTAGTTTCTACGGCGGATTTTTTTGGTCTCGCCGGTGGCTTCATCAACTACGAATCCGATCATGAGCGACTCCGCCCAGAATCCAGCTCCGCGCATCGCCCTGTTCCAACGCAAGGAAGTCCGTCGGATCATTCACCAAAACGAATGGTGGTTTGTGATTATTGATGTGGTCGCCGCGCTCACCGACTCGGTCAATCCATCCGACTACTTGAAGAAGCTCCGCAAACGCGACCTGTCGCTTTCTGAAGCTTTCAAAGGGGGGGGACAACTTGTCCCCCCCCTTGGCCTGGAGTTCGACACACCCGGCGGACGACAAGCACTCCAATGTTGGAATACCGAGGGCATCTTCCGTCTTATCCAGTCGATCCCCAGCCCCAAAGCCGAACCTTTTAAACGCTGGCTCGCCAAAGTCGGCTACGAGCGCATTCAAGAAATTGAAGATCCCGAACTCGCCACGAAGCGTACCCGAGCCCTCTACAAAGCCAAAGGCTACTCCGATGGTTGGATCGAAAAGCGGATGCGATCCATCGCCATTCGCGACGAACTCACTGACGAATGGAAGAAACGCGGTGTACGCGAGCAGCGCGAATATTCCATTCTCACCGCGGAAATTTCGAAAGCTACGTTCGGCCTTACCCCAACGCAATACGCCGAATTCAAGCGTCTCAAACGCGAGAATCTCCGCGATCACATGACTGATCTCGAACTCATTTTCTCGATGCTGGGCGAAGCCGCTACAACCGAGATCGCGCGGAATCAGGACGCTCAAGGTTTTCCAGAAAACCAACAATCAGCGCAGGAAGGCGGCACCGTAGCGGGCAACGCTCGTCGAGAACTCGAAAAGAAAAGCGGGCGCAATGTTGTCACTCGCGAAAACTACCTCGGTCTGACCCAGTCAGCCAAAAAAAACCGACTGCCTAAAAAGTCGTGATCGCGCTGCGGCACGTCACAGTCGATTCCGCGCATCTCATTCTCGTTCTCGTAATCCTTCTCGTTCTCTCGGATTTTCGGACTGCGAGAACGAGTACGAGAATGAGAACGATTCTGACTACGCTGGCGCATTGAGGAACCGATGAATCCCCTGCGCCGCTTTCCTCGCATCGCGCACCGCATGTACCACGAGACTCGGGCCGCGCACGGTGTCTCCTCCGGCGAAAACTCCCGGCAAACTTGTCATCTGGTTTTGGTCTACGCGCAAGCCGCCCCAATCGTCCGCCTTGATCGCGGCAAACTCGCTCTCGGGCGGGAACGCCACCGGATCAAACCCATACGCAACGAGCAAAACGTCCACCGGCTCGTTGAACTCGGATCCTGCGATCGGTCGTGGTTTGCGACGACCCGAAGCGTCGACCGCGCCGAGCTCCATTCGCACACAATGCACCTCTGTCACCGCGCCGTCCGGGCCCGCTTTGATCTCCACAGGGTTCACCAGAAACTCGAAACGCGCGCCTTCCTCGAGGGCGTTGGCATATTCTTTCCGACTGCCGGGCATGTTCGCAAAATCGCGCCGATAAAGACACACCACCTCACGCGCGCCACATCTGAGCGCCGTGCGCAGACAGTCCATCGCCGTGTCTCCGCCACCGAGCACCGCCACCCGTTTTCCCGCGACATCAATCAGTGGGACGTCATCAACCGGCGCTGAGACATTTTTCTGAATGAGAAACGGCAGAGCATCCATGACGCCTGGAAGTTTTCCTCCGGGAATATCAATCGCTTTCGGTCGTTGCGCACCGACGCCAAGAAACACCGCCGAAAATTCACGTCGCAAATCCGCCAGCGACACATCCCAGCCCACTCGTACACCGAGCCGAAATTTGACGCCTCGTTTTGCGAGCAGGTCGATACGCCGCTCAACGATGTGCTTTTCGAGTTTGAACGCGGGAATCCCGTTCACCAGCAGACCGCCCGGAACCAAGAGCGATTCGAAGATCGTCACGTCGTAGCCGAGTTGCGCGAGTTCATCGGCGCACGCGAGGCCACCTGGCCCGGAGCCGATGACCGCGACTTTAAAACCGTTCGGCGCCGTGTGCACGACTTCGACCGCATGGTGATCGAAGGCGTAGTCGTTGATGAAACGCTCGATCGCGCCAATGGCCACCGGCTCCGACTTGCCATTGAGAATACACGCGCCCTCGCACAGCCGCTCCTGTGGGCAAACCCGCGAACAGATTTCGGGCAGATTACTTGTCGAGCGGGAAACTGCCGCCGCTTCGAGAAACTGCCCCAGCGCCGCCAGCGCGAGCCATTCCGGAATGCGATTGGTCAGCGGGCAACCTTCGATGCAGAGCGGGTGAGGACACTGGATGCAGCGATTCGCCTGCGCGCGCACGGTCGCTTCGTCATACCGGGCGTAGATCTCCAAAAAATCGACAACACGCTCCGCTGCGACGCGCTTTGCTGGCAGCTCGCGCGGCACCGTGGCCCAGGCGTATTTGGGATTAGGATTCGCCGGGTTTGAGAAAAGGATATCTGACACGAGAAACGCGGACGGCGGAAGCGCCACGGCGGTTTCGCGCCGCTCCTGCGCTTAAACCTTCCAGCTTTGCAAAATGCGCTGATAGTTCGCGCGCTCGAACGCCGCGGGATCGGGACAGCGGCGCAGATTCATTGCACCGCGAAACTCGTCAACGGTTTTGTAGCCGTGCTCATGCATCCAAATCGTCAGGCCGTCGACCAGAGTCGAGAGGAAGCGAGGGCCGTGTTTCAGCAAAACGGATACAACCTGGACGGCATGCGCCCCGGCGAGAAGCGCCTTGATCACGCCATCCGTGGCGTGAATGCCACCGGTGGCCGCGAGCGAGCCACGCGCGTGTGGCGAGATGATTGCGAGCCAGCGTAAGCGCAGCAGCAACTCAGACGGATCGGACAGCTTGAGCTGTGGCACCACTTCCAGTTCCTCGGTGTCGAAATCGGGTTGATAAAAGCGATTGAACAAAACAACGCCCCGGGCACCGGCGTTTTCGAGTGCACGCACGAACTGCGCTGGCGACGAGTGAAAGGGCGAAAGTTTCACCGCAACCGGAATTTTCACCGAGGTGGCAACGAGACCGACCGTCGCCAGCATGTCGGCCTCGACCTGGCTGGCATCGATCTCGGGATCTGTGACGAGTTGATAAAGGTTGAGCTCGATCGCGCTCGCGCCCGCGGATTCCATGCGTTTCGCGTAGCCGGTCCAGCCGCCGGGACGACAGCCGTTGAGCGACGCGATGACTGGAATCGAGAGTGTACTTTTGAGGTGTTCGATCTGGTAAAGATACTGATCAGGAGTGAGCTGATAGTCGGCGAAGCTCGGAAAATACGACGTGGCCTCGGCGTTACTCTCGGCGGACGACTCGATGTGGTGCATCAACGCGAGCTGCTCGGCATCGATTTGCTCCTCGAACAACGAGCGCATGACCACCGCTCCAGCCCCGGCATCCTGCAGCTGGCGTGCGACGTAGACATTGTCGCAGAAAGGCGACGCGCCGACGACAAACGGATTGGAAAGTTTCAGGCCGAGATAATGAGTGGAGAGATTCATGGCGCGGCGGGTTGCGGCTGAGGTGAAACCGGAGGCACAACGGTCGGTGTTGTCACAACCGGTGGAGGCGTCGCGGCCGGCGCCTGGCCATTCGTGGCAGCAGCGGGAGCCGGCGCGGCGAGGTGCTGGTAGAGAGCGTAGTGCAATCGCACTTGCGACTGGGCCTTGGCGCCCAATTCGGCAGCGCGTTCGGGCGCGATATTCTTAAGAATGCCGAACCGTGTTTCGTTCGCCGTGAATTTTTCCAGCGCAACCTTGGGCGGACCGGAGTCGAGCTTGAGTCCAACCTCGCCTTTTTCCACGAGGCGAGGGTCGTAACGGAAGAGCGGCCAGTAACCGGAATCGACCGCGAGTTTTTGCTGCTCGAGTCCGAGATGCAGCGGGAATCCGTGGGCGATGCAGTGCGAGTACGCGATAATGAGCGCGGGGCCATTGTAACTTTCCGCTTCACGAAACGCGTTGAGCGTCTGAGCGTCCTTCGCGCCGAACGCGACGCGAGCGACGTACACGTGGCCGTATTGCATGGCGATCAGCGCGAGATCTTTTTTCGCACTCCCCTTTCCGCCGGAAGCAAACTTCGCCACCGCGCCCATCGGCGTGGATTTCGAGGCCTGCCCACCGGTGTTGGAATACACCTCGGTATCGAGGACCAGCACCTTCACGTTCGCGCCGGAAGCGAGTACGTGATCGAGTCCGCCGTATCCAATATCGTAGGCCCAGCCGTCGCCGCCGACGATCCAAACGGACTTTTTCACAAGGTCATCCGCCAGCTCGCGGAGCCGGCGCGCATCAACACTATCGAGCGGCCGCAACGCCTCGCGGAGTTCGAGCACTCGCGCTCGCTGCGCTGCAATCCCAGCCTCGTTCGACTGGTCGGCACCGAGCAAAGCTTGCGTGAGTTCCGGCCCTACCCGCGCAACGAGTCGCGAAAGACATTCACGAGCGGTGCGCGCGCGCTGCTCAACGGCGAGGTGCAGGCCGAGACCGAATTCAGCGTTGTCCTCAAAAAGTGAATTCGCCCACGCGGGACCCCGGCCTTCCTTGTTGGAACAATAAGGCGTGGTCGGCAGATTTCCGCCGTAGATTGAGGAACAGCCGGTGGCGTTGGCCACGAGAAGACGATCGCCGACGAGCTGCGTGAGCAACTTGAGATACGGCGTTTCTCCGCAACCCGCACATGCGCCGGAAAACTCGATGAGCGGCGTCATAAATTGCGTGCTCTTGATGGAAGTGACGTCGATCCGCGTGCGATCGGGATCGGGAAGCTTCTCGAAGAAATCCCAATTCGCGCGCTCGGCCATGAGACGCGACGGCTGCGGCACCATGTCGATCGCTTTGTGGCGCGGATTCGTCTTGTCCTTCGCCGGACACACCTGAACGCAGAGTGAACAACCGGTGCAATCCTCCGGCGCGACTTGAATGGTGTAGCGCTGCCCGGGAAATTCATTCGAGCGGAAAGGCGTCGAAAGGAAATCAGCCGGCGCACCCGCGAGCGCGACGGGATCGAAAAACTTCGCGCGAATCGCGGCATGCGGACAGACGAGGGCGCACTTATTACATTGGATGCAAATGGATGCGTCCCACGCGGGAATCTCGAGCGCGATATTGCGTTTCTCGAAGCGCGTCGTGCCGGTTGGCCAGCAACCGTCGAGCGGCATTGCGCTCACCGGCATGAGATCACCTTCATCGGCGAGAAGGCGCGCGGTGACTTTTTGAACGAACTCCGGCGCACCCGCATAACTTGGCGGAACCGTGCCCACTGAATCGGAATCGATTTCGGCCGGGATCTGCACTTCCTGCAAACCGGCGAGCGCGGCATCAACCGCAGCATAGTTCATCCTCACGATCTGCTCGCCCTTCCGGCCGTAAGTTTTATCGATCGCTTTTTTGATTTGTTTAATCGCGTCCTGCTGTGGCAGCACGCCGGAGAGCGCGAAGAAACACGTCTGCAACACCGTGTTCGTACGCCGCCCCATCCCACTCGCCTGCGCAACCGAGGTCGCGTCGATCACGAAGAGCCGGAGTTTTTTTGCGATCAGCGTGTTCTGCCATTCGCGCGGAAGTTTTTTCCAGGTTTCCTGCGGACCATAAGAGGAGTTGAGCAACACGATGGCGCCGCTCGCCGCGTAGCGCAGCACGTCGGTGCGACCGACGAAATTAAACTGACTGCACGCCACGAAATCCGCCTGCCGAATCAGATACGGTGCGCGAATCGGCCGCGGACCAAAGCGCAAGTGCGACGTCGTGATCGAGCCGGATTTCTTCGAGTCGTAGACGAAGTAGCCCTGCGCAAAATTCGCGGTCTGTTCGCCGATGATCTTGATCGAATTCTTGTTCGCCCCGACCGTGCCGTCTGCGCCTAAGCCGACGAAAACGCAGCGCCGCACATCCGCCGCTTCGAGATCGAACTCAGCATCAAACGGCAGCGACGTACCGGTAACATCGTCGAGGATGCCGACCGTGAAATGATTACGCGGCTCCCACTGCGCGAGGTGGTGAAACACCGCGCGCACCATGCCGGGCGTGAACTCTTTCGAGCCGAGTCCATAGCGGCCGCCGATGACTCGCGGAGAACCCGCAAGGCCCGAGCGGCCCTCCGCGATTGCGGCGAGGACATTCAGGTAAAGCGGTTCACCGATCGAGCCCGGCTCTTTCGTGCGATCCAGCGCGGCGATCGCCTTGACCGTTTTTGGCAGCGCCGCGAGGAACGACTTCACGTGAAACGGCAGGAACAGCCGAACAGCGACGACGCCGACCTTCTCTCCCTTCGCGATCAGCCAGTCGACCGTTTCAACAATCGTCTCGATCCCGCTGCCCATTGCGACCAGGACGCGCTCTGCCTCAGGATGGCCGTGGTAATCAAAAAGGTGGTACGCGCGGCCCGTCGTGGCAGCGACCTTGTCCATCGCCGACTGAACGATCGTCGGCAGCGCGTCGTAGAAGCGATTCACTGCCTCACGTCCCTGGAAATACACGTCGGGATTTTGCGCGGTGCCCCGCAGCGTCGGTTTGTCCGGCGTCATCGCGCGTGCGCGGAAGGACGCAATGTCCTTCTCGTCAATGATCGCGCGAAGATCGTCATTGGACATCAGCGAAAGTTTTGAAACCTCGTGCGAAGTCCGAAACCCGTCGAAGAAATGGATGAACGGCACGCGCGCACGCAGGCTCGCCACGTGGGCGACGAGCGCGAGGTCATGGGCTTCCTGTCCAGAGTTACTGCACAACAACGCGCAGCCCGTCGCGCGGCAGGCCATCACATCTTGATGATCGCCGAAAATCGAAAGCCCCTGGGCCGCGAGCGCGCGAGCACTCACGTGCATCGTGAACGGCAGCAGTTCGCCTGCGATTTTGTAGAGGTTGGGAATCATCAACAACAGCCCTTGCGACGCCGTAAAGGTCGTCGTCAATGCGCCGCCGAGCAGCCCACCGTGCACCGCGCCAGCGACACCCGCCTCCGATTGCATTTCGACCACGCGCGGAACTTCGCCCCAGAGATTCGGTTTTCCGGCGGCAACCCACTCGTCGCAAGATTCTGCCATCGGTGACGACGGTGTGATCGGATAAATCGCGACCAACTCGGTCAGCCGATAAGCGATGGACGCGACCGCCTCATTGGCGTCGCACGTGACAAAAGCGGGAGTGGAGGCCGAATTCGACATGGGCAAAAAGGGGGAAACCCGATTGGGCACGCCCATTTTGCCAGAACGCAGAAAGTGCGCTGCGCATATCTTGTCTATTGCGAGGCGCGGCTTGTGAGATGACGAGTCCAAGCCCTCAAACGCGGATAAATCAACACACCGGTTTGTCATTGCGAAGGAGGTTTACCGACTGCGGCAATCCACGGAGCGCTCTAGATGGTGATAGCAATGCACGCCTCCCTGCCATCACGAGAGGGCACCAAGCACAGTGGTATTGGAGTAGGGCAAGGTCCCTGACCTGCCCAGGCGGGTCGGAGCCCACGCCCTACCATTGTGGAACCGCGATCGTTCCTCCGGTGGCTCAACCACGGGGATGGATTGCCGCAGTCGGTAAACCTCCTTCGCAATGACAAACCGCAGCCACGTACTCCGGAGGCGATCAGCCACAGGGGTGATATAAGGATCGGCCATTGGCAGATCCCGTTAGCGGTCCACCCTCCGAGTATTTTGAAGACAAACCGTTGCGCGGCGAGCGCGCCACCTACGATTCCGTCACAACAGCTTCCCTGCCATCGGATCGATCAAACCCAGACGCATCGCGAACGTGTGCGCGATGCTGCCCGCGGCGTCTTTGGCTCGCTGCGCATGCACGCCCAAGAAGTTGCGATCCACGGTCGCGCGAAAGAGTTCGAGCCAGCGCGCGAAATGCTCGCGTCCGACTGGAAGCACGACGTGCGGCGGAAACGGCTGACCCGAATAGCCCGGCTCACCTAGAATCAGGCCGTTCCAGAATTCATACATTTTCGGCAGGTGGTGCGTCCAATCCACCTGCGCCACGTCCGTGAAAATCGGATTGAGCAGCGCATCTTCGCGAATCGCTCCGTAAAACTCATCCACCAGACGGCGCACGTCCGCTTTCGTTTCAATATCAGTCATACCCATGAAGCTTTCCCGCTCACGTGCGGACGCAAGCGATACGGCTGGATTCGTTGACGTGAATCAAGCGAGAGCTCCTTTGACCAACAACAGCCGGAGCACGTCAGCCGCAGAGTACGATGTTTTTCCCTCCGTAAAAAAACGCCCGATGTCAGCGACGTCTTCCCCCGCGGTGACGATTGGCGGTTCGTGGCGTGTGCCCTCGGTGGTCTGGCCCAAACCGATCGCGGCAAACAAGCCGTTGCACAGACACTTTCGCCCCTCGGCGTCTTCCGGTTTTCCACCCTTGCTCACGAAAACATCCTCCGGTTCCGCCGGGCAACGATAACCCAGCGTGCCGTCCGGCCGCTCGTAGGGCTGCCGCAAATACCCCATGTCGCAAATCCGTTTACGCTCTTGATAAACCGCCTGCGCAGAAACGGTGTCGTCCAACGAAACTACTTTGAACGGCAATCCCGTCGGCGACGCGCGCGGATCCGTGCGCACCTCAACCGTGCCCGTTTCCCTCTGCTGGCGAATCACCGCCTGTTTCAATTCTTCCAACAATCCCGATTCTTCGCAGAACGCGAACGCCGTTCCGATCTGCACGCCCGTCGCTCCCGCCGCGACCGCCTCGCGAAGTTTGTCCGCACACGCATAAGAGCCCGCCAGCCAAAAAGGCAGTCCGAGGCCGCGAATCGTTTCCAGATTCGGCAGATCGCGCGGGCCGTAAATCGGCTCGCCGCGCTCGCTCAACTGCATGCCGCCACGCGGAGGCGCGTTGTGACCGCCCGCCGATAAACCTTCGACGACAAATCCATCCACTCGCCCGTTCGATTTGCGGGCCAGCGTCATCGCGAGAGTTGCCGACGACACAATCGCCAAAAAAAGCGGACGCCGCAAAGTCAGTCTGGGCTCCGAAAAAAATACCGCCGGATCAAACTTCACCGTGTGATCTCGCCCGGCCGGTGAGCCCTCCACCGCCAACTTCAGCTCCACTTTTTCCCAAGCGGCGAGTTGGTCGAGCACACCCGGAATCGCGCGCGGGATGCCCGCTCCCATCAGCACGTAATCCACGCCGGCAAGCATCGCTCCGAACAGTGACGCGAGCGTCGGCAACTGAATTTTCTCCAGCAAATTTATGCCGACGATTCCGTCATGACCTTCCTTTGCCAGAAAAACCTCCGCGAAATTCGCCACCACCGTGAGCTCGATTAAGTCGTATGAAGGACTCTGCGAATAAACAGGCGGCATACGATGACGCTGCGCGGGTGATTTTCCGCCCTCGACAAAATATCGCTCCGCAATTCCGCGCGCCGCCTCCTGCAGCGGACAGTGCGCGAGCGCGCGTCGCATGCTGCCATCTCGATCCCCCAGTTGCAGCCGTCGAACCAGAATCGAATTCAGCGCGGTGCCCGACACCACACCGAGTTGTCCGCATTTCGAAACCGCACGAGCGAGCTTCCAATTCGATACACCAATTCCCATTCCCCCTTGAATGATCAAGGGAGGCTTGCGTTGTTCTTTTCCGTTTTGCTCCATGAAATATGATAACTGGTTCGGCTCCTCGGTGGATTGACCAAGATCAACGTCCGCGCCGAAACGCTGTCCGCCTGCTCGGCTTCATCATTTCCTCACGCACAACGCCATGATCAACCCCGTTGCTCAATTCACCACGTGGCTCGACGACGCCACTCGCAGTGGCGAGCCCGAGCCGACCGCGATGGCGCTCGCCACCAGCGACACTGACGGCAGCCCAACCGTGCGCATGGTGCTCCTCAAACACGCCGATGATCACGGTTTTGTTTTTTATACAAATCTCGAAAGCCCCAAGGCCGCCGATCTCGCGACCAACCCGAAAGCGGCGCTGTGTTTTTATTGGAACCGCATCGGACGGCAGGTTCGAGTGAGTGGCCGAACCGAACGCGTCACCGACGCCGAAGCCGACGCCTATTTCGCCACGCGGCCACGGCTCAGTCAACTGGGCGCGTGGGCTTCGAAGCAGTCTACGCCGATGGAGGGATACTTCGATCTCGAGCGGGCGTGCGCCTCGTACGCGTTGCGTTTTCCTTTCGGCGCGGTGCCGCGTCCGCCGTATTGGTCCGGCTATCGCGTGATGCCCGACCGCATTGAATTCTGGTCGCAAAAACCTTTCCGTCGGCATGAGCGCAAGGTGCATGTGCAGGAAAACGGGCAGTGGCGGGAGCAATGGTTGTATCCGTGAGCGGGGTAGGCTCGCCTACTCGGAATATTCCGCCCAGCTGGACGCGGTCTCCGTCAAACGTACGCGTTCGAGGCGCACGCCGGGTTGAATTTCACCCGCGGTCGCAGGATTTGTTTCTGCCTCAGAGAGGCATCGTTTCAGTTCGGCAAAGATCGTTTTGACCATCACCTCACTCGTGGGGTCAGTCCGCGTGAAGGGTATGATCCGCGTCCCATAGGTGCACTGGTAGAAAGCGAAATTCGGATCATCCGTATTGAGGCACAACGCGTGGTCCCAGCCGTCCAGAAAATCCTTCAACAAGCGTTTGATGATCTGGAAATCGCAGACCATGTCATTCCCATCGAGTTGATCTGCGGATAGGACGACCTCCACGCGACGGCTGTGTCCATGGGGAAAGCGACATTTCTCGCCGTGCTTCGAAAGGATGTGACCGCTCTCGAAGTCGAAAGTCTTACAAATGGAAAAGGGCACGAATTTACAGGACGCGCTCGCGCCGGGCTCCGGCGGAGCGATGGAATTTTATCATTAAATATCTCACGAGACGTCCAAGTTCTACTTTAGCGGTAGCGCTCGCCCGCGGCTCCGCGGACCTTGCCCACAGTCGTGCATTTCTTGTCGTGTCCGCTCCGCCACCGTTCGACTAAGCCGGACCCATTCAACTCATAGGAACCAGCTGCTTCGATGGAGGGACGACCTCCGTGTCGTCCGGGCCTGCGAAGCGGAATCACCCGACCAACGGACCGGACGGAGCCGGTCCCTCCGCCACTGTTTCTTCCCGTCACCGGCGAAACGCGTTTTGCGGCAGAGGCTGCATCGTTACGGTTCAGACGGCAAAACCGAACAAACCGCAAAATGCCAATTCATGCGCACGAATTCACGTGGCGCAGCGATCGACGATTCTCAAAGTTCGAAATGATCCGCGCGTTTTATTGCGAGAGACTTGATCCAGATCAAAGCGTTTTGCGACGCGCGGGATTACTATCTCCGAACTTCTCACCATCGTGCCCCCTCATACCTCCCTCCTCGCCAAGTTCAACTCACGTCACCAGGTCCAGGATACGGCGCCCGCCGAAGACCGGTTGGTCGTCAAACGGGATGGCACCGCTGTGCCATGGGATGCCGCGAAAATTACGCGCGCCATCGCCCTCGCCTTTTACGAGGTGAAACACGGTGCCGCTCCAAATCCCCACCGCGACAACGCCGCCGCGCTCTACGGGATCGATCTCGACACGTTTCTGAAAGCGATGGCGATCACCGCCCGTGTGACCCGGACGCTCGAGTTGATTTACCGCCAACACCGCAGCCCCACGATCGAGCAAATTCAGGACACCGTCGAAAAAGCGATTGCCGCCGAGGGCGAATGGGCTGTCGCGCGAAGCTACATCATTTATCGCGAGCGACAGGCGACGCAACGATTGCAGCACTACGCGGAGAACGGCCTTGCCGACCATATCGCCTGTGCGAAATACGCGCGCTTCCGCGCCGATCTTGGCCGGCGCGAATCATTTTCCGAAGCCGCGCAACGCGTGGAGTCCATGCATCTGGATTTTTTTCAACGACGACTTGAGTGTCGGATCGAAGGAAAGTCCTCGCTCACGCCAGCCGAGCCGGCCGATCGTCGTCTGCTCGATGAATGGCTTTCCAACGTCACTGTCGGCGAGCTGATCCAACGCGCCTTCCGCGCCGTCGCGGAAAAACGCATCCTGCCCTCGATGCGTTCCCTGCAATTTGGTGGTCAGGCCATTCTCCGCAATCACGCCCGGCTCTTCAATTGCTCCTTCAGTGCAGCCGATCGCCCGGAGTTTTTCCGCGAATATTTTTTCCTGTTACTCGCCGGCACGGGCTGTGGATTTTCCGTGCAACGCCACCACGTCGATCGACTGCCCGCCCTCCCCACCCGCGGCGACGAGTTCGAACTCGCGGTGGTGCACCATGCGATCAGCGACACCATCGAGGGCTGGGCCGATGCGCTGCACGTCCTCTTGCTGAGCTATCTCGAGGATTTCAAAGCGGAGTTTAATTTCTCCGCGATTCGTTCCCGCGGAAAACCACTCGCTACTTCCGGCGGCAAAGCGCCCGGGCATCTCCCACTCAAAGCTGCGTTGCTCGACGTCGAGGCGGTCCTGCGCGGAGCAGGCGGACGCAAGCTGCGTCCGCTCGAGGTCTATGATGTCTGCATGTTCATCGCGCGCTCCGTGCTCAGCGGCGGTATCCGGCGTTCAGCGACAATCTGTCTTTTTTCTCCGGACGATGAAGAGATGATGGATGCGAAAACCGGCAACTGGTTCGAAAAACATCCGCAACGCTCGGCGTCGAACAACTCCGCGGTGCTATCGCGCTCGTCGACTGACGACGCGGTGTTTCGTCGCCTTTTCAACGCGCAAAAAGAATTTGGCGAGCCCGGCTTTTATTTCGCCGATCATCCCGATCACGGCTGCAACCCTTGCTGCGAAATCGGGCTGCATCCGGTCATTTCCGAACCACTCGAGGAAGCGGAAGCCAACCGGCTGCGTGAGTTGGGCTACGAGGGACATCTGGCGTCGGACACGCGACTCTCCGGCTGGCAGATGTGCAATCTCAGCACGATCAATGGCGCAGCGTTGGAGAGCGCCGACGATTTTTTTGTCGCGTGCATTCACGCCGCGGTCGTCGGAACGTTACAGGCAGCCTACACCGATATCCCGTATCTTGGACCAGTGACGCGCTACCTGAATGAACGCGACGCGCTACTCGGTGTTTCGATCTGCGGGTTCATGGACAATCCGCAAATTCTGTTCGACCCGGCGGTGCTCGAACGCGGCGCACGACTTTGCCGGGCGACGAATGAACTTGTGGCGGCGGCGATTGGAATTCGCTCTGCCGCGCGCGTGACTTGCGTTAAACCAGAAGGTACCGCGTCGTTGTTGCTGGGCGCGGCGTCTGGCATTCATCCGCACCACGCGCGACATTATTTTCGCCGGGTGCAGGCGAACCGGCACGATCCCGTCTATCGGCATTTTCGCGCGCTCAATCCGCACATGACCGAAGCCTCGGTTTACCGTCCAGAGACGGATGACGTCATCACCTTTCCGGTGGAGGCGGCGCCCAACGCAATCCTGCGCGAGGAAATCGGCGCGGTTGAGTTTCTGCAATTCGTGCAGCTCGTGCAACAGCACTGGGTCCTTGCTGGCGAAGCGCCCGCGACGCGTTCGCCCGGCCTGCATCACAACGTTTCGAATACATGCACCGTGAAGCAGGAGGAATGGAATGCGATCGGCGATTTCATCTGGCAGCACCGGGCAAATTTCACCGGCGTGGCTCTGCTCGGACACGACGGTGACAAGCGTTATGCGCAGGCACCCCGCGAAGCCGTCATCACCGACGACGACGCGACGCGCTGGAACCGTCTCAAATACGTTCAGGTCGACTACACCGCGCTCCGCGAAGCGAGTGATGAAACCGCACTAAAAGAAGTGGCCGCGTGCGCCGGAGGAAAATGCGAGTTGGTGTGAGCGATTCAGATCGATCCGCAGACCGACGACTCCCAAACACCCTCTGAGGAAGAGCGTGACCGCCGGGCGCGCTGTTCTGGGTTGCGCGAGGCGTGATCGGAAGAGCCGAAACGCCCGTGGCGGCAGGCCTCCATGCCTGCTGAGATATAATGGCGGAGAGACGACTCGTCAGAGGTGAGCAAGCTCCTGTGTGCCTCTGGCGCATCCGTGTCGTCCGGCCTTAAAGCGGAAACCACAGTCTTCGCGGACCGGACAGAGCCGGTCCCTCCACTGTGCGCCGAATCAACGCCATCGAAAGGTAGGGCGAGTCGTCCCGACGAGCCGTGGGGGAACGCGACTGAAGCTGAGCGTAGCCGCATCGGTTACGATGCGGTTTTCACAGAGCGACACGGTTGAAAGCTGAATGTTGAGAAACCACCCAGCGAATTCGCGATCGCATCGGCCATCCGAAATGATGAGTCAGAAAAATGGGGGCAGAAAGATACTGGCGTGAACCTACCGGAAACGCCAAGCCGAAGTGCGGTGTCAGGATTCAGTTCTATATTTCTGACCCCATTTTTCTGACTCCACCACCTTCCGACTTCTTCCACGGTTCGATCCGTCTTCGTGTCTTCGTGTCTCTGTGGTGAACATCCGCCTTTTTTTCCGACTTCCCGTCAGCTCCAATTTCCGCCCGCCTCCGCCGTAGCCGCACCGGTTACGGTGCGGTGTTCCGTTCCGATTCCGATCTCTCAGCTCTTAGCCTCAGCTTTCAGCCTATCGCCTACAGCTTTCCGCTTTCCGGCTACATCAACACATCCAACGGACTCCGTACGCCCAGTCCCGGCTTCTGCATCACGTGGAGATAAATCTGCGTCGTCTCGATTTTCTCGTGCCCCAGCAGATCTTGCACGGTTCGGATGTCCACGCCGCTTTCCAGCAGATGCGTCGCAAACGAATGCCGCAGCACATGCGGTGTGACACGCTTGTCCAGCCCGCCGGCGATCGCTGCCGCCTTCACCGCCCGTTGCACAGCGAACCGCCGAAGGGGGCGAACAGCCGAAAGGGGTCACGTCTTAACTCTTGACAAGACGCTGCGTTTGTAAGGT